>PLBK01000021.1:38733-124958 GCA_003134505.1 Actinomycetota bacterium | reverse complement strand
CCGTTCACGGTCTCGCACAGCGGGCAGGGCAAGCTCGTGGTCTACGAGCTGTCGGCGAAGGACGGTTCGCGGATCCATCAGGTCGCGATCCCCCTCCAGCTCGCGCCCTGAGCAGGTGCGTGAGGGCCCGCATTCGGGCGTCCGTGATCCTTGCGTCCTTGCTGGCGCTGGCGGTTCCGATCGCCGGCCGAACGAGCACCGACGCGAGACCGGAGGTACCGCCGGGAGCACTGCTGGCCGACCGGCACGGCCGCCTGGTCGTGCTCGACCGCTCGGGGCACGTGCTCAGGCAGATACCGGCACGCTCGGCGACGGAGTGAGCGGCATCGAGCTTGCACCCGATAGACGCCACGCCTTCGTGGCGTTCTACCCGAACAGTTCGCTCGAGGAGGTCGATCTCGCCACCGTCGCCGAGCGCAGATTCGCGGCCGGCGGAAGCCCGGCTCTGGACCCGCTCGGGATACGGCTCGCGTTCGTCAGCCTGGCGAAGCGCGCCGACATCGTCTATCGAACCGCCGTCGTCATCCTCAACCTGAGGACCGGCCGGCGCCGGCTGATCCCGTTCGGCCGCAAGGCCGTCTGGGGCACGCCGCCCGAAGTGCTCCTCAACTGGTCACCCGAACAGCAGGACGTCGCCCGACGTGACAGCGTGCCCGTCGACGAGCAGCCGGCCCTCCCGGTCGAGCCCGCCCGCGACACCGTCGCGGCCGTTGACCGAGACGCGACGCCCGCGTAGGAAGTCCCGCGAGCCGATGCCGTCGAACACGGCGTCCAGGCCGCCCGCCGCCCACGCGTCGTAGTGACGCTCGAGCCGGTCGAGCAGATCCGCGAGCAGGGGCGCACGGTCTCGCTCGACGCCGTCGACGGTGCGAAGCGACGCGGCCGGGAGGCTCGCGTCGGCCGGGAGCTGCTCGCGGGTCTGGTTGACGTTCAGGCCGATCCCGACGACGACGAGCCCGTCGCGCGCCTCCGCGAGGATGCCTGCGATCTTGCGTCGGTTGACCATCACGTCGTTCGGCCACTTGATCTGCGCGGACAGGTCGAGCGCGAGCTCGACGGTCTCGGCCACGGCCAGCCCCGTGACCAGAGAGAGCTGCTGGATCGCGAGCCCCGCTGCCGGGCGGAGCAGCACGGAGGCCTGGATCGCCGTCCCCGGCGGCGCCGTCCAGCGCCTGCCGAGCCGCCCTCGCCCTGCGGTCTGATGATCGGCGACGGCGACCGCGCCCTCCGGATCGTCGGAGACGAGCAGCGCCTGCGTCGACTCAGTCTCCTCGACGTATCGGTACGGACGCCCGAACCGTCCCCGGAGCAGCGGTTCGATGTCCGCGATCACGCGAACTCGATCACGGTGCGGATGCCTTCCTGCCGCTCCATCGCTGCGAAGGCGTCGTTCACCTCGTCGAGCGCGACGCGGCTGGTGACGAGCGCGTCCACGTCGATCTCGCCGGCCAGCCAGCGGTCGACGAGACCCGGCACCTGCGAACGGCCCTTGACGCCGCCGAAGGAGGTGCCGGCGACGCGACGGCCGGTGATCAGGAGGCGCGGCACCACGTCGAGCGTCTCGCCCTTGCCGGCCACGCCGCACATCGTCGCGAGACCCCACGCCTCGCGCGCCGCCTCGGCCGCCTGCCGCATCACGCCGACGCTGCCCGTCGCCTCGAAGGTGTAGTCGGCGCCGAAGCCGCCCGTCTCGGCCCGGATCCAGTCGACCGTGTCGTCGGCCGCGACCCGCGTGTCGGTGGCGCCGTGGTGCCGGGCCTCGGCGAGGCGCTGCTCGGAGAGGTCGACGGCGACGATCCGGCCCGCGCCCGCGAGGCGGCAGCCGATCACGCAGCCGAGCCCGACGAGGCCGCAGCCGAAGACGGCGCAGGTCGAGCCGGGCTCGACGCAGGCCGTGTAGAGGGCGGCGCCGATGCCGGTCGACAGGCCGCAGGCGAACGGCGCGCAGCCGGCGAGCGGCGCCTCCGGGCTGACCTTCGCCAGCGCGATCTCGGGGATGACCGCGTACTCGGCGAAGGTGGACGTGCCCATGAAGTGGCGGAGCGGCTCGCCGTGGCGGTGGAGCCGGGTCGTCCCGTCGGGCAGGAAGCCGAGCCCCTGCTGCTCGCGGATCGCGACGCAGCGGTTCGTGCGCGGGCTGCGGCAGTGGACGCACTCGCCGCACTCGGGCGCGAACAGCGTGACGACGTGGTTGCCGGCTGTGACGAGGCCCGGGCCGCCGTCGCCGACACGCTCGACGACGCCCGCGCCTTCGTGGCCGAGGACGCAGGGCGCATAGCCGGTCGGGTCGGCTCCGGAGGCCGTGTACAGATCGGTGTGGCAGACCCCGCAGGCCACCAGCCGCACGAGCGCCTCGCCGGCCTTCGGCTCCGCCAGCTCGACCTCCTGCACGACGAGCGGCCGTCCGAACTCCTCCAGCACAGCGGCGCGGATCCTCACCGCGCGATCGTACTCAGTTGTCGGCTCGCGCCAATCCGGCGCTGCGCTCTGGGGAGCGCCCCAGACCCCCGGTCCACACGCCCCGCGGGTGGCCGCGCCCGTCATGCCGGTCGCGGCGGCGCGATCGCTCGTTGTTAACGCGATGCACGCTCGACCCGCACGGCCGACACCTTGTACTCCGGCGTGCCGATCAGCGGGTCGCCGACGTCGTGCGTCAGCCAGTTCACCTTCGCCTGCGCGAAGTGGAGCGCCATCCAGACGAGCCCCGGGTAGACGCGATCCGAGATCCGGGCGCGCGCCTCGAGGTCGCCGCGGCGCGACACGAGCCGCGCCCAGTCCCCCTCGGACAGGCCCAGCGCGGACGCGTCCTCGACCGAGATCTCGAAGAACGGATCCTCCTGCTTGTCCGTGATCCCGGCCTCGCGCATCGTCATCGTCGCCGAGTTGTAGTGGTAGAGCGTCCGGCCGGTCGACAGCGTCAGCGGGTACTCGGCGTCGGGCAGCTCGATCGGCGGCTGGTACTCGACCGGCCACAGCTTCCCCCGGCCGTTCGGCCGCGCGGGCCGCGGAGCGTGCAGGAAGCGCGTGCCGGGATCGTCACGATCGACGCACGGCCACTGGAGCCCCGTCTCCTGGAGCCGGTCGTAGCGCACGCCGTTCCAGTTCGGGGACAGGTCGGCGAACTCGTTCCAGACCGACTCCGCGTCCGGATACTCGGGCCAGTCGGCGCCGAGCGCGCGCGCGAACGAGACGACGATGTCACGGTCGACGCGCGCCTCGCCGGGGCACGGCACACCGGCGCGCACGCGGTTGATCCGCCGCTCCGTGTTCGTGAACGTCCCGTCCTTCTCGGCGAAGCTCGAGGCCGGGAAGACGACGTCCGCGTACTTCTCGGTCAGCTCGTTCAGGAACAGGTCCTGCGCGACGAGGAACTCGAGCTGCTCGAACCCCTCCGCGGCGTGCTTCGCGTTCGGCTCGGTGTGCCCCGGGTTCTCGCCGACGAGGTAGAGCGCCTTCACGCGCCCGTCGTAGAGGCCGGAGAGGATCTGGTCGAGCCGGTAGCCCGGCGTCTCGGTCAGCTCGACGCCGCCCCACGCCTCCGAGAACTTGCGCAGCACCTCCGGATCCTCGGCGGCCTGGTAGCCCGGGTAGTAGGCCGGGTTGGCGCCCGAGTCGTTCAGCCCCTGCACGTTGTTCTGGCCGCGCAGCGCGTTGAGGCCGGTCGACTCGTAGCCCAGGTGTCCGGTGGCGAGCACGAGGTTCGAGAGCGACCAGATGTTGTCGACGGCGCAGGCGTGCTCGGTGATGCCGAGCGTGTAGAAGATCGCCGCGTGCCGCTCGCTCGCGTACTCGCGGGCCGTGGCGCGGATGTCCTCGGCCGGCACGCCCGTGACCGCCTCGGCCGCCTCGGGCGTGTAGCGGCTGACGATCTCCCGCACCATCTCGACGCCCTCGGTGTGCTCGGCGATGTACGCGTCGTCCTGCAGGCCCTCGGCGAAGATCACGTGCATCATCGCGTTGATCAGCCAGACGTCCGAGCCCGGCCGCAGCTGCAGGTGGCGCTTGGCGATCTTCGTCAGCCAGATCTTGCGCGGGTCGCAGACGACGAGCATCGCGCCCTTGCGCACCGCCTTCTTCATCCGCAGCGCCAGCACCGGGTGCGCCTCGGTCGTGTTCGAGCCGATCACGAGCAGGAACCGGCAGTCCTCGATCTCCGGGATGGAGTTGGTGCTCGCCCCTCTGCCCAACGACCTGACCAGGCCGTAAAGAGTCGGCGCGTGTCAGGTGGCTTCGCAGGAGTGGATCGAGTTGGTCCCGATCACCCCCCGCGCCAGCTTCTGCAGGAGGTAGTTCTCCTCGTTCGTCAGCCGTGCCGAGGCGAGCAGGCCGATCGACTGCGCCCCGTGCCGCTCCTTGACGCCGTTCATGCCGGCCGCCGCGAGCGAGAGCGCCTCGTCCCAGGAGGCCGGGTGGAGCTTCCCGTCGTCGCCGCGCACGAGCGGCCGCGTGAGCCGGTCCGGGTGGTGGACGAAGTTGAAGGCGAAGCGGCCCTTCACGCAGAGGTTGCCCTCGTTCGAGACGTAGGACGGGTCGGACGTGACCTTGACGATCCGCTTCGTCTCCGGGTCGACGTTCAGGTCGATCTGGCAGCCGACGCCGCAGAACGTGCACGTCGTCTTGGTCTTGCGCAGCGCGCGTTCGTGGCCGGCCGGCGAGCCGCCGAGGAACTGCTCGTGGATGGCGCCGGTCGGGCATACGGAGAGACAGCCGCCGCAGAGCTCGCACTCGGTGTCGAGCCAGGAGTGCCCGTGGGTGGGGACGACCCGCGCCTCGGCGCCACGCCCCTCGAACACGAGCGCGGAGCACTGCATCACCTCCTGCGTGTAGCGGACGCAGCGGTTGCAGAGGATGCACGCGCCCGGGTCGTAGCCCATCAGCCGGTTGCGGTCCTCGTACGGCTCGCGCGCGGCGTCGGGGAGCAGGAACGGCGCCTGCGCGCCCAGCTCCTCGGCCAGGTCGGTGAGCTCGTTCGGGCGCCCGCCCGGGTTCGGGCTCAGGTGCTCGGCGAGCAGCATCTCGGTCAGCGTCCTGCGCAACGCGCCCGTCTCGCCGTTCGTGGACACGACCATCCCCTCGCGCACGCGTTGCGCGCAGGCGGGAACCGGCCGGGGGGCGCCCTCGAGGTCGACGAGGCACATGCGGCAGCCGCCGTAGGGGTCGAGCTTCTCGTCGTGGCAGAGCGTCGGGATGAACGTGCCGTGGCGCGCGGCGGCGTGCACGAGCAGCTCGCCCTCCGGAGCCGAGACTCGCGCGCCGTCCAGGGTGAACTCGACCACGGCCCGGATCGTAACTCGTCAGGCCGCCGGATCGAACGTGACGATGAGTCTGGCGATCAGGTCGCCTTCCCGCACCAGCCACAGCTCTCCCGCAGCGTGGCCTCGATCCCGCCGCCACGAGTACAGCGCGACGAGCATGCCGTCTCGATTCCAGGCGTCGAGCACCTCGATCTCGTCGTCCGGGGGCCGGTCGCGGTAGGCGGCCGCGATCGCCTCGCGTCCCTGGAACGGCCCGACGGGAACGCCGACGAAGGTGAGCACCGCATCGTCGGCGAACAGCTCCAGCATCGGCCCGAAGTCGCCCGACCGGACGCCGGCGTTGAAGCGTCGCACGTGCTCGTCGAGCAACTCGCGCCCGGTCACGACCCGATGCTAGCCGGGTCTGCTTGAATCGAGGCATGCCCGCTGACGCTTCCACCCTGTCCGTCGGCGGCGTGGACCATGCGATCTGGCGCCTCGGCGACGTGGGCCACCTTCCGTTCTCGCTCCGGGTGCTGCTCGAGAACGTGCTGCGGACGAGCAGCGCCGGGGACGCGGAGGCCGTCCGCGAGTGGGTGGCCACCGCCGAGCCGTCACGCGAGATCGGCTTCACGCCCGCCCGCGTCCTGCTCCAGGACTTCACGGGCGTCCCCGCGGTCGTCGATCTCGCCGCCATGCGCGACGCGATGCGCGATCTCGGCGGCGACCCGGGCCGCATCAACCCGCACCTCCCCGTCGAGCTCGTCATCGACCACTCCGTCCAGGTCGACTTCTACGCCAGCCCGCTCGCGCTCTACCGCAACACCGAGATGGAGTTCGAGCGCAACCTCGAGCGCTACGCGTTCCTGCGCTGGGGCCAGCGCGCGTTCGAGAACTTCGCCGTCGTCCCGCCCTCGACGGGCATCGTCCACCAGGTCAACCTCGAGTTCCTCGCCCGCGTCGTCGAGACGCGCGCGGTCGACGGCCGGCTGCAGGCCTTCCCGGACACGCTCGTCGGCACCGACTCGCACACGACGATGGTCAACGGCCTCGGCGTGCTCGGCTGGGGAGTCGGCGGGATCGAGGCGGAGGCCGCGATGCTCGGCGAGGCGATCTCGATGCTCGTCCCGCAGGTGGTCGGCTTCAAGCTCGTGGGCCGGCTGCCCGAGCGGGCGACGGCGACCGACCTCGTCCTCACGGTGACCCAGATCCTGCGCGCGGTCGGCGTGGTCGGGAAGTTCGTCGAGTACTTCGGCGAGGGCCTCGCCGCGCTGCCGCTCGCCGACCGGGCGACGATCGGGAACATGTCCCCCGAGTACGGCGCGACGTGCGGCTTCTTCCCGGTCGACGAGCGCACGATCGAGTACCTGCGCCTGACCGGCCGCGCCGACGAGCGCGTGCAGCTCGTCGAGGCCTACTGCAAGGAGAACCTGCTCTGGCACGACCCGGCCGACGGCGAGCCCACCTACTCGCAGGTCGTGGAGCTCGACCTCTCCACCGTCGAGCCCAGCCTCGCCGGGCCGCGGCGGCCGCAGGATCGCGTGCCGCTCGCACGGGCGAAGCAGGCCTTCCTCGAAGAGCTTCCGACGTTCGGGGTCGATTACGGCAACTCCCACGACGCGGGCGTCGCCGACACGTTCCCGGCCAGCGACCCCGTCGCCGAGCAGGCGCCCGGCCACGAGTCGCTCGACGCGGCGGCGCAGGTCGACGTCGACGCCCCCACGGTCGCCGTGGCGGAGGCGCCGCACGGAGTCGAGGTCGAGCTGGACGGCGACACCTTCGAGCTCGAGCACGGCGCGGTCGTGATCGCGGCGATCACGAGCTGCACGAACACGTCCAACCCCTCCGTGATGATCGCGGCCGGGCTGCTGGCGAAGAACGCCGTCGAGCGCGGCCTCGAGCGCAAGCCGTGGGTGAAGTCGAGCCTCGCTCCCGGCTCCAAGGTCGTCACCGACTACTACGACGCCGCCGGTCTCACGCCCGCCCTCGAAGAGCTCGGCTTCAACCTCGTCGGCTACGGCTGCACGACCTGCATCGGCAACTCCGGGCCGCTCGCGGAGCCGATCTCGAAGGCGGTCGCGGACGGCGAGCTCGTCGTCTGCGCCGTGCTCTCGGGCAACCGGAACTTCGAGGCCCGCATCCATCCCGAGGTGAAGGCGAACTACCTCGCCTCGCCGCCGCTCGTCGTCGCCTACGCGCTCGCCGGGCGGATGGACGTCGACCTCGAGACCGAGCCGATCGGACAGGGCCGGGACGGAGATGACGTCTACCTCGCGGACATCTGGCCGAGCCCCGAGGACGTGCAGGAGGTGATCGCGCGGACGATCCGCAGCGAGATGTACACGCACACCTATCTCGACGTCTACGCCGGCGACGAGCACTGGCGCGCGCTGCCCGTGCCCGAGGGCGACCTGTTCGCCTGGGAGCCCGACTCGACCTACGTGCGGCAGCCGCCGTACTTCGAGGGCATGCCCCGCGAGGCGAGCACGGTCGAGGACGTCCACGGAGCGCGCTGCCTCGTGATGGTCGGCGACTCGGTCACGACCGACCACATCTCGCCGGCCGGCTCGATCAAGCTCGAGAGCCCCGCCGGGCAGTACCTGGTCGGGCACGGCGTCGAGCGCAAGGACTTCAACTCCTACGGGTCACGCCGCGGCAACCACGAGGTGATGCTGCGCGGGACGTTCGCCAACGTGCGTCTCCGGAACCTGCTCGTGCCGGGCTCGGAGGGCACCTGGACCGTCCATGTCCCTTCGGGCGAGGAGATGACGATCTACGACGCCTCACAGCGCTACCTCGCCGAGCACACGCCGCTGATCGTGATCGCCGGCAAGGAATACGGCTCGGGCTCGTCGCGCGACTGGGCGGCGAAGGGGCCGGTGCTGCTCGGCGTGCGCGCCGCGATCGCGGAGAGCTACGAGCGGATCCACCGCTCGAACCTGCTGATGATGGGCATCCTGCCGCTGCAGTTCACTGACGGCGACAGCGCCGCCTCGCTGGGCCTGACCGGCCGCGAGGAGTTCGCGGTCGAGGGCGTCGAGAACGCCGAGGCGAGCGAGGTCACCGTGCGTGCAGACGAGAAGGTCTTCCGCGCCCGCCTGCGCCTCGACACCCCCCGCGAGCGCGAGTACCTCCGCCACGGCGGGATCCTGCGATTCGTCCTGCGCCGCCTGCTCGGCTCCTGACCGCGGTCTCAGACCTCCACGTAGGCGGCCAGGCTTGAAGGCTGCGGAACCTCGTCTCCATGCTCGCGAAGCGACTCGATGTGAAGCGCGAGCGCCTCACGCATCACTGATTCGCACTCTTCGAGCGTATCGCCGGTCGCCGCGCATCCGGGAATGTCAGGCGAGTACGCCGAGTAGTTGCCGCTCCCGTTCCCCTCGATGACGATGAGATATCGCTGCGTCATAGCTCCAGTTCTGCCTGTCTGAGGATGCTAGCGAGCGTCTTCGGGTGAAGGTCGTGGGTTGGCTTGCCCGCAATCGTGACTGTGCCTTCCTTGAATGCATGCTGCAGTTGCCTATGGCTGCCACGCTGCCGCACGAGATACCAGCCGTCTTCCCGTAGAAGTTCGAGGACGGCCCGCACCTTCACCGTACCGGTGTAGCAGCGGCGTCTAGGCTTGGCCAGATGTCGATTCCGGCCCTGTGACCGAGCGCGTTCTCACCTGGGACGGCTGCCTCAACGTCCGCGATCTGGGCGGCCATGTCACCGAGGACGGCCGCACGACCCGGTTCGGGGCCATCGTCCGCGCCGACAGCGTGCGGCACCTCACGCCGGCCGGCTGGCGCGCGCTCGTCGACTATGGCGTGCGGACGATCGTCGACCTCCGCCGGCACGACGAGCTGGCACGCGACGCTGCGCTCGAGCCGCCTGTCACGGTCGTGCACGTCCCGCTCGAGACGCCGGAGGACGAGGAGGCGATCCGCCGGGTGTGGCGGCAGCAGGGCGACGACGAGGCCGGCATCCGGGCTGCGTATTTGCTGCAGACCGAGCGCCTGTCGGGCAACTTCGCCCGCGCGGTCGAGACGGTCGCGGACGCGCCCGAGGGCGTCGTCGTCGTGCACTGCTTCGCCGGCAAGGATCGAACCGGCCTCACCTGCGCGATGCTGCTCCGGCTCGTCGGCGTCGGGATCGACGACATCGCTGCCGACTACGGCCTCTCGGGCGGCAACATCCGCTCGATCATCGATCCGTGGGCGGCCTCGGCTCCCGACGAGACGGAGCGCAGGCTGCGGTTGCGGATCGGCTCCTCGCCCCCGCAGGTGATGGCCGACGTGCTCGCCGAGCTCGAGCACCGACACGGCGACGTGCGCAGCTACCTGCTCGAGGCGGGCGCGAGCCCGGAAGCGCTCGACCGCGCCCGCACGCGGCTGCTCGGGTGAGCGAGCCGCTCCTGATCGTCGTCACAGGCATGCCTGCGGCCGGCAAGACGACGCTGGCACGCGAGCTGGCGGCCCGGCTCGGTCTTCCGCTGGTCGAGAAGGACGAGATCAAGGAGGTGCTGTTCGACACCCTCGGCGTCGGCGACGTGGACTGGTCGAAGCGACTCGGGGGTGCCGTCTATCCGCTGATCTTCCTGTTCGTGCGCCGCTCGCTGGCGGCCGGACGGTCGGTGATCGCGGAGGCGAACTTCTTTCACGGCGACCAGGAGCCCCACTTCGCCGCGCTCCCGCCGCACCGGACCGCACAGATCCACTGCCACGCACCGCTCGACGTGCTGCTCGAGCGCTACAGCGCGCGGGCGGCCCGCCACCCGGGCCACCTCGACGGACAACGCGCCGGCGAGCTGGTCGACCGGTTCCACACCGGCTCGAACGGCCCGCTCGACCTCGACGGCGAGCTCATCGAGCTCGACACGAGCCGGCCTGTCGACGTCGAGCCGCTGGCTGAGCGCCTGCGTGAATTGCTCTAGGTAACGCTCCCCCAGCGGGACAGCGCCCAGCCCGGGATGAAGCGGTCGTCGGTGCCGACCAGGCCCCCGATCGCGAGCGCGGCGCCGGCGACGATCGCGAGCCATGCCACCGGGTTCGGGACGCCGAGGGCGTAGAAGTGCCGCGCGAACGGCACGATCAGGACGAGGGCGTAGATGCCGCCGAGCACGGCGCACAGCGCCGAGACCCACGCACCGCGCCGCGCCGTCGTCGACTCGAGCGCGAGGATCAGGTAGAGCCCGACGATCAGCAGCACCGTGGCCGCGACGGTGCGAGACTCGGGCAACGGCCGGTCGAGCACGTCCAGCACGAACGTGTAGCTCGAGATCACGCCCAGCCCGGCAGCCGTCCCCGCGGGGAGCGAGAACCGCAGCACGTCGCGCAGGAAGCCCTTGACGTGGAACTCGCCGGCGCTCGGCGCGAGCGCCAGGAAGAAGCCGGGGATGCCGATCGCGAGCGACGCGACCAGCGTCAGGTGGCGCGGCAGCAACGGGTACGCGGTCGGCGTCAGGCCGATCGAGACGATCAGGAAGACGGCGAACGCCGACTTGGTCACGAACAGCTTCGCCACACGGGTCAGGTTGCGCAGGATCTTCCGCCCTTCGACGACCATGTCGGGCACCGAGCCGAAATCGTCGCGGACGAGCACCAGGTCGGCGACGCTCCGCGCCATCTGCGTGCCGGAGCCCTGCGCGATGCCGAGGCGCGCGGCCTTCAGCGCGGGCACGTCGTTGACCCCGTCACCGATCATCGCCACGTAGCGGCCGGCCGCAGTCAGAGCCTGGACCACGTCCTTCTTCCCCTCCGGCGAGATCCGGCCGATGACCGACGACGCTAGCACCGTCCTGGCGAGCGCGGCCTGCCCCCGCCGGAAGATCGCTGCCGTCGAGCGGCGGCCCCCGCTCGGGGATACCGGCCTCCCGCGCGATCACGGCAACCGTCTCCGGCCGGTCGCCCGAGAGTACCCGCAGCTCGACCCCTTGCGCGAGCAGGTACTCGACCGTCTCGCGCGCCCTCGGCCGCAGCCGCTCGCCGATCACCACGATCCCGAGCGGGCGCAGGTCGGCGGGCGGCCCCTGCTCGGGTCGAACGTCGCCGAGGTCGGCCGACGTCGTGCCGATCGCGACCACGCGCCGACCCTTGGACGCCTCCGCCGCGGCACGCTCCTTGAGCCCGTCGAGCGGGAAGAGCTCCGGCGCGCCGAGGACGTACCGGTCCGCACCGATCGCGAGCGCGCTCCAGCGGCGGCTCGACGAGAACGGCACCTCGGCGGCGGGACGCCCCGGCTCGACCGTGAACGCCGTACGGATCGCATCGAGCGTCGAGGTGCGGCTCGCCGCGCTCGCCCCGTAGCTGCCGAGCGCCTTCTCGAGCTCGCCCTTCATCACCCCCGGCGCGGTCACGGTCTCCAGCACCTGCGGCTCCGGCTCGGTGAGCGTGCCGGTCTTGTCCATGCAGACCATGTCCACCGAGGCCAGCGACTCGAGCGCGTTCAGCTGCTGGACGAGCGCCCCGCGGCGGGCCATGCGCAGGGCGGCGACCGCGAAGGCGAGGCTGGTGAGCAGGATCAGGCCCTCCGGGACGAGCGTGACCACCGCGGCCACCGCCGTCGGCACGGCGTCGGTCAGCCGCGTGTGCCGGTGGTAGAGCGCGAAGCCGAGCAGCAGGCCGAGCGGCACCATCACGCACACGAGCGAGAGCAGGAGGACGTTGAGCGCCCGCTCGAGCGGCGAGCGGGGATGCCGGAACGAGCGGGCCTCGCCGGCGATCCGCGAGGCGTAGCTCTGCTCGCCCACGGCCGTCACCTCGAACTCGCCGATCCCCTCGGCCACGAACGACCCCGAGCGCACCTCCTCACCGGGCGCGCGCGTGACCGGGCGGGACTCGCCCGTCAGGATCGACTCGTCGAGCGACAGGCCGCTCGCCGTCTGGATCTGGCCGTCCGCGACGATCTGGTCGCCCGCCTGGACGCGGAGGAGGTCGCCGACGACGACGTTGTCGACGCCCACCTCGCGCGGCGCCCCGTCCCGGACCACGGTGGCGGTCGGGGCCACGAGCGCGGCCAGCCGGTCGAGCGCCTTCTTCGCCCGCACCTCCTGGAAGATCCCGATCGCCGAGTTGAAGACGAGGATCCCGAGGAAGAGCGAGTCCTGCCACTCGCCGTAGGCGAGCGTCAGCCCGCCGAAGACGGCCAGGATCAGGTTGAAGATGGTGAGGACGTTGGCACGGACGATGCTCGCGTAGGAGCGGCTCGTGGCCGGGGACGGGAGCGGGCCGCGTGCGGCGAGACGGCGGGTGGCCTCGGCCTCGGTCAGCCCGCTCGGCGGCGCCGTCGCGCTGGTCGCGGTCGCCATGCGCAGAACCTATCCCCCTTCGGCCATCCACCGTCGCGGGTGGACGGGGCTAGGCTGCCTCCGACGACGACGCCTCGTGCCGGGTCGTGCTCGATTTCGCAACCACCGCTCTAAAGACCGACTGACACACACATCACACACCACGAGGGAGGGAAGAAACGTGCACTCGTACCGGTACCTGATCGTCGGCGGAGGCATGACGGCCGACGCCGCCTGCCGCGGCATCCGCGACCACGATGCTGACGGGACGATCGGCCTCGTCTCCGCGGAGACCCACCCGCCCTACGACCGGCCGCCGCTCTCGAAGGCTCTCTGGCAGGGCAAGGACGAGAGCTCGATCTGGCGGGGCACGGAGGAGATCGGCGTGGAGCTGAGCCTCGGCCGGCGAATTGTCTCGCTCGATCTCGACGCGCGGCGGGCCACCGACGACGGCGGTGCCGAGTACGCATACGAACGTCTCCTGCTCGCGACCGGCGGCCGGCCCCGCCGGCTCGGCGACGACGACGGCGTCGTCTACTTCCGCACCTACGACGACTACAAGCGCCTCCGCGAGCTGTCCCGGGAGGGCGGAACCTTCGTCGTCGTCGGCGGCGGCTTCATCGGCTCCGAGATCGCAGCCGCCCTGCAGTCGAACGGCGCCTCGGTGACGATGGTCGTGTCCGACGACGGGATCGGCGCCCGCCTGTTCCCGGCGGCACTGTCGAGCTTCGTCACCGACTACTACCGCGAGCGCGGCGTCGAGGTGCTGACCGGCGAGCGCGCCCGGGCCGGCGACCCGCGGTTCGCCGCCGCAACGGGCGTCGTCGCCGGCCTCGGGATCGAGCCGAGCACGGAGCTGGCGGCCGCAACGGGGTTGCCCGTCGACAACGGCGTCGTTGTCGACAGCCTCGGCCGGGTCGAGGGCCGTGAGGACCTGTTCGCGGCGGGCGACGTCGCCAACTTCCCGCTGCTTCCGCTCGGCACCGTGACGCGTGTCGAGCACGAGGACCACGCTCGCAGCCACGGGAAGGCGGTCGGCGCGAACATGGCCGGGGCGGCCACGCCCTACGACCACCTGCCCTTCTTCTACTCCGACCTCTTCGACCTCGGCTACGAGGCCGTCGGCGAGGTCGATTCGCGGCTCGAGACCGTCGAGGAGTGGAAGGAGCCGGGCCGCGAGGGCGTTGTGGCGTACGTGGACGAGGCGCTGCGACCGAGGGGATTCCTGCTCTGGAACGTGTGGGGCAAGGTCGACGCGGCGCGCGACCTGATCCGCGCGGCGCAGCCGATCGACGTGGCGGGAGTCCGCGAGCTCGCGGGCTGAGATGCACGTGGTTGCCGCCCAGCACGAGCTGTACCGGCGCTCGATGAAGCAGCGGCCGGCCGTCGAGCTCGTCTGCGAGTACGTGTTCCGGCCGGCGGCGCAGCTCGTCGTACTCGCGTTCCGGCCCCTGGGCGTGTCCCCTCCCGCCGTCCTGCTCGCGAACACGGTCTGCGGGCTCGGCGGTGCGGTCGCGATCATGCGCGGCCACCTCGTCGTCGGCGCGCTGCTCCTGCAGGCGAAGACCGTGCTCGACAACGCCGACGGACAGCTCGCGCGCGCGACGGGGCGCGTCTCCGTTCTCGGCCGCTATCTCGACTCCGAGTCGGACCTGCTCGTGAACGCCGTCGTCTTCGCCGCGCTCGGGAAAGCGACCGGGGAGCCGTTCCTGGCGCTCGCCGCGTTCCTCGTGCTCACGCTGGTGCTCAGCCTCGACTTCAACCTCGAGCGGCTCTACCGGCGCCAGCGGGGCGACGAGCGCGACCCATCACCACCCGCCGGCGACGGACTCGCCGAGCTGCTCGCCCACGTCTACGCGGTCGTCTACGGGACGCAGGACCGGGCGATCGAGTGGTTCGTCGAGCGCCGGCTCGCGCGACTCCACGCGAGGCCGGAGGCGAGGCTCGCCTACCACGACCGCGCCACCCTGCAGGTTCTGGCCAACTTCGGGCTCTCGACGCAGCTCGCCGTGCTCGGCGTCTGCCTTGCCGTCGGGCGGCCCGCCGTGTACTGCTGGTTCGTCGTCGGCTGCGGCGTCGCGCTCGTGCCGCTCTTCGCACGGAGAGAGCTGCTCGCGCGCCGGAGCCTGCGACCGTCCACCACGAGGAGGTAACGAGTGCAGAGCGAGAACGTCGTCGATCTCCGAGAGGCCTTCTCCCACCGGGCCGAGCCCGCGCCGCGACAGATCGACCCCGACGACTGGCGCCGCTACGAGCGGTACATGGCCGAGATCTTCACGGCGCTCGGCATGACCCCGGACACGCCCGGCACGCGGGAGACGCCGCAGCGGTTCCTGCAGGCGCTCTACGACGCGACCGCCGGCTACGAAGGCGACCCCAAGCTCGTGACGGCGTTCCCGGCGGAGAGCCGCGGCGGCCCGGACAGCCTGGTCAGCCAGGTCGTCGAGGGGCCGATCTCGTTCCACTGCCTCTGCGAGCACCATGCGCTGCCGTTCTTCGGGACGGCACACGTGGCCTACGTCGCGCGGGACGAGATCATCGGCATCTCCAAGCTGACGCGGCTCGTGCAGCTCTACGCGCGGCGGTTCACCGTGCAGGAGCGGCTCGGCGAGCAGGTCGCGGACGCGCTCATGGAGCTGATCGCCCCGCACGGCGTCGCGGTGCACCTCGAGGCGGCGCACCTGTGCACGCAGATGCGCGGCGTGCGGGAGGAGAACTCGCGGACGGTGACGACGTTCTGGCGCGGCAGCTATACCGAGGATCCGGCGCTCCGGCAGGACTTCCTCGCGCTCGTGCAGCGACCGTGAGCTCTCTCGAGCTCCTCTACGAGGTCGACGGGCTCCCCGCCTTCGACCTTCCGGAGGAGCTCGCAACGCTCTACGGCGGCCGCTTCGGCCTCGCGCCGCCGCTCGTCTACGCGAACTTCGTCGAGACGCTGGACGGCGTCGTCGCCATCCGCTCCGAGCCGCGCACGAACCGGATCGTGAGCGGGAACAGCGAGACCGACCGGTTCGTGATGGGGCTCCTCCGGGCGTGCGCCGACGTCGTCCTGCTCGGCTCCGGCACGCTGCGCGGCTCGCCCGCGTCCGTCTGGACGGCCGAGCGGGCCTATCCCGCGGCGGCGGACGCGTTTGCGGAACTGCGGAGTCGCCTCGGCCTCCCGCCGGAGCCGGCGCTCGCCGTCCTGACCGCCAGCGGCTCGCTCGATCCCGCCCACCCGGCGCTCGAGCGCGGAGCCGTGGTGCTGACGACCGAGCAAGGAGCCGAGCGCTGCCGCGGACGGCTGGCAAGTGCAGTCGAGGTCGTCCCGCTCCCGGGCGAGACCGCGGTCGATCCGGGGGCTGCCGTCGCCTTCCTCCGGGAGCGAGGGCATCGCACGATCCTGTCCGAGGCCGGCCCGCACGTCTTCGGCTCTTTGCTCGCCGCCGGGCTCGTCGACGAGCTCTTCCTGACCGTCTCGCCGCTGCTCGCCGGGCGCTCGGAGCCCGGCGGGCGGCTCGGCCTGGTCGAAGGAGAGGAGCTCCTGCCCGGACGAGCCGCCCCGGCGCGGCTGCTCGGCGTCCGCCGCGACGACGCGCATCTCTTCCTGCGCTACGGGATATCCTCGCCCGCGTGACGCCGGGCCTGGACGAGCTTCCCCGCGAGCGCACCCGGCTGCTCGACAACCTCGGCTGGGTGCGGCGGAACGTCGGGCCGGTGACGCCCGAGCGCTCGGACGCGCTCGCCGACCACATGAACATCCGCCGCGGCGAGGTGGCCGAGGTCGTCTCCTTCTACTCGTACCTGGGCCAGCCGGTCGACGTCGTGCGCGTGTGCACCGGCCCGGTCTGCGACTGCCTCGGCGGGCGGGCGCTGCTCGAGCGGCACCCGGGCGCGGTCGAGGTGCCCTGCATCGGCCACTGCGACCTCGCTCCGGCCATGCTGCGCGGGGACGAGGTCGTCCCGGCCGTGACTTACTCGACCAACCACGGGCCGTCGATCGACCTGCTCGGGCCGGACGAGCCGCGCGAGCCACCCTCGCTCGAGCCCGACCGCATCGTGGCCGAGCTCGAGGCGTCAGGCCTCGTCGGCTACGGCGGGGCCGGCTTCGCGACCTGGCGGAAGTGGGAGGCGGTGCGCAAGGCGCCCGGGCCGCGCGTCGTGATCGTCAACGCGGACGAGGGCGAGCCGGGGACGATCAAGGACCGCTACGTGATGGAGCTGCGGCCGCACCTGCTCGTCGAGGGGATCGAGGTCGCGATGGCGTTCGCCGAGGCGGAGGAGGCCTATGTCTACCTGCGCGAGGAGTACGCGACCGCCCGCGAGCGGCTCGGCGCAGCACTCGCCGCACGGGGGCTCCCGGTCACGATCGTCACCGGCGCGGGCTCGTACGTCTGCGGCGAGGAGACGGCGATGCTCGAGTCGATGGAGGGCAGACGCGGCATGCCCCGGCTCCGCCCGCCCTTCCCCGCCGAGGCCGGGTACCTCGGGCGGCCGACGCTGATCAACAACGTGGAAACGCTCGCCCACATCCCGGCGATCCTCCGCCTCGGCGGCGCGGCCTGCCCACGCACGCGCCTGTGGTCGGTCTCCGGCGCGGTCGCTCGGCCGGGGTGCTACGAGGCGTCCGTCGACGTCACCGCCAGGCAGCTGATCGACGACTACGCGGGCGGCGCGACCGAGGAGATCGGCGCGGTCGTCCCGGGCGGCGCTGCGTCGGGGATCATCCCGCCCGCCGCGCTCGACGCGCCGCTGACGCGCGAGGGGCTGGCTCCCTGGGGCGCAGGGCCTGGATCGGCCGGCGTGCAGGTCTTTCCCGCGTCGTACCCGGTGCTCAGGCTCGTCCGGGAGACGATGCGCTTCTTCGCCGAGGAGTCGTGCCAGAAGTGCACGCCCTGCCGCATCGGGACGCGTGCGCTCGAGCACGTGCTGCACGAGCTCGAGCACGACCGGCCGGCCATGCCCGGGTGGCAGCTCGAGGAGTGGCTCGTGGCCATGGAGAAGGGCTCGATCTGCGGCCTCGGCCAGGGCGCCCCGGTCCCGCTGCGCGGCGCGATGCGCCACTGGCCGGAGCTCTTCGCCCCGCTCCTCCAGACCAGGTAGCAGTCTTTTACTTGGTACGCCGGGCCGCCGGCGCGTTCTCGCCTAACTCTGGCTCTCGATCAGTCGAATCAGCTCGTCGCGCGGATAGCCGTGCTGGCGAGCAAGCCGCAGCAGCTCCTTCACCTGGGTGACGACGGCTCCCCGTTCGGGGCTACCGACCACGGTGATGCCCCGACCCCGGCGGAACTCGAGGAGTCCCTCGTCGCGGAGCAGGCGCAGCGCACGAAGGACGGTGTTGCGGTTGACACCGAGCACAGCGGCAAGGTCGATAGCGGGTGGGAGTCGCTCACCCGGGGTGGCTTCGCCGTCGGCGATCGCGCGGCGGATGGCTCCGGCAACCTGTTCGTGCAGGAGCGTCGGGTCTTCGTGGTCAACCTTGACAGAGATCATTCGTGCTAGGCATAGTAGCACCATGCCTGACCCGACACCGGCGACTGCAGACCTCCTGATCGGCGAAGCTCGGGAGCGTCAACGGAACAGGCGATGGCTGATCGCCGCAATCGTCTTCGCCGGCGCCGTGGCCGGGCTGGCGCTGGCGCGAGCAGGACAGCCGGGAGGAACCGGAGGCTCGGGCGCGTCGAGCCTGAGCAGTGCGGGCGCTCGAGGGGCCGTCGCCATCGGGCCGCAGAACCAGGCGCTGGACCTGAACCCGCGACAGGCGATCAACGTGACCTCGGTCGTCAAGACCGCGCATGGTCACAAGACCATCGGCCTCGGATTTGAGAACGTGTCCCCCAAACCGGCGACCCTGCTCATCTCGCTCAAGGGCCGACTACCTCTTACTCGGGGCGAAGTCACTTACCTCGCCCCCGGAGTCACGTTCCGGAACGGCACCGTTGCCGATCCGCTTCCGGCAAACCATTTCAAGCAATTCCTCGATCTTCAGCTGGCAGTCGCAAAGGGCTCGGCAGGCGAAGTCGAAGTCGACCTGCAGCGGGACTTCGGAGCGCAAGGCGCGCCCTCGACGCAAATCTACGCGCTCTGGTTTGGGCCCTAGCCGTTTGCCGACCGGCTAGATCAGCCCGAGCTCGCGGCCGACGCGCTCGAACGCGTCGAGGGCTCGGTCGAGGTGCTCGTCCTCGAGCGCGGCCGACATCTGCACGCGGATCCGCGCCGTCCCCTCGGGCACGACCGGGAAGCCGAAGCCCGTGACGAACACGCCCTCCTCGAGCAGGCGCTGCGAGAACCGGATCGCGAACGCCGTCTCGCCGACGATGATCGGGATGATCGCCCCCTCGCCGTCGAGCGGCGCGAAGCCTCGCTCGCGCAGCCGTGACCGGAACGACGCGGTGATCGCGTGCAGCCGCTCGACGAGCTGCGGCTCGCGGCGCAGCACCCGCACGGCCTCGAGCGCCGAGCAGGCGACCGTCGGCGGCAGGGCGTTCGAGAACAGGTGCGGCCGCGAGCGCTGGAAGAGCATGTCGCAGACCTCCTCGCTCGCCGCGACGTAGCCGCCGGCCGCGCCGCCGAGCGCCTTCCCGAGCGTGCTCGTGATCACGTCCACGTCGCCGAGGAGGCCGAAGTGCTCGGCGACACCGCGACCCGTCTTCCCCATCACTCCCGTCCCGTGCGAGTCGTCGACGAGCACCACGGCCTCGTGCTCGCGCGCCAGCTCGACGATGTCCGGCAGCCGGGCCAGGTCGCCCTCCATCGAGAAGACGCCGTCCGTGATCACGAGCTTGCGTTGCCCGGGCTCGCACGACTCGAGGCCCGCGCGCAGCTCATCCATCGACGAGTGGCTGTAGATCACCTTCCGCGCCGGCTTCGAGAGGCGGATCGCGTCGATGATCGAGGCGTGGTTGAGCGCGTCCGAGAGGATGACCGTGCTCTCGTCGGTCAAGCTCGGGATCGCCGCCTCGTTCGCGTTCCAGCAGGAGACGTACGTGAGCGCCGCCTCGGTTCCGGAGAAGTCGGCCAGCTCGCGCTCCAGCTCGAGGTGCGGCTCGAAGGTGCCGCAGATGAAGCGCACCGACGCCGTCCCCGCGCCGTAGCGGCGCAGCCCATCGATCCCGGCCTCGACCACCTCCCGGCGATCGGCGAGCCCGAGGTAGTTGTTGGAGGACAGGACCAGCACCTCGCCGCGTCCCTCCATCTCGACGACGGGGCCCTGAGGCGAGCGCAGGACGTTGGCCCGCTTGTACGTCCCGGCCTCGCGCAGGCCGTCGAGCTCGGCACCGATCGCTCGGTCGAGCCCGGTTCCGGCGGAGCTCATCTGTGTGTCCACCTGCCGGGGCCGGACGTGGCCTCCACCGGCTCGCGCGCCGGGCTCTCGACTGTGCGCGGGGCGGACGGCCCGCCGCCGGGATAGACGACGATCTTGCACGCCTCGCCGGCTTCCAGCTTCTCGAAGGCCGGCCCAAAGTCCTCGAGCGCGATCTCGTCGGTGATCAGCGGCCGGAGGTCGACGACGCCGCTCTCGAGCAGCCAGCGGGTCTTGTACCAGGTGGCGAAGATGCGCCGCCCGTTCACAGCCAGCACGTCGAGGTTCTTGAAGATCAACGACTCCGCGACGTCGATCTCGACCGGCCGCGATGGGATGCCGAACAGCAGCACGCGGCCGCCGTTCCGCGCGATCTTGAACGCGTCGGCGATCGAGCGCGGTGCGCCAGACATCTCGAAGACGACGTCGAACCCGAAGCCCTCGTTCTCCTCCCGGAACCAGGCCGCGGCGTCGGGGGTCTCCTCGACGTTCACGGTCGCGTGCGCGCCCATCGTCTCCGCGAGCGCGAGCCGGAACGGCGTCCGGTCGGATGCGAACACGACGGCGGCGCCCGACGCCCGCGCGATCGCGATCGTGAACAGGCCGATCGGTCCGCAGCCGAGCACGGCCACGGCGCGACCGGCCAGGTCCTGCTCGCTGGTCGCGAACACGGCGTTCCCGAAGGGCTCCTGCAGGGTCGCGATCTCGGGTGGGAGCTTCGAGCGGTCGTTCTGCCAGATCACCGACTCCGGCACGGCGAGGTAGCGCGCGAACGCGCCCTCGCGGTCGACGCCCAGGATCCGCGTGCGCTCGCACATGTGGGCTTGCCCCGTCCGGCACTGGAAGCACATGCCGCAGGTGATGTGGCTCTCGGCCGAGACGTAGTCGCCGACCTGGACGTGGTCGACGTCGTCGCCGATCTCGACGACCGTGCCGGCGAACTCGTGCCCGAGCGTCAGCGGCGGGTGGATGCGCTGCTGCGACCACTCGTCCCACTTCTTGATGTGCAAGTCGGTGCCGCAGATCGACGCGGCCTCGACCTCGACGAGAACCTCGCCCGGGCCTGCGACCGGATCCGGGATGTCCTCGAGCTCGAGGCCCGGCCCCGGCTCGAGCTTGCGCAGCGCCAGCATGACGGCGTCACTCTTGCACAACCGGATCTCTCTGCAGGTGCTTCAGCCGCGGCTGCGGCGCCGCTTGCCGATCCGCAGCCCGCCCGGCTCCATCGGGTGGTAGATCTGCGGCTCGTCCTTCTTGAACATGGAGATGACGCCGTTCGTCTCCAGGATCGCCGTGTGGACCTCGCCGAGATCCGCATACCCCTGCCGCCGCGCGATCGCTCGGAGATCGGGCAGCGAGATCCCGGCCCGGAAGAGCGCCTTGTGCATCGGCTTGCCCTTGTCGATCAGCGTCGTCGGCTGGCCCTCGATGAAGCGGGAGGCCCAGGGGAGCGCGTACGTCGTCCGGTTCAGCGCCTCGTTGACCACGAACAGCGTCGTCGCGCCGACCAGCGCACCGGTGACCGAGAGGTCGTTGCCGATGATCCCGTTCTGCACCGCGTTCGCGACGAGCAGCAGCACGATGAGGTCGAGCGTGTTCGCCTGCCCGAGCTCGCGCTTGCCGACGACCCGGAGCGCGATCACGAGGAACGCGTAGATCAGGATCGAGCGGAGGATCTTCTCGCTCACCGAGAGATCCAGGTGGAAGATCGCGTGCCACACGTCCCGAAGGTGCGACGCACGGGGCCCGATTCCTCCGCCGCGTCGTCTTCGGTAGTTCTTACTGAGCCGGCTTCCGTGCCCGGCACGATGCCCGGACCCGACCGCCGGCCTAGCCTCGGCGCATGGCATCGAACAAGTCCTCCGCCCCCGTGCAGGCGCCGAAAGCACGGCCGGGCGGCAAGCCCGGCGCCGCCCCGGGCGACCTGCGCGCCCGCCTCACGCCGTCCCGGATCCTGGCTCTCGCAGTCGTGGGGGCAATGGTGATCGCGGGAATCCTGATCGGCGTCAGCGTGGCCGGCTCGAGCTCGAAGAGCCCTGGCCCGAAGACGCTGGTCGGCGAGATCCAGACCCTGAACCTCCTATCGGGGATCCCGCAGCACGCGAACGCGCTCGGCAGACCCGACGCACGCGTGACGATGGTCGAGTTCGCCGACCCGGCCTGCCCCTACTGCATGCGCTTCGCCGTCGACACGTTGCCCGCGATCGTGCGGCAGTACGTGCGGCCCGGCAAGGTACGGCTCGTCTACAACGGCCTCGACTTCGTCGGCCCGGCCTCCGAGCCCGGCCTGCGCGCGATCGAGGCGGCAGGCGCGCAGAACAAGGCCTGGTACCTCATCGACCTCCTCTACCGGAACCAGGGTGACGAGCAGACCAACTGGTTGCCGACCTCCTTCCTGAGCGCCATCGCCGAGACCGTGCCCGGGCTCGATTCGGTGAAGCTGGTCAAGGACATGAGCTCGTCGCAGACGACCGCGGCGATCCGTGCCTCGGCGCAGCAGGCCTCCGCGGCCGGAGTCCACCAGACGCCGACCTTCTTCATCGGCCTGACCGGAGGGACGATGCAGGAGCTGTCGGTGCAAAGCCTCGACCTTTCGGCCTTCACTCCGGCGGTCGACAGGCTGCTCGCGAAGTGAGCGAGAGCCGCCTGCGGGCGGCGATCGCTGCGCTGGCGCTCGCCGGAGCGGGGATCGCTGCCTATCTCACCTATGCGCGCTACTCCGGCACCCCGATTGCCTGCTCGACCGGCGGCTGCGAGACGGTCCAGCACTCCCGCTACGCCGTCGTCGCGGGGATCCCGGTCGCGGTGATCGGCCTCGTCGGCTACGCGGCGCTGCTCGCCACGGCTGCGTTCCGCGGTGCGACGGCGGCGGCGCTCGGCGTCGGCTGCGCGGTCATCGGGCTCGCCTTCGGCGCCTACCTCCTGGTGGCCCAGATCGCGCTCATCCACGCGATCTGCCAGTGGTGCGTGGCCAGCGACGCCGTCATCACCCTGATCGCGCTCGCGGCCCTCTACCGCTACCTCCTGACCCTGCGTGAGACGCCGGCGGCATGAAGGACGCGACGAGCTGCGCTGGCGGCGTTCGCCGAGCTGCTTCCGCCGAATACATCTCCTGCTGACCACGGATACCCCATAGGGGTATACTGGTCAACGTGGCCGCCGTCCGCGAACAGATCCGGCTCGACATCGAGGGGATGACCTGCGCCTCGTGCGCGGCGCGGATCGAGAAGCGGCTCGGCGCAGTCGACGGCGTGGAGGAGTGCTCCGTCAACCTCGCCACCCACGAGGCGGCGGTTGCCTTCGACCCGGCGCGCGTCCAGCCGGGCTCGCTCGTCGAGGCGGTCGAGGAGACGGGCTACCACGCCTCGCTCCCGACGCACGGCCACGATCACGGCGGCCCTGCAGACGCTCCGTTCGGCCGGCTGGCGCTCTCGGCCCTCCTCACCCTGCCGCTCGCGCTCGTCGCGATGGTGCCCGCGCTCCACTTCTCGGGCTGGGAGTGGCTCGCCTTCGGCCTGGCGACACCGGTCGTGCTCGTCGGCGGCCTGCCCTTCCACCGGATGGCGCTCCGGAGCGCCCGCCATGGAGCCGTGGGCATGGACACGCTGGTCTCGGTCGGCACGCTCGCCGCCTGGGGGTGGTCGACGGTCGTCGTGGCCGGCTCCCTGCACGCGGACACGTATTTCGAGGTCGCCGGGGTGATCACGACGCTGATCCTGCTCGGCCGCTTCCTCGAGACCCGCGCGACGCGGCGGGCGGGAGCAGCGATCCGCGCGCTGCTCCACCTCGGCGCCAGGGAGGCGAACGTGCTCCGGGACGGCGTCGAGGTTCAGGTGCCCGTCGAGCAGCTCGCGGTCGGGGACGTCTTCGTCGTTCGGCCCGGCGAGAAGATCGCGACGGACGGAGTCGTCGTCGAGGGCCTGTCCTCCGTCGACCAGTCGCTGCTGACCGGCGAGCCGGTTCCCGTCGACGTCTCCGCCGGCAGCGAGGTGGCGGGCGCCACGATCAACACGACCGGCCGGATCGTCGTCCGCGCGACGAGGGTGGGCGCGGAGACCGCGCTGGCCCAGATCGCCCGGCTGGTCGCCGAGGCGCAGTCCGGCAAGGCCACCGTGCAGCGGCTCGCGGACCGCGTCTCCTCCATCTTCGTCCCGGTCGTGATCGGGATCGCGCTGGCGACGCTCGCCGGCTGGCTCGCGATCACCGGCGACGCCTCGACCGCGTTCACGGCCGCCGTCGCCGTGCTGATCATCGCCTGCCCGTGCGCCCTCGGGCTCGCCACGCCGACTGCGCTGATGGTCGGGACCGGCCGCGGTGCCCAGCTCGGCATCCTCGTCCGCGGGCCCGAGGTGCTGGAGCAGACGCGCCGGATCACGACGATCGTGCTCGACAAGACGGGCACGGTGACCGAGGGCCGGATGGCGCTCGTGGACGTGAGACCGCTGAACGGTGCAAGCCGCGAGGAGGTGCTCCGGCTGGCGGGCGCGCTCGAGGACGCGAGTGAGCATCCGATCGCGCGCGCCGTCGCCGCCGCCGCCCGCGCGGAGCTCGGCGTCCTGCCGCGGGTCGAGTCGTTCGTGAACCGTCCCGGCATCGGCGTCACCGGCCGCGTCGACGGACACGACGTCGTGGTCGGCCGCGCCGACGGGCAGCTCGTGGTCAGCTGGGACGGCGAGCGGCATGCCCTTCTCGCCGTCGAGGACACCCTCAAGCCGACCAGCGCCGAGGCGGTCGCCGAACTGGTCGAGCTCGGGCTGACGCCCGTCCTGCTGACCGGAGACGGCATCGATACCGCGCGGCGAGTGGCTGCCGCGGTCGGCATCGAGCGTGTCGTCGCCGAGGTGCTTCCCGGCGAGAAGCTGGCCGAGATCGCGCGGCTCCAGGGCGCGGGCGAGGTCGTCGCGATGGTCGGCGACGGCATCAACGACGCACCCGCGCTGGCCCAGGCCGACCTCGGGATCGCGATCGGCACCGGCACGGACGTGGCCGTCGAGGCCAGTGATCTGACGCTCGTCTCGGGCGACCTGCGCGGCGCCGCCGACGCGATCCGCCTGTCGCGGCGAACGCTGCGGACGATCGAGGGCAACCTCTTCTGGGCCTTCGCCTACAACGTGGCCGCGATCCCGCTCGCCGTCTCGGGCCTGCTGAACCCGATCGTGGCCGCCGCGGCCATGGCCGGCTCGAGCCTGTTCGTGGTCGGAAACTCGCTGCGGCTCAGGCGCTTCCGCAGCCGCCGGGAGGAGACCCGATGAGCACGAGCCCTGGCTACACCGAGAACAAGGCGGCGCTGATCAAGCGCCTGCACCGGATCGAGGGGCAGGTGCGCGGGATCGAGCGCATGCTCGAGGAGGACCGCTACTGCATCGACGTCCTGACCCAGCTCAGCGCCGTCACGACCGCGCTCGAGAGCCTCGCGTTCCGGATTCTCGACGACCACGTCCAGCACTGCGTGGCCGGAGCGCTCGCCTCCGGCGACGAGGCCGAAGCGGACAAGAAGAGCAAGGAGCTGCTCGAGGCCGTCCACCGCTTCGCCCGCGCTCGCTGAGCGCGGAACACTCCTACGGGGGATATCAACCGTGCCCGGCCCGTCTCAAGCTCAGGTCAGAGAGGGAGCGCGGACTGCGGCCCCGCGCTCCCCTTCCACCTCCGGAGCTCAGGCACCCGAGACGAGCCGGGTTCCCGTCGCCTTGAACGTCGCGACCGCGTGCTGGCCCGGCTCGAGCCCGAGGCGCTCCAGCGAGGACGCTGTCACCTCGGCCGTCAGCGGGCCGATGCGCACCCTGACGCGGTTGCCGACGGCGACGATCGACCGCACCTCTCCCGCCACGTGGTTCAGGGCCGAGTCGGCGGCGGCGACGCGGGCGAGCGAGATCTCCCACGGGTAGACGACCGCGACGACCTCGCCTGTGGCCTCGTCGACCGAGTAGAGGCGCACGCCGTCCTCGAGCGTCACCTCGGTGAGCCCGCCCGCCGCCGGGCGCGCCTGCCCGCGCAGCAGGTTGGCGCCCGTTAGGCCGGCCACGAAGGGGTCGGCAGGCGAGGCGACGAGATCCGCCGGCGAGGCGAGCTGCACGAGCCGGCCGGCGGCGAGCACGCCCACGCGGTCGGCGAGCGCGGCGGCGTCCTCGAAGTCGTGCGTGACCAGGATCGTCGGCAGCGCGCAGGCTCCGAGCAGCTCGTGGAGCTCGGCGCGCACTCGCGACTTCGTGTGGGCGTCGAGGGCGGAGAGGGGCTCGTCGAGGAGGAGCACCTTCGGATCGCGGGCGAGTGCTCGAGCGAGCGCGACCCGCTGGCGCTCGCCGCCCGAGATCGCGCCCGGGCGCACGTCGGCGAGGTGGGCGATCCGGAACCGCTCGAGCAGCTCGTCGACCCGGTCCCGGCCGCCGAACTCGACGTTCTTCCGGACGCTCAGGTGCGGGAACAGCGCGTACTCCTGGAAGACGAGGCCGACCGACCGCTGCTCCGGCGGCAGGTCGATGCCGCGATCGGCGTCGAACCAGGTCTCGTCGCCGAACCGCACGGAGCCGCGGCTCGGTCGGTGCAGGCCGGCGATCGCGCGCAGCACGGTCGACTTGCCGGCGCCCGACGGCCCGACCAGCGCCACCGTCTCGCGTCCGACCTCGAGCGCTAGCTCGAGATCGAAGGCGCGAAGGGGAGCGAGGAAGTCGAGCCGGAGCGCATCCATCTCGGCAGGAGCTTGACAGCGAGCAGGATCGTGCCGCTGACGATCACGAGCAGCGCGCCCATGGCGAGCGCCACGTCGAAGTTGAGGTCGAACTCGGCGTAGATGGCGAGCGGAAGGGTCTGCGTGACACCGCGCAGGCTGCCAGCGAACATGATCGTGGCGCCGAACTCGCCGAGCGCCCGGGCGAACGCGAGGGCGGCCCCGGCGCCGAGGCCGCCGAGCGCAAGGGGCAACGCAACCCGGAAGAAGACGCGGTGCGGCCGGGCGCCGAGCGTCCGCGCAGCGTCGAGCAGCGGCCGGTCGACGGCCTCGAACGCGGAAATGGCCTGGCGGAGGTAGAACGGGCTGGCGACGAACAGGATCGCGAGCACGACGGCGGCCTGCGTGAACCCGATGTCGATCCCGAGCCAGTGGAGGGTGCCGCCGAGCAGCTGGAAGCGCCCGAAAGTCGCGAGCAACGCGATGCCTGCCACGGCAGGAGGCAGGACGAGCGGCAGCTCGATCGCCGTGATCACGAGCGCCCGCCCCCGGAATCGGTTGTTGGCGAGGAAGTAGGCGGCCGGCGTCCCGACCAGCAGGATCAGCGCTTCGGCGACCACGTTCGTCTTCAGGCTGACGAGCAGCGCGTCCCGTGCGACGGGGTTGTCGAGCTGCGCGAACAGGTGGCCGGGCGACACGCGCAGGAAGATGGCGACGACCGGGAGCAGCAGGAACGCGAGCGCGAGCGCCGTCGCGGCGACGAGCACGGCGGTGAAGCCGCGGGTCATGGCTTCTTGGGGAGCCCGAAGCCCGCAGCCGCCAGCGCCGTCCGACCCGGCTTCGCGAGCACCTTCTTGACGAACGCCTGCGCCGCGGCCTGGTTGTGACTCGCTTTGACGACGGCGAGCTCGTACTTGACCTTGGGCTGCGCCCAGCCCGGAAGCCGGACGATCTTCACCTTGCCGGCAACGGGCTTGGCATCGGTCACGTAGACGAAGCCGGCGTCCGCCTGGCCGAGCACGACCTTGCCGACGATGCCCTTCACATCGGTCTCCTGGCTGACCACGTTCGAGAGCACGCTCGAGAGCCCGAGGTTCTTGAGGATCGTGCGCGTGTAATCCCCGATCGGCACGCCTTTCTGGCCGATCACCAGCTTGATCCCGGGGCGCTGCAGGTCGAAGACCGAGGTGATGCCGGCCGGGTTCGACGCGGGAAGCAGCAGGATCAGCTTGTTCGTGGCGAAGACGACCGGCTTGAGAACGAGCCCTTGCGCGTACAGCTGGTCGGGATACTTGGGGCTGGCGGCCGCGTAGACGTCGGCCGGCGCGCCCTGCTGGATCTGGAACGCGAGCTGATCGGACCCGGCGAAGCTGTAACGCTGGCCCGGGTCGATCTTCGGGAACACGTCGGTGAGCGAAGCCGCGGCGAACACGGTGATCTGGTTCGCGCCGACGCTCGCCGCGACGGGAAAGGCAAGCAGGCCGAGGAGCGCCGCGACGAGCGCAATCCCGCGCGCTCGGGGTCGTGGGGCGTCGCTGGCAAAGGAGGCAAGCCCGCGGCGGGAGGACAGTACCGTGACGTACGGCCGAGCGCCGCGGGCGCAGCATCCTGCGGCCAGCGACGTCAGGCGGTGGCGGAGCCGGGCTTCGCCCGGCGGGAGCCACCGCCGGCCACGGCCGCGAGCGCTCATCGCTCCACCATCACCGAGGTGGCCTTGACGACGCCGGCCGCGCTCATCCCGGGCTTGAGCTCCAGCTCCTCCGCGGACTCGCGTGTGATGATCGCGACGACGCGCACCGGCTCGGTCACCTCGATCTCGATGCGGGCGAGCAGGCCCTCGATCTCGACCTGCTGCACGACGCCGCGGAAGCGGTTCCTGGCGCTCAGCGTGTGCGGCTCGACCCCGCGCAGCCGCTCGATCTCCGCCGCGGGGATCAACCTGCGGTTGGCCCGGTCGCGGCTCACGCGGATCAGGCCCTCCCGGTCCCAGCGGCGGAGCGTGTCGAGACTGATCCCGAGCGCCCTCGTTGCCTCGCCGGCGGTATAGGACTCCTTGCCGCTCACGTCAGGTACCTGTCGAGCACGGCCGAGACCTGCTCGACGTCGAGAGCAACCGGGAACGCGAGCCCGACCGGACGGCTGTCGGCGATCGTCCAGTGGAGCGCCAGATGCTGGGACTGGCTCGCCGCGATGCGGGCTGCGGTGGCGGCGAGGCCCGGGTCGCTGAGCGAGGCGGCGGCGCCGAGGTAGGCGCCGAGGAACGCCGTCTCGAGCTCGATGCCGAGCTCCGCGATGCGCAGCCGCGACGAGAACGCGGGCGCCGGGAAGGCGATGTCGAAGTCGTCCGCGGTCGGAACGGTCTGGCCGGCGGCCGCGAGCGGGGCCGACACAGCGTCCAGGTGCTGCTGCTCGTTGGCGAGCGCCCGCCGAAGGTCCCGGACCCGGTGCGCAGGGAAACGACCGGACGCCTGCGCGCGGCGATAGAACTCGATCCCGAGCAGCTCGGTGCCGAGCGCGAGCCGGAGCTGCGCGAGATCGGCCTCCGTCGGCGGAACGCTCGCCACCGCCGCTCGGGCGGCGCCCGCAGGGAGCGCGAGTCCGCCGAACGTCCCCAGCGCAACGCCAAGCGCCTGCCGTCGCGACATCGTCTGCATGCTCTGATCATACACCTATGTATTTCCTAGGCGTGTTGTTCAAGCGCAGTGCCAAGGATCCCTCGCCCGGGGGATGCCACCGGCCGCTCCGCGCTCACGCTGAGACCGTGACTGCTTCGGCTCAGCGCATGGACGACTGGAACTTCGCCTACCACGTGCGGCCCGTCGTCATCGACCTCGGCGAACAGCGACAGACGATCTCGCCGCTCGACGCGCAGCTCCTGCTGGGAGAGCTCGCCCGACTGCCGACGGCTCGCCACCGAACGGCGGCGGCGACGGCCGAGAGCATCATCTGCGGGCTCACCCGTGCCTGCGCCGTCTCTCTCGACGAGGACGATCAGCGCACCGTGCTGCGCGCCGTGGAGGGTGTCCGCGCGCGTCGCCGTCTGTCCTGCGGCCTCGGCTCTCTGCGCGCGCTGCTCGTGCACCTGCTCGCCGAACCGGTCGTCTAGAGTCTCTCCTACCGGGGTGCCCCGGCCGGTCCGGGGCTGAGAACACACCCGTCGAACCTGATCCGGCTAGTACCGGCGAAGGGAGGCCGACTGGACTCGAAGACACCACCGTGGGGCATCGAGCCCGTTCCCGACGAGCTGCGCGTGCTCGGCTTCTTCGACTCGCTCCTGCTCTGGGGGAACCTGTCCGTCTCGCTGCTCGTGATCGTGATCGGCGCGCTGCTCGTCCCGGCGCTCTCGCTGCGCGACGCGCTGCTCGCGATCGTGGTCGGGGCGATCGCCGGCAACGCGCTGCTCGCGTTGGCCGCGCTGATCGGCGCCGACGCGCGCGTGCCGGGAATGGTCGTCCTGCGTGCGCCGCTCGGCAAGCGCGGCTCCTACGGCCCGACGGTGCTCAACGTCGCGCAGAACGTCGGCTGGTCGACCTTCGAGCTGATCATCATCGCGACGGCCGCCGGCGCGCTCTCCAGGCACCTCTTCCACTGGGAAGGCAAGTGGCTCTGGACGATCGTGTTCGGGGCCGTGAGCTGGGGCCTCGGGATGCTGGGGCCGATCGGCTTCGTGCGGCGCTACCTGCGCAAGTTCGCGTCCTGGGCGCTCGTCTTCGCGATGGCCTACCTGACCTACTGGGCGGTCTCGAAGTCGAACCTGCACGCCTTCTGGGCCAGGCCCGGAACGGGCGGCTTCCCCACCTTCGGCGAGGCGGTCGACCTCGTGATCGGAAGCGTCGTCTCGTGGACACCGCTCGCAGCCGACTACACCCGGTTCTCGCGCTCCCGGAAGGGTGCGTGCTGGGGCGCGGGCATCGGCTATCTCGTGCCGACGATCTGGTGCATCGGGCTCGGGATCCTGATCGTGCTGGCCCGCGGCGTCTCGGACGCGCAGGCGCTGCCCACCGCGGTCGCGGCCGCGGGAGGCGTGGCGTTCCTGGCGCTGGCGGCGATCACGATCGACGAGAGCGAGAAGGCGTTCGCGGACATCTACTCGACGGCCGTGTCGATCCAGAACCTCGTGCCACGGGTGTCGCAGCGGCTGCTGATCACGCTCGTCTCCGCGGCGGCGACGGCCCTTGCGCTCGCGCTCAACCTCGGCAACTACCAGGACTTCCTCTATCTGCTCGGCTCGTTCTTCGTTCCGCTGTTCGGCGTGCTGCTCGCCGACTGGCTCGTGGCGGGCGCGCACTACGCGCCGCGGGACCTGTTCGAAGCGCCCGCGTTCCGCATCGAGCAGATCGCCGCCTGGCTCGTCGGCTTCGGCCTCTACCAGTGGCTGTCGCCGTCGGGGCCCCACTGGTGGAAGTCGCTCGTCGATCACACGCACCCGGGCCACGACAGCCTCACGGCCTCGCTGCCCGCCTTCGGCGCGGCCTTCGCGCTCGCCGCGCTGGGCGCGCTCCTGGTCCGGCGCCCGCGGTCCCGCGGCGCGCTCGCCGAAGCCTGACGGCTCATCGGCTCGAGTCCGGTCCCTACTTGTCGGGCGGGACGTCGTCTAACTTCTCGGGCATGGCCACGCGCAGGAACCTGTCGCTCGCAGCGGCGCTCGTCGCCCTGCTCGCGCTGGTCGCGGTCGCGGCCCGCGCGCACGCGCCGGCCGGCGGCGGCACCACGCACGGCCTGAGCTCCAAGCTGATCTGGGAGTTCGCGCTGGTCGGCATCGTCGGGCTCTTTGTCCTCTGCATCCCGGTCGCGGCCTGGGTGATCCTCTCGACCCGCGGCGACCGGCCCCCGTCGCACGCCCGCAGGAAGAAGAAGTTCCAGCGTGTGTTGATCGGCATGGTGGTCTTCTTCATCGCGTTCGCCTTCGCGGCGGGACGCTTCCACGGCAACCACAACCAGAAGCCGAAGAGCGCCCAGACCTCGCCGCTTCTCAAGACGGGCCCGACCCAGCCCAACAAGCTGGGCAAGCCGATCCCGTTCGACTGGCTGCCGGCGATCGTCGTGCTCTCGGTCGCCGGCGTGGGCGCCGTGGCGATCGGCTACGTCCTGTTCCGACGGCCGCAGAGACGCACACCGACCCCGGCCGAGGTCGCCGCCGAGCTGTCGGCCGTGCTGGACGAGTCGCTCGACGACCTGCTCGCCGAGCGCGACCCCCGGCGGGCCGTCATCGCCGCGTACGCCCGCATGGAGCGGACGCTCGCGAGAGCCGGCCTGCCTCGCTCCGTCGCCGAGGCTCCGCTCGAGTATCTCGGACGCGTCCTCCGTGAGCTCCTGCACACGAGCGCTGAAGCCGTCTCGAAGCTGACATCGCTGTTCGAGCGTGCGAAGTTCAGCCCGCACGAGATCGACAAGAGCATGAAGAACGAGGCGATCGACGCCCTGGTGGCCGTGCGGGACGAGCTGCGGGCGGCCGCCTCGTGAGCGCCCGGAGGCGCCGGGCCGCCCCTGCCACGGCCGCCGTGGTCGGCACGGTCGGCCTGGCAGTTGCCCTCGCCATGCGTCCGGGAGACAGCGGCCACGCCGTCGAGGCCTACCTGCTCTTCCTCGGCTGCCTGGGAGTGGCGCTGCTCGCACAGGCGACCACCCGCTCGTTTCCGGCGCCGACGCCTTCCCGGATCGATGCGGCGCTCACCCGCCCGCCTCGCAAGGACATGCGCCTGCCCGAGCTCGAGCGGCTCGAGCGCGAGCTCGAGATGGCGATGGAGAGCGCATACGACAGCTATTACCGGCTGCGGCCGACCCTGCGCGACATCGCCGAAGCCCGGCTCGCGTACAGCGCCGTCGAGCTCGACCAGCCCGGCGGACGAGCCGAGGAGCTGCTCGGGCCGGACGCCTGGTCGATCGTGCGACCCGGCCTCGAACGGCCCTCGGACCATCACGCGCCCGGGCCGCGGCTGGCGGAGATCGAGCGCGCGATCGACGCGTTGGAGAGACTAGGCGCGTGAACGCGACGCCGCTCTCGCTCGAAGAGGTCAGCAGGCTCTGCGAACGGATCCTGGACGAGGTCGAGCGGGCCGTCATCGGCAAGCGCGACGCGCTCGAGCTCGTCCTGCTCGGCATGCTCGCCGACGGCCACGTCCTGATCGAGGACTTCCCGGGCCTCGCGAAGACCCTGATCGCGCGCTCCTTCGCACAGGTCGCGACGATGGAGTTCCGCCGCATCCAGTTCACGCCAGACCTGATGCCGGCCGACGTGACGGGCTCCTCGATCTTCGACCAGCGCGTCTCGGACTTCGAGTTCCGTCCGGGCCCGATCTTCACGAACCTGCTGCTCGCAGACGAGATCAACCGCGCCCCACCGAAGACGCAGGCGGCGCTGCTCGAGGCGATGCAGGAGCGGCAGGTGACGATCGAGGGAATCACCAGGCCGCTCGCCCGGCCCTTCCTCGTGCTCGCCACCCAGAACCCGATCGAGTACGAGGGCACCTATCCGCTCCCGGAGGCGCAACTCGACCGCTTCCTGCTCCGGATCGGCGTCGGCTACCCGAGCCGCGAGGACGAGTGGAGGGTGCTCGAGTCGCGCATCCTGCGCCGCGAGGACGAGGTCGTGCTCGAGCCGATCGTGGACGCGGCGACGCTGGTCGGGATGCAGCGCGCGCTCGAGCTGGTGCACGTCGCCGAGAGCATCGGCTACTACGTCGTCGACGTCGTCGCGGCGACCCGCTCGAGCCCCAGCGTGACGGTCGGCGCGAGCCCGCGCGGCTCGCTCGCCGTGATGAAGCTCGCTCGTTGCCACGCCGTGCTCGAAGGCCGCGACTTCGTGACGCCCGAGGACGTCAAGGCGGTTGCCGTCCCGGCGCTCGCGCACCGGCTCGCGCTCCGGCCCGAGCTCTGGGTCCAGCGCATCCGGCCGGAGGACGTCGTCGCCGAGCGCCTCGAGACGGTTCCGACCCCGCGCGCCGAGGACGTCTCGCCCACCAAGGCATGAGGCGGTCGGCGGCCCCGAAGCTCGGTGCCTACGCCGGCCTCGCAGGTCTCGGCCTGCTCGCGGCCCTCGTGCTCGGCCGGCCGCTCCTCGTCGCGCTCGCCGCACCGTTCGCGCTCGTCGTCGCCGTCGGGCTGATCTTCGCCGACGACCCGGAGCTCCACGCCGTCGTGCGGATCGACCGCGAGCGCGTGCTGGAAGGCGACGTCGTCGAGCTGGCGCTCGAGCTGAGCGCGGAGCGCGGCCTGCCGCGCCTCGACGTGCTGATCCGCCTTCCGGAGGGGCTTGTCGTCGAGCAGGGCAAGAACCCCGTCTCGATCCGCCTCGAGCCACGCGCGCCGCGCACGCTGACGCTGCGGCTGCGCGCGCGCCGCTGGGGTGGCTACGTGGTCGGCGACGTGCTGCTCCGCGGCCAGGACTCGCTGGGGCTGTTCCGCTTCGACCTCGCGCTCCCCCGCGACCGGCAGCTGCGGGTGTTCCCGCGCGAGGAGCAGCTCCGCCACCTGCTGCGCCCGCAGGACACCCAGCCGTACGCGGGAGACGAGGTCGCGCGCCGGCGGGGGGACGGGATCGAGTTCGCCGACATCCGCCCGTTCGCCTTCGGCGACCAGGTGACGCGCGTCAACTGGCGCGCGACGGCGAGGCGCGGGGAGCTGTGGGTGAACGACCGCCATCCGGAGCGGAACACCGACATCGTGCTCTTCCTCGACTCGTTCGCCGAGGCGCGCCGCGGAGATACGAGCACGCTCGACCTCGCGCTGCGGGCCGCCGCGACGCTCGCGCGCGGCTACATCGCCAAGCGTGACCGCGTCGGCCTGATCGGCTTCGGCGGATCCCTGCGCTGGCTGCAGCCGGGAACGGGCGAGGCCCAGCTCTACCGGATCTGCGAGGCATTGCTCGACACGCGGATCCTGCTCCACTACGCCTGGCGCGACATCGCGGTCGTGCCGGCTCGGGTGCTGCCGCCCCAGGCGCTCGTGATCGCGCTCAGCCCGCTGCTCGACGAGCGCAGCGTCCACGCGCTGCACGACCTCCGCGCGCGCGGCTACGACCTCGCCGTGGTCGAGGCGTCGCCGGTGCCGTACATGGACCCGGGGCGAACGCCCGCCGAGCGCCTCGCCTTCCGGCTCTGGCTGCTCCGCCGGAACGCGCTCCGGGAGCGCCTGCGGCAAAGTGGAGTGGCGGTCGTGGAATGGCAGGAGGGGAAGCCCCTCGCCGTCGGCCTGGAGGAGGCGGGCGCATTCAGGCGCCACGCATTCGCTGGCCGCGGCTGAGTCGCGCCGCAGGCGCGCTCGCGTGCGGCGGGGCGCTCGCCGCCTATCCGGCGGCGGAGGCCACGCGGGTGCCGTGGCTGCACGCCGGGATCGCGATCCTGGCCTTCCTGACGCTCGGGGCCGGCCTGGTGCTGCGCCGCTCGACGCTGTTCGTCTGGGCGCTCGTCCTGCTCGGCGCCGAGTACGCGCTCTGGCTCGAGCTCGGCACGCACGCGCTCGACCAGCGCGCCCCGATCGTCGGCGGCGGCCTGCTGCTCACGGCCGAGCTGGCCTTCGACTCGCTGGAGCCTGAGGTCGGCCGCCTCGAGGCGACCACCGTGCTCAGCCGGGCGATCACGCTCGTCGGTGTCACGCTGGCCGCGATCGGGGTGGGCGCGGTCGTGCTGGCCGCAGCGTCGATCCCGCTCACCGGAGGCGTCGCCCTGACCGCGGTCGGGGCCGCCGCCGCGGTGCTCGTCCTCGCGGTCATGGCACGGCTGGCCGCCGAGCGCCGCTGAGATGCCGCCGAGATGAGCACGGTGGCCGTGATCGGCAACGTCGCCCGCGACCGGATCGACGGGCAGGTCCGCGTCGGCGGCGGCCCCTACTACGCGGGGCGGGCGTTGCGGGCTCTCGGCCGGCGCGGCGCGATCCTGACCAAGTGCTCGCAGGAGGAGCGGCGGCGCCTGCTGACGCCTCTCGTCTGCCTCGGGCTTCCGGTGCTCTGGCGCGAGGCGCCGTCGACGGCGGGCTTCGAGATCGCCTACCACGGTGAGGAGCGCGAGATGACGGTCGAGGAGCTCGGCCCCGAGTGGACGGCGGCCGAGATCGCGGACTGGGTCGCGAAGGGGCTCGCCGGCGCGGAGTGGGTGCAGGTCGCGGCGCTCCGGCGGGGAGAGTTCTCGGCGGACGCGCTCGCCGAGCTCGCGCGCGGGCGGCGGATCATGCTCGACGGGCAGGGGCTCGTGCGGCCGCCCGTCCTGGGACGGCTCGAGCCCGATGCCAGGTACGACCTGGCCGTGCTCCGGCACGTGGCCGTGCTGAAGCTGTCCGAGTTCGAGGCCGGTCTGCTGGGTGGGCTGGACGAGGAGCCGCTCGGCAAGCTCGGTGTCCCCGAGGTCGTCGTCACGCTCGGCTCCCGCGGCGCGCTCGTGCTCGAACGTGGCCGGCTCGAGCACGTGCCGGGGCGGCCGGTCGAGCCGGCCGTCGATCCGACCGGCGCGGGGGACGCCTTCGGTGCCGCCTACCTCGCCGGGCGGGCGACGGGAAACGGCCCGGTCGGCGCCGCCCGGAGGGCCTGCGGGCTCGTCGCCGACCTGCTCGCCGGGCGGCTGCGGTGAGAGCGTCGGTCTTGACCGGGGAAGGCGTGTTCCTCGTCGACCTCGAGGACGAGTCCGTGCTCGGGCCCTCCGCGGACGCCGAGTTCGAGCCGCCGCCCGCTCCGGCGGCCCGGCCGTTCCTGCCACGGCTCGTCGCGGCATCCGGAGCAGGGTCGACCGTCCTCGCCGTCGTCGACGCCAGGCCCCCGCTGCTCATCTCGCACGACGCCGGCCGGACGTGGAAAGGCTCCGGCCACGGCCTACCGCCGGGCCACGCCGTCGCCGTCTCCGCCGACAACCCCGACGACGTCCTCTACGCGGCGCGCAACCGCCTCTACGTGTCGGCGGACGGCGGCCGCTTCTGGCGCGCGCTCGAAGCGGAGCTCCCCGACATCGAGGCCGTCGCCTGGGCCTAGACGGTTGGCCATTCGATCCGATGTGTGCAAGCCTGATCGAGCTTGGCGACCACCAGGATCGCACCGCTCGTTCGGGTGTTCTCGACGGTTGGTCGGAACCCCGATCTCCGGCGCGCCCAGCTCGCCCTGTTCGGGTTCAACTCGTCCGAATGGGCCGTGTGGGTCGCGATCCTGGTCTACGCCTACCGGCGCGGCGGCGCGACGGAGGCGGGCGTCGTGGCCGTCGTCCAGCTCGTCCCGGCGGCGATCTTCGGCCCCTTCCCGGCGGTGCTCGCGGACCGGGGCTCACCGGCCCGCCTCCTGCAGCTCGGCTACCTCTTCCAGGCCGTCGTCATGGGCGCGACCGCCGCGGCGCTCGTCGGCGGTGCGCCGAAGTACCTCGTATACGCCCTCGCCGCTCTGGCCGCGACCGCGGTCACGGTCACGCGCCCCGCCCAGGCGGCGCTCGTCCCCTACCTCGCGCGGCACCCCGACGAGCTGACCGCCTCGAACGTCATCTCCGGCTGGAACGAGAGCGTCGGCACGTTGACCGCTCCGGCGCTCGCCGGCCTGCTCCTCGCCGTGTCAGGGCCGGGCTCGGTCTTCGCTGTCATGTCCGCAGCTACGCTCGTGTCGGCGGCGCTCGTCACGCCTCTGAGGCGGGTCGTCCGCGAGGACGAGGACGGCGAGGCCGACGAGCCGGATGACGAGCTGGTGCCCGGCGTCCTGGCCGAGCTCTTCGCCGGCTTCCGGGTCCTCCGCACCGAGCCGAACGCGAGGATGCTCGTTATGCTGCTCGGAACGCAGTTCGCGGCGGTCGGCGCCCTCGACGTCGTCACCGTCGTGGTCGCCCTGTCGGTGCTCCACCTCGGCCAGGGTGGCGCCGGCTACCTCAACTCGGCCTTCGGCTGCGGAGGCGTCCTCGCGATCGTCTTCACGGCGACGTTCGTCGGCAGGCAGCGGTTGATCCCGTGGCTGATCGGCGCCGCGGTCGTCTGGGGAGCGGCCTTCCTCGCCCTCGGCCTCGAGCCGCGCGTCCTGTCGGCGGTCCTGCTGCTCGTCGGCGCCGGCGTCGGCTACATGCTGTTCGAAGTCGCCGGCAGGACGCTCCTCCAGCGCTCCTCACCCAGCGAGGTGGTGTCGCGGGTCTTCGGCGTGCTCGAGGGAGTCTCCATGCTCGGCATGGCACTCGGATCGCTCGTCGTGCCCCTGCTCGTGTCGACGCTCGGGGTCAAGGCGGCGGTGATCGGAACGGGCGCCGTGCTGCCGGTGGTTCTCGCCGTCTGCGGAAAGCCTCTGCGGCAGATCGACGCCCGTGCCACCGTGCCGGTCGTCGAGATCGCGCTGCTCCGCTCGGTGCCGTTCCTCCAGGCGCTGCCCGGCCCGGAGCTGGAAGGCCTGGCGCGGAGCCTGATCCCGATCGAGGCCGGGCCCGGCGACACGCTGATCGCGGAGGGCGACGTCGGCGACCGCTTCTACGTGATCGCCGAGGGCGAGGTCGACACGTGGGCGCAGGGCAGGTACCTGGGCCGGCTCGGCCGCGGCGAAGGGTTCGGGGAGATCGCGTTGCTCCAGGACGTCCCGCGGACGGCGACCTGCACCGCGGTGGGCCCGGTGCGCCTGTATGCGCTCGAGCGGGAGCCGTTCATCGTCGCGGTGACCGGCCACCGCCGCAGCGCCCGATCGGCCGACCGGCTGATCGACCGGCGGCTGGCCAACGTCGGCGAGCCGGCGGTAGTGGCCTCTGGCTCTGCCGAGAGCTAGAGCCGGTAGTTCGGGACTGGCGTCCAGACGTGGTGTGTGAGAGGGTTTTCGTGCGTGCCAGCTCATATGTCACGGCTGGTCCAGGTCTTCGCAGCCGTCGGTCTCAATCCCGGGCTGCGCCGTGTCCAGCTGGCGCTGTTCGGGTTCAACGCCTCCGAATGGGCCGTCTGGATCGCCATCCTCGTCTACGCCTACGGCCGTGGCGGCGCGACCGAGGCCGGCGTCGTCGCCGTGATCCAACTCGTCCCGGCAGCCCTCTTCGGCCCGTTGCCGGCCGTGCTGGCGGATCGCGGATCGCCGGCCAAGATCCTCACGCTCGGCTACCTGGCCCAAGCGGGTGCGATGGCCGCCTGTGCCGTGGCACTGATCGGGCACGGTCCGTGGTACCTCGTCTACACGCTCGCCGCGCTCGCGGCGACATCGGTCACGATCACCCGGCCTGCGCAGTCGGTGCTCGTTCCGTTTCTCGCGAGACGGCCGGAGGAGCTCACCGCGACGAACGTGGTCTCCGGCTGGAACGAGAGCGTCAGCGCGCTGGCGGCGCCGGCCCTCGCGGGGGTGCTGCTCGCCGTCGCCGGGCCGGGCTGGGTCTTCGCGGCCATGGCCGCGCTCACGTTCGGATCGGCGGCGCTCGTCGCGCCGCTCAGAGAGCGAGCGGCGGACGAGGGGGAGCCGGACGATTTCGCCGACGACGAAGACGACGAGGGCCAGTCGACGCTCGGAGAGATCCTCGGCGGCTTCACCGTGCTGAAGCAGAACCCCCGCGTTCGTATGCTCGTCTTCTTGCTCGCGGCGCAGTTCGTCGCCATGGGGGCACTCGATGTGATCGCCGTCGTGATCGCCCTCTCCCTCCTCCACATCGGCCAGGGCGGCGCGGGCTACCTCAACTCGGCGTTCGGATTCGGCGGCGTCGTGTCGGTCGTCTTCACGGCGTCGCTCGTCGGCCGGAGGCGGCTGATCCCGTCGCTTGCCGGCGCGGCGGTCGCGTGGGGCGGAGCGTTTCTGCTACTGGGAATCGAGCCGAGTGTGATCGCGGCGCTGCTGCTGCTCGCAGGCGCCGGCGCCGGCCGGACGCTCTTCGACGTCGCGGGGAACACACTCCTTCAGCGCTCGGTGCCGCCCGACCTCGTCTCCCGCGTCTTCGGCGTGCTCGAGAGTCTGTCGATGGTGGGCATGGCCTTCGGCTCGATGATCGTGCCGGTGCTCGTCTCGGTGGTCGGAGCGAAGGCGGCGGTGATCGGCACAGGGGCTGTGCTTCCCGTCGCGCTGCTGATCTGCGGCAAGCGGCTGCTCGAGATCGACGCCGGAGCAACTGTGCCCGTCGTCCAGATCGCGCTGCTCCGCTCGCAGCGGCTGTTCGCCTCTCTTCCGGCGCCCCAGCTGGAGGGCCTCGCGCACAGCCTTGTCGCGATCGACCTCGAGCCGGGGCAGGTGTTGATCAGAGAAGGCGACGCCGGCGACCGCTTCTACGTGATCGGCGAGGGTGAGGTCGACGTGTCGAAGGAAGGCCGGCACGTCGCCACGCTCGGCCGCAGCGACGGGTTCGGCGAGATCGCGCTGCTGCAGGACATTCCACGAACGGCGACGTGCACGGCCTCGACGGCGGCGCGTGTCTACGCACTCGAGCGCGAGCCGTTCATTGCCGCCGTGACGGGCCACCGGCGGAGCTCGCACACCGCCGACCGGCTCATGGACCGCAGACTCGCGGAGCTCGACCAGCTCGCGACGGCCGAGAACTAGAGCCGGAACTCGCCTCTCGCGACGATCACGGCGCTGCCGCCGACGTCGACGCGCTCGATCGCCTCCGGCGTCCCCTCGACGCGCGCGTAGAGCTTCGACGGCCGGCCGATCTCGGCGCCCTGCGAGATCTCGATCTCCTCGCCGGGCGGGACGAGGCCGTGTCGGACGAGGTGGACCAGCAGCGGCCCGGCCGCCGAGCCGGTCGCCGGGTCCTCCGGCACGCCGCCCGCGGGAGCGAACATCCGCGTCTTCCAGTGCGTCCCCGAGCCGGCGAAGCAGTTGGCGCCGAGCATCCCGGACAGTTCGGCCAGCCTGTTGAGATCGGGCTTCAGAGCGGCGACATCGTCGGGCGAGGCGAGGCAGACGTAGACGTGCACCAGCCCGTTGTCGTAGACCTCCACGGGTAGCTCGGAGCGCTCGACTCCGAGCGCCGCGAGCAGCGCCGCGTCGTCCGCGTACGGCTCGACCGTCGGCAACGGCTGGCTCATCCAGCCGAAGATGATGTGCGGCCCCTCGCGCTCGAGCTGGACGGGCACGACGCCTGCGCCGGTCTCCAGGCGGATCTCCGGCAGCTGCATCGGCCCGCCGAGGACGAACGCCGTGCCCAGCGTCGGATGGCCGGCGAAGGGCACCTCGACAGCCGGCGTGAAGATGCGGATGCGCGCGTGCCCCTCGCCCGCGGCTGGGTAGACGAACACCGTCTCCGAGAAGTTCATCTCGCGCGCGAGCGGTTGCAAGAGCTCCTCGGGAAGCTCGCGCGCGTCGGTGAAGACCGCGAGCTGGTTCCCCTCGAGCGGCCGGTCGGTGAAGACGTCGCAGACGACGTAGCGGTACCTGCGCATCCGCGCAATGTACTGCCGGGCCGGCCGCTGGGAGCCTAGGGCGCGGTCGGTGACTCGTACGACGGGATGATCGAGATCGACACCGACGCCACCTTGTTGAACGGGATCGGGTCGAAGCCGCTCGACAGCTTGAAGAACGAGCGTGTGCCGGGCTGGAGCTTGAAGTTGCCGCCGCCGGTGCCCCCGCCGAGCACGTTGCCCGCCGCGTCGAAGATCACGCACGACATCGACGAGCTCGCGAGCGCCAGCGTCGGGTGGACGTTGATCAGGTCGCCCTGCACGTAGCCGAGCCAGTTCGGGTCGAAGTCGTTGGGGAGCATCTTCACGTTGTCGAGCGCCGGCTCGAAGAGCTTCGCCGTCTTCGCGCGGCCGCCGGGGTTGATCACGATCTCGAGTCGTTGGATCGGAGGCGCGCCCTGGAAGCCGAGCTCGCCGCCCAGGTAGTAGTAGGAGCCGGCGTTGATGATCGGCACCTGGTTGCTCGCCGTGCCGATCAGGTGGTTGTCCGGCATCACGAAGTTCACGAGCGCGGTCACGCCCAGCGCGTTCGCGTTCGGCGACAGGTTCTGGAGGACGAGGCCATAGCTCACGTTCTCGCCGTTGCCGTTGACGCGCACCGAGAAGCCCTGCTTGACGACGCTGATCTTGGGCGGGATCAGTCCGCCGACGACGACCACCGACTTCGTCGCCTTCCCCGCACCCGGGCAGACGGCGGTCAGCTTGGCCTGGCCCGGCGCCGCGAAGTCCGGCACCTGCCACTGCCACGTGACCGTGCCGTTCCTCACCTGCGTGGGGAACATGTCGGCCTGCTTCTGGCCGTCGGAGTAGCGGACGCTGAGCTTGCAGCCGAAGCTCTGCGCCTTGACGGTCACCATCGCGACCTTCCCCTGGAAGGCGCGGCCGGGAGCCGTGATGCGGAGGGGCCCCGCCTTCGCGGCCAGCGAGCCCGCGGCGATGCCGCTCAGGACGACGGCCGCGACGAGCGCAACGGCGCTTCTGGCCATGGATGTGCGCACCGTAGGTCCATCGAGCACCGCTCGCCGGCCTGCCATCACCCGATCGAGGGATCGCCGGTTAAGAAGGAGGCGGCTCGGGCGGCCAGTTGAGGTCCGCGCCGGGAATCGGGTCGCCGTGCGGGTCGTGCGTCGGAAAGCCGAGCGACTCGTCGATCCGCGCTTCGAGCTCTTCCGAGAGCGCATGCTCGAGCCGGTCGGCCTCGTCGTGGACCGCCTCGACCGGGATGCCGAGCGTCTCCGACAGGTACTTCTCGAGCAGCCGGTGGTGGCGGATGACCTCGATCGCAGCCTTCTCTCCTGCCTTCGTCAGCGTCACGCCGTGGTAGCGCTCGTGGCGGAGGAGCTTGAGCTCGGCCAGCTTCTTCAGCATCGCGGTCGCCGAGGGCGGTGACACGCCGACGCGCTCGGCGAGGGCGGTCGTCGTGGCCCGCCCCTGCTCGATCTGGAGCTTGTAGATCTCCTTGAGGTAGTCCTCCGCGGTCTGGCTGAGCGGCGCCGTGGTCATACGGAAAGTTTAGACGTGCCTAAAGCTCGTCCTGCTCTGGTCGCCCCGGAGAGGCCTCTATGCTGAGGCGGTGCGGCTCTATCTCGTGCGACACGCCGACGCGGCGCCGGGTGAGCCCGACGAGCTTCGCCCGCTGACGTCTCGGGGCAGGCAGCAGGCCCGCGACCTCGGCGCGCGGCTCGCAGCCCGGGGGGTGGTTGGGGCGACCGTCCTGAGCAGTCCGCTCCTCCGCGCTCGAGAGACGGCCGAGGAGATCGCACGCGCGCTCGGCACCACGCCCGAGACCGACGAGCGCCTCGCGCCCGGAGCGACGGCGACCGGCGTGCGGGCCGCCGTCACCGAGCGCGGCGAGAACGTCGTCGCGGTCGGCCACCAGCCGGATTGCAGCCGCGTCGCCGCCGAGCTGACGGCCGGCCCCGAACCGTCGTTCCCCAAGGCGGGCCTGGTCGTGATCGAGCTACCCGGCTTGCGTTCCGGCCGCTAGCTCCTCCTCGTCGATATGCCAGCCGCCGTCGCCGTCACCGATCTCCGCAAGTCCTATGGACAGCTCGAAGCCGTGCGCGGCGTCACCTTCGAGATCGAGCAGGGCGAGGTCTTCGGCCTGCTCGGCCCGAACGGCGCCGGCAAGACGACGACCGTCGAGGTGCTCGAGGGCTATCGCACGCGGGACGGCGGCAGCGTCTCCGTCCTCGGAGTCGACCCGCAGGAGGCAGGCTCGGCCTGGCGCGAGCGGATCGGCATCGTCCTGCAGTCCTCCGCGATGTACCCGAACCTCACCGTCGCCGAGCACGTCGCTCTTTTCGCCGGGTACTTCAGCAAGCCGCGAGACGTGGGCGAGGTGGTCGAGCTGGTCGGGCTGGACGAGAAGCGGAACGCACGCGTGAAGACGCTCTCCGGCGGTCAGGCCCGGCGCCTCGATCTCGCGCTCGGGCTCATCGGCGACCCGGAGATCCTCTTCCTCGACGAGCCGACGACCGGCTTCGACCCGTCGGCGCGGCGGGCCGCCTGGAGCGTCGTCGCCGGGCTGAAAGCGCTCGGCAAGACCGTGTTCCTGACCACGCACTACATGGACGAGGCCGAGAACCTGGCCGACCGGATCGCGGTCATCGCGGCAGGACGCATCGTCGCCGAGGGCACGCCGGAAACGCTCGGCGGCCGGGAGAACATGCCCGCGACGATCAGGTTCGGGCTTCCGCACGGAGTCGGTGCCGTCGACTTGCCGGGCGATCTCCGTGCGCTGGCCGCATCGGCCACGGACGGGCGCGTCGTGCTCGAGAGCAGCCGGCCGCTCGCGGATGTCAAGGCGCTCGCCGAGTGGGCGCTCGAGCGGGGCCTCGACCTGCCCGATCTCGACGTGCGACGGCCCTCGCTCGAGGACGTCTACCTCCGGCTCACCGCGAGCCCGAAGCCGGACGCAGGCGAATGATCCTGCTCTGGCTCTTCCGACGGCTGCGGGCCCGCCGGCGCCGCCTGGCCGAGACAGCCGGCCCGCGGCAGGTCGAGCACGGCGAGCGCGGGCCGTTGCAGCTCGTCCTGCACCAGGCGCGGTTCGACCTGCTCGCCTTCTTCCGCAACCGGCAGTCGCGCTTCTTCACGCTGATCCTGCCGATCATCTTCCTGGTCATCTTCGTCAGCGTGTTCGGCAACCACACGGTCGGGCCGCAACACGTCAAGGCATCGACCTACTACGTCCCCGGACTGTCGGCGCTGGCGGTGATCTCCGGCTCGTTCGTCAACCTCGTCATCTCGATCACGGCGCAGCGGAGGCCGGCGTGCTCAAGCGGCGCCGCGCCACACCGGTCCCGGCCTGGGTGCTGATCGCCGGCCGGGCGCTGACTGCGATCGTCGTCGCGCTCGGCGTGATGACCGTGCTCCTCCTGATCGGCCGCTTCGCCTACGGGGTGCACCTGCCCGCCGCGACCCTGCCCGGTGTCGTCGTCACCGCCGTCGTCGGCGCCGTCGCGTTCTGCTGCCTCGGCTACGCGCTCACGACCGCGATCAGGTCGGCCGACGCGGCCCAACCGATGGTGCAGGCGATCATGCTGCCGCTCTACTTCATCTCCGGCGTCTTCATCCCGAACGTCAACCTGCCCAGCTGGCTGCAACACGTTGCCGAGGTGTTCCCCGTCCAGCACCTCGCCGACGGCCTCCACCACGCGTTCGACCCCGCCACGCACGGCAGCGGCATCGTCTGGAGCGACCTCGGCGTCCTCGGCCTGTGGGCGGCGGCCGGGCTCGCCGTCGCGCTCGCCCGCTTCACCTGGACACCGGCCACCGCCGCCGGCTGATCCGCACACCGACGCACGGGCAGGCGGCCCGAGACAAGGAGCCGACGTCATGGCAAACGAGGTGCAGACCCGAAGCGGAAGCTGTCCGACGCACGGAACCGTCGACGCCACCCGGACTCTCCCTGGGCCGTCCTTCCCGTTCGTCGTCTACGCCGTGCGGCGCCTGATCGCCACGCGGCGCCCATACCGCTGCCCGACCTGCGGAGCAGCGGTGACGACGATCTGAGCCGTTGCTCCGCGAGACGACTGAGCTTACGGTCGAAGCCCTCGCCTAGCCGAAGTGCCCCCAGTGTGTGGCGATGATGAGAAGCAGCCCTGCGATTGCGAGCAGAACGCCTGAGACCATCGTTCTGGCGGTGTGAAGCTTGAGCTGCGGGATCTGTGCAGCGACGAGCCAGACCCCGGCGATCAGGACAAGCAGAAACGCGACCTCGGCGAGACGCACGCCCGCCTGGTGCGAGAAAGCAAGTAGGAGGTTCATACGGAATATTCTCTCCACCGCCAAACCGCGTGTCCAGGTGGGAGGCGGCTCGGCAACCCTTCGCCACGCTTCACGCGTCGCCGCGGAGGCCGGGCTCAGCCCGGGCGCAGCTCGAGCCGCTCTCCTCTCCGCGAACGAGAAGGAGGGGCTCACGGGGGAACCCTGGGTTTCCCCGTGTTACCCGAAGAGGCCCTTGAGCGCCAGGAAGGCGGGGCCGATCGTGACGATGAACATCGACGGGAAGATGAACAGCACGGTCGGGAAGAGCATCTTGATCGGCGCCTTCATGGCGCGCTCCTCCGCCATCGCCTGGCGGCGCTCACGCGTGTCGGAGGCCTGGATGCGCAGGATCCGCCCCAGCGAGATGCCGAGCGTGTCCGCCTGGATCAGTGCCCGCGTGAAGGCCGACAGCTCGGTCACCTGAGCGCGCTCGGACATCTTGCGCAGCGCCTCCGGCCTCGACTCGCCGACGCGCATCTCGGACAACGTCAGGTTGAACTCGTCGATCAGCGGCCCGGTCAGGCTCTCGGTCAGCTTCGAGACCGCGCTGTCGAAGCCGAGGCCGGCCTCGACGCTCACGGCGAGCAGGTCGAGCGCGTCCGGGAGCTGAGCCCTGATCTTCTCCTGCCGCGACTTGATCTTCGAATTAATCACGTAGTCCGGCCCGATGAAGCCGAGCGCGCCCAACCCGACGATGATCGCGAATGCCATCAGCGGGCTTTGCGACGAGGCGAACGCGAGGCCGAGCAGGCCGAGGACGATCGGCAGGATCCCCTTGAGCGCCAGGAACGTGGTCGGCGAGATGCGCCGGCTCACGCCTGCCGAGACGAGCTTGTAGGCGACGCCGTCGATCGTCGTCTTCGGGTTGACGCGGAGGACGAGCTTCGCGAACCGCTCGATGATCGGCGTTCCCAGGCGCGTCTTCAGGCTTTGCTCGGTCACCTTGAGGATCTGCTGCTGCTGCTCGCCGTACGAGGCCACGCGGCGGAAGAAGCGGTCCCGCTCCTGTGCAGGCTGCGTGATCAGCTCGCCGACGATGAACGCAGCAGCGCCGAGACAGATGATTGCGAGGACGAGCAGGATCATCGGTTACTCATGCCTTGAAGGTCACGATCTTGCGGATGAGGGCGGAGCCGATCACCATCATGATCAGGCCGGCGATGATCAGCTTGTGGCCCGCCGAGCTGAAGAACAGCGGGGACATGTACTTGTGGTTCATCGCCGTGAGCAGCATGGCCAGGAAGATCGGCAGCGCGATCAGCACGTAGGCCGAGGCGCGGCCCATCGCCGTCAGCGCCCTGATCTTCCGCGAGAACTGCTGGCGCTGACGGACCGTGTCGGCGACCATGTCGAACAGCCCCGCGAGCGAGCCGCCGACCTGGTTCTGGATCGTGACGGCGGTGACGATGAAGGAGAAGTTCCTCGAGCCGAGCCGCTCGGCCATGTCGGCGAGCGCATCGTCGACCTGACGGCCGAGGCTCGCCTCGGCGAGGACGCGCTGGAACTCCTTCTTGGCCGGGTCCTGCGCCTCGTCGACGATCGTCTGGATCCCCTGCTTGAAGCTGTGACCGGCCTTGAGCGACGCCGCAACCGCCATCAGCAGGTCGGGAAGCTGCTCGTCGAACGCCGCCAGGCGCTTCTTGCTCTTGCGCCAGACGTAGCCGACGGGGATCAGGGCGCCGATCACGAAGGCGACGAACAGGAAGATCCCGTGCAGCCCCATGACCGAGACGAGGAAGCCGAGCAGCAGACCCGAGCCGAGGATCACGTAGGCGAACTCGACCGTCTTGAGCGGCACGTCGCCGCGCTCGAGCAGACGTGCCAGGGACGACCACGGCCGCGACTTCCCGAGCACGTTCTCGGTGGAGCTGAACAGACCGCGGAGCAGGTTCGACCGGCCGCGCTTCTTCCTGAGCTTCTGCAGCTCCTGGCCGATGTGCGGCTGGATCCGGCGGCGCATCTCCTCGGTGCGACTCTTCCGGAAGAGCACCCGGATCGCGAGCATGACGAGCAGCCCGACGAGCAGCGCGAAGATGATCGTGCCGCTGCTCGTGAACACCGACTTCGGCAGCGACGTCTTGGAGCCGCCGGCGACCTCCGTGCCGGGAAGCTTGACGGACGCGGAGCCCGACCCCTGGCCGGGAAGCGACGCGGTGACGTCGAGCTGCTGTCCCGGCTGGGACGCGGTCAGGTACTCGACCTGCCAGGTGCGCGAGAGCTCGTCGGCGATGCCCGTGTAGATCTTCCGGAGGAAGCCGGGCGCAGCGGCGGCGTAGTACTTCCCGCCCGTGCGGGCTGCCAGCTCCTGGAGCGGTGCCGGCGTGAAGGCCCGGCTCTCGATCGCCACGACGTAGATCGACACGTGCGCTCTGTTCGCGGCCGCGATCACGTCCTGGAGGCCGGCATGGCTCGACGTCTCGTTCCCGTCGGTCACGACGATGATCACGCGCCCCGGGGTGCCCTGGGTCGCGAGGCTCTGCGCGCTCAGCACGAGATCGTCGTACATCCTCGTCCCGGAATGGGTGTCCACGCCGATCGAGCGCAGCGCCGCGTCGACGTCCGTCGTCCCCGTCGAGAAGCCGGTCAGCATGACCGGCTGGGTGGCGAAGGTCGAGACGGCGATCTGGTCCGCTGCCGGCTTCGCGTCTGCGAATGCCGTCGCTGCGGCGGTGGCCTCCGCGAGCGGCTTGCCCCGCATCGACTGGGAGCGGTCGACGGCGAGGACGACGCTCTTCGCGTTCCCGAAGTTGACCGCGTTCGGATCCGCGACCGGCTTGCCGTTCTCGAGCACCGTCGGCGGCGTCGAGCTCGGCTTCGAGGTCACGATCGTCACCCGCACGCGGGGGAGCTGGCCCGTGTCGACGCTGCGAATGCGGATCGCTGCCGACGCGGCCGCAGGCAACAGCAGGCAGAGCGCGACGGCGAGGACGAGGCGCCGCCTCATCGGCGGAAGCCCCTGCCGAAGTTCGCGGTGGTGAAGCCACCGCCGCGGGCGCTCGGGTCGTCCTCCTCGTTCTCGAAGAACGCCGCCGGCAGCACGACGCCGTTGGTGGCCATCTTGTCCAGGAAGTGCGGCTTCAGGCCGGTACACGAGAGCGGCCCGAGCAGGCGCAGCGCCTTCGTCCCCTGGGAGGTCTCCTCGTCGGGAGGCCGGGCGATGAAGACGTCCTGCAGCGTGATCGTGTCGCCCTCCATCCGCAGCGCCTCGGTGATGTGCGTGACCCGGCGGGAGCCGTCGACGAGACGGGAGATCTGCACGATCAGGTCGAATGCGGCCGCGATCTGCTCGCGGATCGCGCGCAGCGGCAGGTCGACGCCGGCGGTGAGCACCAGCGTCTCGAGGCGTGCGAGCGCGTCACGCGGCGTGTTCGCGTGGATCGTGGTCAGCGAGCCTTCGTGGCCCGTGTTCATCGCCTGGAGCATGTCCAGGGTCTCGGCGCCGCGGACCTCGCCGACGATGATCCGGTCGGGGCGCATGCGCAGGGAGTTGCGGACGAGCTCGCGGATACGGATCTCGCCCTGGCCCTCGATGTTGGGCGGGCGCGACTCGAGGGCGACGACATGCTCCTGCTGGAGCTGGAGCTCCGCCGCGTCCTCGATCGTGACGATCCGCTCGTCGTTCGGGATGAACGCCGAGACGGCGTTCAGCGTCGTCGTCTTACCGGAGCCGGTACCGCCCGAGATGAGGATGTTCAGCTTCCCGCGCACGCAGGCCGACAGGAAGTGCGCGGCGCGTGGCGACAGCGTCCCGAAGGTGATCAGATCGTCCATCGTGTACGGGTCGCGCGAGAACTTCCGGATCGTCAGCGTCGGGCCGCGCAGCGCCAGCGGCGGGATGATCGCGTTCACGCGGCTCCCGTCAGGGAGGCGCGCGTCGACCATCGGCGAGGACTCGTCGATGCGCCTGCCGATCGGCGAGACGATCTTGTCGATGATGCGCAGCAGGTGCGCGTCGTCGAGGAACGACGTGTTCGTGATCTCGAGCTTGCCCGAGCGCTCGACGTAGACCTGGTTCGGCCCGTTGACCATGATCTCGGTCACGTTCGAGTCGCGGAGGTACGGCTCGAGGGGCCCGTAGCCGAGGATGTCGTCGGCGATCTCGCGGACGAGCTTGCGCCGCTCCTCGCGGGTCAGCGGAGTACGGTCGAGCGCGAGCTGCTCCATCACCGCTCGCAGGACGCGCTCGGGGATGTCGCCGGAGGCCTCCGCGGCGAACAGCTCCGGCCCGAGCCGCGCGATGCACGCGTGGTGGATCCGGGTCTTCAGCTCGGCGTACGGGTCCGCCCGGTGGTCGCCTTCTCGGCCCCGCAGCGTCTGCTGCGGCGCGAGCGCGGTCGGCAGCTCGCTGTCCTCGTACGACCCGTTCTGCTGCTGCTGCTCGGCCCCGATCTTGAGCCGGTCCTGGAGGCCCATNNGGCCTTCTTCTGGCCCTTCGGGCTCGAGCTGCGCTGGGCGACCATGTCGGACAGGTCGCGGATCGCCTTCGAGAACTCCGCGCCGGGCTCGGCGAGCGCGACCGGCTTGCCGCGGTTGACGGCCATCGGCACGGCTCGGTCGCTCGGCAGCTCGACGTGCACCTTCGTGCGCAGCGTCTCCTCGACCTCGCTCCGCTTGAGACCGACGTTCGTGTTCGCCCGGTTCAGGATCACACGGGTCCGCTCGGGCGGGAACGAGAGCAGCTCGAGCGTCTGCAGCCCGAGCCGCACGTTCTTGATCGTCGGGATGTCGAGACCGCAGAGCAGGAGCAGGATGTCGGTGCGATCGAGCGTCGCCAGCATCGGCCCGTGGAAGAACGGCGACGTGTCGACGATGATCATGTCGTAGGAGGTGCGGGCGACCTCGAGCAGGCGGGCCAGCTTCCCCTCGGTGACGAGCTCGGCGTCCTCGGGACGGATCGGCGCCGGCAGGATGTCGAGGCCGCACGGATGCGCGGTCGTGTAGCCCGCCAGCTTCTCGCTGTCGAGCTCGCCCGGGGCGACGACGAGGTCGTAGATCGTCTTCTCGGGCTCGATGCCGAGCATGATCGCCGCGTCCCCGAACTGCAGGTCGAGGTCGAGGAGCAGCGTGCGCGTCTTGTGGTACTTGGCGAAGCTGACGGCGAGGTTCGTCGAGACGACCGTCTTGCCGATGCCGCCCTTGGGCGAGAAGACGGTGACGACGCGGCCCACGTGGCTGCCGGAGCCGACCGTCCGCTTCTCCGCCTGGCAGGCCTTGCGGATCGCGAAGACGATGTTCTCGGTCAGCTGCGGGAGCGGGATCACGTCCGCCACCTCGGCGTCGAGCGCCTCGGCGAGAATGCCGGAGCACTCGCCCGAGCAGAGCAGGATCACGGGAGCCCGCGTGTACTCGCGGATCGCCGCGTACTGGTCCTTCGGGAACTCGCCGCCGCGGGTTGCGTGGAGGATCGCGTCGAGATGGCCGCCGGTGAGAGCCGACGCCGCCTCGGGCACGTCCTCGGTGATCCCGACGAGCTCGATGCCGCCGTGGATGCGCAGGGCGTCGACGATCTCCGCCAGGCCCTCACACGAGCCCGTGACGTAGACACGCAGCGGAGCTGTGCCGTTCTCGCTCATCAGTGGCCTCCTGCAGCTGCGGACGCGATCAGCGCGATGCCGAGGGCGGCCTTGAGGGTCGTCGGGGCAATGCCGTCCGTGAGGATCGTGAACGGCGTCTCGACGCTGTTCGGGCTGTCCTGCGACTTCAGGCCGGGCCGGAGCTCGAGCGCCCAGAAGGCGTTGCTCGACTGGCGGGCCGAGGCGTAGATCAGCTCGATCTTCTGCGACTGCGCGTCGGTCATGCGCAACATGACCGCGCTCAGGCTGCTGCCGCCGCCGATCTTGCCCGATGCCCCGCCGCCCGACTGGACCTGCAGGACCTTCATGTTGCGGACGACGATGCGGCTGAAGCTGAAGCTGTTGTTCCCGCCGAGATCGATGCCGAGCACGCCTTCGAAGTCGACGTAGTCACCCGGCTGCAGCGTCCCGGCGAGGATCTGGTTCGGATCGCCGGAGAGCTGGACGGCACGCTGGGTGCCGGTGATCTCGCCGGCGATGCCCGCCTGCGTCGTCGGTCCGAAGCGGGCCGCCGTCACCTGCTCGCCCGCGTACGTAGCCTGGGTGGCGACGAGCGACCTGATCTGGTCGGGGCTCGAGAACGTCCCGGGCACGACCGAGGAGCGCGATACCTGCTCCGTCTTCAGCCAGCCCTTCGACACGACGTCGGCACCGGAGGTGTTCTGCGGGATGTCGTGCGCCGCCACCAGGACGGTCACCTGGGCCTGCTGGTGCTGGACGCTGCTCTTGTAGTTCGAGATGTAGAACGTCACCAGGAGCGCGGCGAAGCCGGCCAGAGCGACGGCGATGAGGATGTTGCGCATCCGATAAGTCATCGATTCAGCCTTCCTTCGTCGTCAGATTCCTGTTGGAGGCTCGGCGCCTCCGGCACCTGTATCGGCGGAGGAGTGCGCGGCCTTGAGAGCGATCTGCGAAGGCCCCGCTGCGCGGGTTACTCGACACGTTCCGTGGTCGTGGAGCTCATCGTCCCGGAGGCGACGACGACGCCCATCACGTTGATCGACCACGGGTACGTCGCGGTCACGGTCGCATCTGCGCCCTGCGCCCACGACGAGGTCACGGTCACGCCGAGGTTCGCCAGGTTCAGGTTGGCGGCCGAGCTCTTGACGGCGTTGGTCGCCGCGGTGGGCGCGTCCGGGCTGCACCCGCTGCGGCAGACCGCCGCCTTGCGGGCGCCGGCGCGTGCCGCGTCGGTCAGCGTCACCCAGTTGTTGTAGACGACGCCGAGCTGCATGATGCCCATCAGGATCAGGAGGAGGATCGGCGCGACGATCGCGAACTCGACCATGGCCTGGCCGCGCTGCGATCGGGATCTGATTCGGAGTCTTTTCATCTGCTTCGGTACCGTCCGTCTCTCCTTGGAAGAGCTTCGGGTGGGCCCGGTTGCCCAGGCCCACCCGCTTTCACTTGTTCGTTAGGACCTAGATGGCGCCCTTGACGCTGTTGATCGCGCCCGAGATTCCGCCCGCGAGGGCCGTGAACACTCCGACGACTGCGAGGGTGATCACACCCAGCACGACGGCGTACTCCGCCATCGTCTGGCCCTCCTGACGCTTGCGCGCCCACTTGATCAGATCCATGCACTCGGAGAAAGTCATTTCCTTGTCACCTCCTCTCGCGGTCGTTCGAGATTCGTGGCTGCACACCCGGTCTCAAGATCGCTCAGGGAGTGGCTTTCCGTAATCCCCCGAGCGGGTGATTACGATCTCAACGCCCGGGCCGGACACGAGACGGGCGGCCCTTTCGAGCCGCCCGTTGACGTCCTGGCCGGGCCGGGACGTCGGCTAGATCGACGTCGTGACGGTGTTGATCGCGCCCGAGATACCACCTGCGAGGGCGGTGAAGACGCCGACCACGGCGAGGGTGATCACCCCCAGCACGACGGCGTACTCCGCCATCGTCTGTCCCTCCTCGCGCTTGTTCAGAAGCCACAGATACGGCTTGAGGATCATTCGTTTCACCTCCCTTCCACGGCCTGGTGAGCTGCCTGGACAACTGCTCGGCTCATCGCCCGAAGCGGGGCCGATGCCTATCCCCCGAACTGGGGTTCTGCTGTTTTCGGCCCGGAGGCACCCTCTGACGCATCCCTCGTTCGGGGGACGGGCCGGCCCGAGTGCGGTTCGATGAGACCTGTATGGAAGGCGCGATGCAACTGACGACGGCGCGCGTGCGCCCGCGCCATGTGCTTCTCGTCGGGGACTTCGCCGTCGGCTGGTCGGTCGGCCGTGGCACCGAGGCCGTCGTGGCCGGCCGGACCCCCGCGCCCTGTGCCAAGCCGTGTCCCGAGCTCCGCGTCCCGGCCGAGCCGGTTGCCGAGGCCCCGCGCAAACCGCGCCTGCGGAGGCCGGTCCGGCTGACGCTCGCCGGCTCGGGGCTCGCCCTGGTGCTTGCCGGCGCGGGTCTGCTGGCCCGCCCCGACGACGCACGCGCACCGCTCCTCGACCCTGCCGTCGCCGCGCGCGAGCATGCGCAGGCGCTGAGGCAGGCGGAGACGGCACGCCTGCGACTGCTTCGCCACCTCGAGCTCGCCGGCATCACCGCCAGAAGGGTCGGCCTGCCCGAGCGAGGAGCGCAGCCGAGCCCGACCCGGCGACCGGCGGTGCAGCCCGGCGAGCAGGCGATCGCGCTCGACGGCTACCTGAAGGCGCTCGGCCCGCAGACGATCCTCACCGGCCTCGACGCGTCGCGCGAGCAGCTCCAGCAGCAGGTGCTGTCCGATCGGCGACTGGACATCTACCCGGCCGGCCGCGGCGACGTCGCCTCGGGCAAGCTCGACGTCCGCGTGCTCGCGGTCATTGAGTACCTGGCGCAGGCGAACGGCCAGGTCGCGGTCTCGTGCCTGATCTCCGGCCATTCGCTCTACGTGCACGGCCGACCGGGCGTCGTCTCGGCCCACATCTACGGCCGGGCAGTCGACATCAGCGCCGTCGGCGGCCTACCGATCCTCGGTCATCAGGGCCCCGGCAGCGTCACCGAGCTGACGATCCGGCAGCTCCTGGCACTCCCGAGCTCGGTGGAGCCCGTCCAGGTGATCTCGCTGATGTCGCTCGGCGGACCGTCGTCCGCGCTGCCCGACCACTACAACCACATCCACATCGGGTACTGATGGCGAGGCACTTCTCCACGGTGAGGACGAGCGGTGGCGCCGTCGTGTGTGACTCCTGCCTGATCGCGGACGGGCCCTGGCTGCGGATGAAAGGGCTGCTCGGGCGGAGCGACCTGCCCGACGGCGAAGGCATCCTCCTGCGGCCCGCCTCGTCGATCCACATGGCCTTCATGCGCTTCCCGATCGACGCCGTCTTTCTCGCGCGCGACCTGACCGTGCTGAAGGTGGTCCGCGACCTGGCGCCGTGGCGGATGGCGTCCAAGCGGCGCGCGCACTCGGTGCTCGAGCTGCCGGCCGGCACCTGCGCACGCAGCGGCGTGCGCGAGGGCGACCGCCTCACCCTCGAGAGCTAGTGCACGAGGAGGCCGCCCCCCGGGTCTCGCTCGGCCCGCTCGTCCCGCCGCGGCCGCTCGTCCGCGCCTGGCGCTTCCTCGCCGACGAGTCGTTGCTCGTCCTGTGCACGTCGATCTTCGCGATCGCGTTCGTGCTCAGGCTCTCCGGCCAGGTGAACCAGGACGCGTGGCTGGCCGTGACCGGCGGCCGCTCGGTCGTCGACCACGGGCTCCCGCACCACGAGACGTGGACGATCTGGGGAGCCGGAAAGGCGTTCGTCGACCAGCAGTGGCTCGCGCAGGCGGTGCTCTACGTCGTCCACGCGGCCGGCGGCTGGGGCCTCGTCGCCGGGCTGCACGCCCTGCTGACGCTGGGCGCGATCGCGTTCGTGCTCGTCGTCGCGCGCCGCCGCGGCGCGTCGCAGCGGAGCGTGCTGATGCTGCTGCCGCTCTCGTTCTTCTGCCTGATCTTCAGCACGTGGCAGATCCGGACGCAGAGCTTCGCGTACCTGCTCTTCGCCGGCTGCCTGTGGCTGCTCGTGGAGGACGCGCGGCGCCCGTCGTCGCGCGTGTTCTGGTGCCTGCCGCTGCTCGCTCTCTGGGGCAACCTGCACGGCTCGGTGGTGCTCGGCGCCGGGCTGGTCGCGCTGCGGGGACTCGACGGGGCGGCCCGCGGGCGGCGGCTGTCGGGCCTCGCGCTCGCGGTGCTCGCGCCGGCGATGCTCTTCGTCTCGCCGTACGGCGCCTCGCTCGTCGGCTACTACCACGACACCCTGTTCAACCCGGCCTTCAGCTCGATGCTGAACGAGTGGCAGCCGCCGACGCTCGGCGCCCTCAGCTGGCCGTTCTTCGCGCTCGCAATCGGCGTCGTCTGGCTCACCGGACGCTCGCGGACGGCTCTGACCCGATACGAACGACTGGCGCTCCTCGCCACGCTGGTCGGAGCGCTGAGCGCGACGCGGAACATCGGCTGGTTCGCGTTCGCCGCGATCATGCTCTGCCCGTCGGCGCTCGAGGAGGTGTTTCCGTTCCGCACCCCGGCCCACGCCGGCCGCTCGCGCGCGAACGGGCTGGCCGCAGCCGGCACGGCCGTCGCGCTCGTCGCCCTGCTCGGCGCCACCGTCGCCCGCCCCGCGTCGTGGTTCACCGAGCCCTATCCGGCCGCGGCCGGACAGGCCATCGCTCGCGCGGCCGCGACCGACCCGCGGGCCAGGATCTTCGCCGACGTCCACTACGCGGACTGGCTGCTCTGGGCGCACCCGGAGCTTGCCGGTCGGATCGCGTTCGACGCGCGCTTCGAGGTGCTCTCGCGGCGGCAGATCGCGCAGATCTACAACTTCAACGACGTCTACGGCAGTTCGTGGCGCCCGGCGACGCGCGGGTTCCGCATCCTCGTCCTCGACCGGACGGTCAGCTCCGGGCCGATCGCGGCTCTCCTGCGCGAGCCGGGCACCCGACTGCTCTATTCAGGTCACGGGATCGCAGTCGTCGAGCGCCGGGCCTGACCCACTCGGCCCTGGCCGAACTGCGGTGCCAGACCCCCGGCCGTGTCCGCTTCGCCCGAAACAGGCCACTGTGCAGGGAGAACCGCACCCGACCCGGCCGCCCGAGACCCGGCCGCAGCTGGCCTCCCCGGCCGTGTCCCGGGGTCAGACCCCGGGGCGTGGCGCGACCGGCCGCGTCCGATCGGGTCCCGCGGAACGCAGCGTCGGCAGCACGAAGACCGCGTGAGTCGCTAGGACGCGGCCGGCGCGGACCTGGCCGATTCGGCCGTGCGCTACTCGACCGTGACGGTCTTGGCCAGGTTGCGCGGCTGGTCGACCGGAAGGCCGCGCAGGCGGGCGATGCGATAGGCGAGCAGCTGGAGCGGGATCACGGCCAGTACCGCGGACAGGAACGCCGGCGCATTCGGCACGTAGATGACGTCGTCGGCATGGTGCTGGATGTCCTCGTTGTCGTCGCTCGCGATCGCGATCACGTGCGCGCCGCGCGCACGCACCTCCTGGATGTTCGAGACGAGCTTGTCGTAGGTCCGCTCCATCCGCGTCGCGACGACCACGACCGGCGTCGACTCGTCGAGCAGGGCGATCGGCCCGTGCTTCATCTCGCCGGCCGAGTACGCCTCGGTCGGGATGTAGGAGATCTCCTTGAGCTTCAGCGCGCCCTCGAGTGCGACCGGCAGCCCGATGTTGCGGCCGAGGTAGAGAAAGAACGGCCGGTCGTAGAAGCGCCGCGCGATGTCGTCGATCGGCGGGTTGCCGTCGAGGAACTGCTTCATCTGCGCCGGCAGCTGGTAGACGGCGTTGACGATGAACTCGAGCTCCGCGGGCGGCAGCGTCTCCCGCACCTGGGCGAGCTTCAGCGCGACGAGGAGGAGGAGCGAGACCTGGGCCGTGAACGTCTTGGTCGCGCAGACCGAGATCTCGAGGCCGGCGCGCGTGTACAGCACCGAGTCGACCTCCCGCGTGATCTGCGCGCCCATCATGTTCGTGATCGCAACCGTGTGCGCGCCCATCTGCCGCGCGAGCTGCATCGCTCCGATGGTGTCGCGTGTCTCGCCGGACTGCGAGATGCCGAGCACGAGCGTCTTCTCGTCGAGCACCGGGTTCCGGTAGATCCATTCCGAGGCGATGTCGTGCTCGACCGGGATGCGGGCCCACTCCTCGATCGCGTAGCGGGCCGCGACGCCCGCGTGGTAGGCGGTGCCGGTCGCGAGGATGACGATCCGCTGGATGTCGCGGAGCTCCTCGTCGGGCATCCCGAGCCCCTCGAGGCAGAGCCGGCCGTGGCGCAGGCGGTCTCCGATCGTCTCCGCGACGGCCTCGGGCTGCTCGTAGATCTCCTTGAGCATGAACGTCTCGAAGCCGCCCTTCTCGGCACCCTCGATGTCCCAGTCGAGCTCGATCAGCTCGTGCTCGACCGGCGTGCCGTCGGTGCGGCGGAACGCGACTCCGGCCGGAGTGATCGTGACGACGTCTCCGTCGTCGGGGAAGTAGACGCGCCGCGTCTCGGCGAGGAAGGCGGCGGCGTTCGAGGCCAGGAACGACTCGCCCTTGCCGACGCCGACGACGAGCGGCGTCTCGTAGCGCACACCCACGAGCAGGTTCGGATGATCGGCGTGGATGGCGACGAAGGTGAAGTGCCCCTCCATCTCCTCGTAGGCCTTGCTCACCGCCTCGACGAGATCGCCCTGGTAGTGGCGCTCGATCAGATGCGAGACGGTCTCGGCGTCGGTCTCGGAGGTGAAGACGTGCCCTTCCGCCTGCAGGCCTTCCTTGAGCTCGCGGTAGTTCTCGACGATCCCGTTCAGGACGATCGACAGGCGGTCGTCGCAGCCGGTCAGCGGATGCGCGTTCGCCTCTGTGACGGCGCCGTGCGTCGCCCAGCGCGTGTGGCCGAGGCCGGTGGTCGACTCGGACCCACCGCGCCCGGCAAGCTCCTTCAGCTTCCCCAGCGGTCCGACGGCGCGCGTGTGCTCGAGCTGGCCGTCGGAGAGGAGCGCGATCCCGGCGGAGTCGTAACCTCGATACTCGAGACGCTCGAGGCCTGTCAGTAGCAGGTCCTTACACGGCCGCCCACCGACGTAGCCGATGATCCCGCACATTCAGGCCTCCTCTTCCGGTTCGGGGCGAATCGTCCCGAAAGTACGACGAGCTCGGCTTGGCCGCCGACCCCGTCGTCGGCGATCAACCGAGCTCTCTGCTCACGAGCGCTGCGATGGTACCACAGAGGCGTTCCGCCTCCTCCTCGGTTTCGGCCTCCGCGAGCACTCTGACAACCGGCTCCGTGCCGCTCGGGCGCACGAGCACGCGGCCCCGTCCCGAGAGCTCGGCGTTCTTTTGCTCGACGTCGTCCAGGATCGCCTGCGTGAGCTGCTTGTCGGCGACGCGGACGTTCTCCCTCGCCTGCGGGAAGCGCGGCATCACGGCGACGGCCTCGGACAGCCGGCGGCCGTGCAGCGAGCGGCAGAGGAGCAGCGCGGCGACGAGCCCGTCCCCCGTGACGTGGCCCTGCAGGTAGATCAGGTGCCCCGACTGCTCGCCCCCGAGCAGGCCGCCTTCGCGCCGCAGCGCCTCGAGCACGTAGCGGTCGCCGACGTCGGTCGTCACCACGCGGATGCCGCGCTCCGCGAGCAGCCGGTGCAGGCCGAGATTCGCCATCGCGGTCACCGCGACAATGTCCACGCCGAGATCGAGCGCCAGCACGGCCAGGATCTGGTCGCCGTCCACCGGCTCGCCCCGCTCGTCGACGGCCAGCATGCGGTCGCCGTCCCCGTCGAACGCGACGCCGAGATCGAGCCCTTCCCTTGTAACAGTCTGTTGCAAGGCGCGCAGGTCGGTGGCGCCGCAGCCGACGTTGATGTTGGAGCCGTCCGGGTGGTCGCCGATGGCGACGACGGTTGCACCGAGACGCTCGAACGCGGCCGGCGCGATGCCGGAGTACGCGCCGTTGGCACAGTCGACGCCGATCCGGAGGCCTTCGAGGTCCTCGCCGAAACGCTCGACGACGTGGTCGATGTAGCTCCCGTGGATGACGTCGAGGTTGTCGATCCGGCCTGCCTCCGCGTTCCGCGGCGCCTCGCCGAGCAGCGCCTCGATCTCCTCCTCGGCCTCGTCCGTCAGCTTCCGGCCCTCACCGTCGAAGAGCTTGACACCGTTGTATTCGGGCGGATTGTGCGACGCGGAGATGACCGCGCCGAGATCGAGGGCGAGCAGCGCGACCGCCGGAGTCGGCAACACGCCGGCCAGCATCGCGTTCCCGCCCGCGGAGGCGACTCCGGACGCGAACGCACGCTCGAGCTCGCGTCCCGAGGCACGGGTGTCACGGCCGATCAGGACGGCCCCACCGCCCTGCCACAGCGTCACCGCACGGCCGAGGCGCTCGACCAGAGCGGGCGTCAGGTCGCGCCCGACGATGCCGCGCACCCCGTCGGTGCCGAAGTAGCGGCGCATGTTCTCGAACGAGCGCGCTAGCGCTTGGCCCACTGCGGGGCCTTGCGTGCCTTCTTCAGGCCGGCCTTCTTGCGCTCGACCATCCGCGCGTCGCGCGCGAGGAAGCCCTCCCGCTTGAGCGGCACGCGAAGCTCCGGATCGGCCTCCACGAGCGCACGGGCGATGCCGTGGCGCGCGGCGCCTGCCTGTCCGCTCGGGCCGCCGCCGTGGAGGCGGATACGCACGTCGTAGCTGCCCTCGGCGCCCGCGACCTTGAGCGGCGCCTGCACCTGGAAGCGGTGCACCAGGCGGGGGAAGTAGTCCTCGAGCGAGCGCCCGTTGATCCACCAGCTCCCGTCGCCGGGCCTGAGGATGACGCGGGCCACGGAGGTCTTCCGCTTGCCCGTGCCCTGGTACGTAGCCTGTTCTGCCATCACCTCTCCGTCTTCAGCGGCTCGGGTGCCTGCGCGCCGTGCGGATGCTCGGGGCCGGCGTAGATCTTCAGCTTCTTGATCTGCGCGCGCCCGAGCCGGTTGCGCGGCAGCATCCCCTTCACTGCTTTCCTCAGCACCTCGGTGGGCTGCCGCTCGAGCTGCTCTCGCAGCGAGCGGCTGCGCAGTCCGCCCGGATAGCCGGAGTGCCGGTGGTACATCTTGTCGTCGAGCTTCTTGCCGGTGACCGCGATCTTCTCGGCGTTCACGACCACGACGAAGTCGCCGGTGTCGACATGCGGGGTGAACTGCGGCTTGTCCTTGCCGCGCAACGTCTCGGCGATGCGGGTGGCGAGACGCCCGAGGGTCTGCCCCTCAGCGTCCACGAGATGCCACCCGCGCTCGAGCTCGCCGGGTTTCGCGTTCCAGGTTTTCGTGCCCATCTTCATAGAGCTCCTAGCTACAGCCCTCTGTTAGCTCAGAAACACGGGTTTCGCTCACAAACAAGCGGCGGACCAGCGTCCGCCGAGGGAAAAGTGTAGCAATCCGCCACCCGACCCGACCTGCAATCACGAGCCGCTCTCTACCAACGCTCCCAGCGGACGATCTCGTCGATCGGCCTCCAGCCGCGGCCCTTCGAGCCCCGCTCCCGGCTCTCCGGCGCGGGCTTGCCGACCGTGACGACGGCAACCGGCAACACGTCGTCCGGAATGCCGAGCAGCTCCCAGATCGGCCCCCAGTCGAGGACGCCGAACACGCCCGCCGCGAGCCCCTCGTCGACGGCCGCGAGCATCAGCAGCATCATCGCGGCGCCCGCGTCGACGTGCCAGTACGGGACCGGCCAGTGGATCTCGGTGCCGTCCTCTTGCAGCTTGTCCGGCTGGCGGTAGCGGTCGTGGTAGTCGTCCTCGCGCGTGCCGATCACGATGTGCGCCGGGGCGCGTGAGATCCACGGGTCGAAGCCCATGGCCACGTACTCGTGCTCGTCGGAGAGCTCGGCGATCCGGCCGCGGGTCGCGGCGTCGGTGACGACGATCAGGCGCAGGCCCTGGCTGAAGCCGCCGGAGGGCACGCGCCGGCCGCGGGCGACGATCCGTTCGAGCGTCTCGCGCGGGATCGGCTCCTCGAGGTAGTTGCGAACCGCCCTGCGGCGGCGAAGAACGTCCGCGAAGTCCATGATCTCCACATGATCTCAACTCGCACGCTCACAGACGGCGGCCAGCAGCCGGTCGACATCGCCAACCTCGTCGCCGGCTTCCTCGGGCAGGCGCAGCACAGCCTGGACATCGCGCTCTACGACCTGAACCTGGGGCCCGACACCGAGACGATCGTCGTCGGCGCGATCGAGTCGGCCGCGAAGCGAGGCGTCGCCGTGCGGCTCGCCTACAACTCCGACTTCCGCGCGCCGATCCCGGTGCCGCCGCCGCCGAAGGCCCGGCCCGAGGACATCGAGCGGATCAGCGTGCCGACGCGCGCTATCCCCGGCATCCCGGACCTCATGCACCACAAGTTCGTCGTCCGGGACCGCGCGGCCGTCTGGACGGGCTCGACGAACTGGACGGACGACTCCTGGTCGCGCGAGGAGAACGTGATCATCACCGTCGATTCGGCAGCTCTCGCGACCTCGTACACGCTCGCGTTCGAGGAGCTCTGGGAGAAGCAGGACGTGATGCAGAGCGGCTTCGTCGAGCCGCGGCCGGCAGTCGTGGACGGCGACAAGGTGCGCGCCTGGTTCTGTCCGGGCTTCGGAGATGCGCTCGCGCACAGAATCGCGAAGGCGTGCGGGCGCGCACAGCGGCGGATCCGGATCTGCTCGCCCGTGCTCACCTCGGGTCCGATCCTCGGCACGCTCTGCCAGATCGCCTCGGAGGGCAAGGTCGACCTCGCGGGCTGCGTGGACCAGACGCAGATCGAGGAGGTGATCTACCAGTGGCGCACGAACGGCGTCTCGGCCTGGAAGATCCCGCTGCTCCAGACCGTGCTCTCGCGGGCGTCGTTCTCGGGCAAGCGCACGACGCCGTACACACCGACGAGCGTGCACGACTACATGCACGCGAAGCTGACGGTGGCCGACGACGTCGTCTTTTGCGGATCGTTCAACCTCTCGCGATCGGGGGAGAAGAACGCGGAGAACATGCTCGAGATCGCAGACGCGAAGATCGCCGACGAGCTGGCCGCGTACGTCGACGCGGTGCGGGCGCGCTATCCGGCTGCGGACGTGTCCTCCCCGGCCGTGTCAGGGGGTCAGACCCCCGGACCTGGCCAGGGCTGACATTTCGCCTGCTCAGAGGGCCAGACATGGCCGTCCAGGCCACGTCCGATCTCCGCCTCGGAGCCATGTCCCGGGGTCAGACCCGGTGGCATGGCCGCTACTCCCACTCGATCGTGCCCGGGGGCTTCGACGTCAGGTCGAGCGCCACGCGGTTCACGGCCGGGATCTCGTTGATGATCCGGCTCGAGACCGTCTCCAGCAGGTCGTAGGGCAGGCGCGCCCAGTCGGCGGTCATCGCGTCGTCCGAGGTGACGGCGCGGATGACGATCGGGTACGCGTACGTGCGCTCGTCGCCCTGCACGCCGACCGAGCGGATCGCCGGCAGCACGGCGAAGCACTGCCACAGCTCGCGGTAGAGCCCGGCGCGGCGAACCTCCTCGAGCAGGATCGCATCCGCCTCGCGCAGGATCTCGAGCCGCTCGTGCGTGACCTCGCCGATGATCCGGATCGCGAGGCCCGGGCCGGGGAACGGATGCCGCCAGACCATCTCCTCGGGCAGGCCGAGCTCCTCCCCGACCCGGCGCACCTCGTCCTTGAACAGCAACCGGAGCGGCTCGACGAGCGAGAAGTCCATCTTCTCCGGCAGGCCGCCGACATTGTGGTGCGACTTGATCTTCGCGGCGACGCCCGCCTCGCCGCCCGACTCGATCACATCCGAGTAGAGCGTGCCCTGGACGAGGAACGGCGTTCGGCCGAGCCTCGCAGCCTCCTCCTCGAACACGCGGATGAACTCCTCGCCGATCGCCCGCCGCTTGTCCTCGGGATCGATCACGCCCCGGAGCCTCGCCAGGAAGCGCCGCTCGGCGTCGACGTGGACGAGCGGGACGCGGAAATGGCGCCGGAACGTCTCCACCACCTGTGTCGCCTCGTCCTTGCGCAGCAGGCCGTGGTCGACGAAGACGCATGTGAGCTGATCGCCGACCGCCTTGTGCACGAGCAGGGCCGCGACCGCCGAGTCGACCCCGCCCGAGAGCCCGCAGAGCACCTGCTCGCTTCCGACCTGGGCCTGGATTCGCTCGACCTGCTCCTCGATGACGGCGACCGCCGTCCACGCGGGCGGCACGTGCGCGACGCCGTAGAGGAAGTTCTCGAGCACGTCCTGGCCGTGCGGCGTGTGGACGACCTCGGGATGGAACTGGACGCCGTAGAGCCCCCGCTCCGGCGCCTCGAACGCGGCGACCGGGGTGGCCGGCGACTCGGCCGTGACCTCCGCTCCCTCCGGAGGAGCGGTCACCGTGTCGCGGTGGCTCATCCAGGCGGTCTGCTCCTCCGGCAATCCCTTGAACAGGGCTCCGGACGACGTGTGGAGCGCCGTTTTGCCGAACTCGGACACGCCGGTGCGCTCGACGGCGCCGCCGAGGTCGAGGGCCATCAGCTGGGCCCCGTAGCAGATGCCGAGCACCGGAACGCCGAGCTCGTACAGCCCCGGATCGATGCGCGGTGCCGCATCCGCGTAGACCGAGGCCGGCCCGCCGCTCAGGATCAGCGCCACCGGGCGCCGCCGCCGCGCCTCGTCGGCCGTGATCTCGTGCCCGACGAGCTCGGAAAAGACACCGCAGTCGCGGACCCGTCTCGCGATCAGCTGCGCGTACTGGCCGCCGAGGTCGAGGACGAGCACGGGCCGATCCTCCACTCCCGGGGCCGGCGGCTCGGGGGCGGGAAACGGGATCACCTCGGCCACTCTTTACGAGCGCCGGTAGTTCGGCGCGTCCTTCGTGATCGCGATGTCGTGGGGATGGCTCTCGCGGAGGCCCGCGGCCGTGATGCGAACGAAGCGCGCCTGCTTCATGTCCTCGATCGTCGGCGCGCCGCAGTAGCCCATCGCCTGCCGCAGACCGCCGACGAGCTGGTTGAGCACGATGCCGACCGGCCCCTTGTAGGGGACACGCCCCTCGACGCCCTCGGGGACGAGCTTGTCGACGTCCTCGACGTCGCCCTGGAAGTACCGGTCCTTCGAGAACCCGCGCGCCTTCATCGCGCCGAGCGAGCCCATGCCGCGGTACTCCTTGAACCGCTCGCCCTGGCCGACGACGACGTCGCCCGGCGACTCGTCCGTGCCGGCCAGGAGCGAACCGGCCATGACCGTGTCGGCCCCGGCCGCGATCGCCTTGGCGATGTCTCCCGAGGACGTGAGGCCGCCGTCGGCGATCACGGGCACCTCGTGCGGCGCGGCCACCTGCGCGCATTCGTGGATCGCCGTGATCTGCGGCACGCCGACGCCTGCGACGACCCGGGTCGTGCAGATCGAGCCGGGGCCTACGCCGATCTTCAGCGCGTCCGCGCCGAGGTCGATCAGCGCCTCGGCCGCCTCGGCGGTCGCGATGTTCCCAACGATCAGCTCGACGTCGAAGCGCTCCTTCAGCGTCCGCGTCATCGTCAGGACGTTCTCGGAATGGCCGTGCGCCGTGTCCAGCACGAGCACGTCCACCCCGGCCTCGACCAACCCGGCCGCCCGCTCGAGCGCGTCCGGGCCGACGCCGACCGCCGCGCCGACCTGCAGCCGGCCGCGCGAGTCCTTCGTCGCCAGCGGGTACTCGATCTTCTTGGCGATGTCCTTGACGGTGATCAGCCCGCGCAGCACACCGTCCGCGTCGACCACCGGCAGCTTCTCGATCTTGTTGCGGTGCAGGATCTCCTCGGCCTCCTCGAGGGTCGTCCCGACCGGTGCCGTGACGAGGTTCCGATCGGTCATGAGCTCGGTCACGGACGCGCTCGGGTCCTTCTGGAAGCGGAGGTCGCGGTTCGTGAGGATGCCGACCAGGCACCCGTCGCCATCGGTGATCGGCACGCCCGAGATGCGGTAGTGAGCCATCAGCTCGAGCGCCTCGGAGACGACCGCGGTCGGCGGCAGCGTGACCGGATCGACGATCATGCCGGCCTCGGAGCGCTTGACGCGGTCGACCTCTGCGACCTGGTCGGCGATCGACAGGTTCCGGTGCAGGACGCCGAGACCGCCGACCCGGGCCATCGCGACCGCCATCCTGGACTCGGTGACCGTGTCCATCGCAGCCGAGACGATCGGGATCGCGAGGCGGATGCTCCGCGTCAGCGGCGTCGAGGTCGAGACGTCGTTCGGAAGGACGTGCGACTCGGCGGGAACCAGCAGGACATCGTCGAAGGTCAAGCCCTCACGGGCGAACTTTTCCTCGAGCGCCAGGAGCCGCTCGACTCTGCCCAGTCCCAACTCGGTCAACTGGAGGTCTACGTTAGCAGTGCCTCCGGAGGAGACCACGCATGGCGTCGGCCGGATTGCGCGGGTTTACCGCCACGTCCGGCTCGGCATGACCCAGATACGCAGGGCAGTCCTCGCCTTCGTTGCGGTCTGCGCGAGCCTGCACTCAGGATCAAACGAAAGCCTTCTCTCAACGGACGTGCGACACGAGCGCGGTCAGCCGCCGAGCGGTTGCGCGAAGTACCACGAGTGCCCCTCGGGGTCGCGGCAGTGGTAGCGCCGCTCGCCGTACTCCTGGTCGGCAGGCTCGTCGACGATCTCCGCGCCGGCCGCACGCGACCGCGCGCAGTGCTCGTCCACGTCGTCGACGTAGACGTACAGCAGCACGGACGTCCCCCCGTAGCTTCTCGGGCTGCTCGGCTGCTCGGGCTGACCGAGATGGATCTCGCCGTCGCCGAACCTCACCTCGGCATGTCCGACGCGGCCATCCCGCGACGTGATCCGGTTCGTCTCCTCGAACCCGAACGCGTGCGAGAGGAAGTCCAGCGCGGCCGCCGCGTCCTCGTAGAGAAGGTACGGAGTAATCGTCTGCATGCGGCCGACCCCCTGCCGTCAGTGTTCCGCGGCCACGGACGCGAGCTCGGCGACGTTCACGTCGGCGATGAGCCGGCCCGCCTCGCGCGGCTCGAACTGCCCGGAGCCGACGACGAGCGTCGAGGCCGTCCCGGCCGCGACGGCGCGGCGCAACGCCTCGTCCGGAGGCACGCGTTCGAGCCGGGCGGCGATGAACGCGGCGAGGAGCACCGAGCCGGCACCGACCGGCGACACGACCTCCACGGCCGGAGACTCGACCCGGTAGCGCAACGGCCGGCCCCGCCCGTTCTCCCGGCGCAGGTGCGCGAAGACGCCGCGCTCGTGCTTGACCAGCACGTTGCGCGCTCCCATCTCGCTGATCGTGTCGAGCGCCAGCACGAAGTCCTCCTCGTCCGAGAACTCCTGTCCGACGAGCGCCTCGGCCTCGAGCTGGTTCGGCGTCACGAGCTCGGGCTCGGCCTCCACGCCGAGCCGCAGAGGGTCGCCCTCGGTGTCGAGCACCGTCGGGACGCCGTGCCGGTTCAGCTCCCTGATCATGTCGGCGTAGAAGCCGTCGTCGACCCCGCGGGGCAGCGAGCCGGCGAGCACGACCATCTCGGCGCCGCGCGACAGGTAGTCGACCTTCTCCCGCAGGATCTCGAGCTCCTCGGGTTGCACCAGCGGCCCCCACTCGATGATCTCCGTGTACTCGCCCGAGGTCGGGTCGATGACGGCGGTCGACGTCCGCGACTCGTCGTCGATCCGGACGAGGTCGTTGAGCACCGCCTCCTCGCTCAGCTCCTCGAGGACGCGCCTGCCGTTGCGCCCGCCCACGAGGCCGGTCGCGACGACGGGCACGCCGAGCCGCTTCAGCGCACGCGCGACGATGATCCCCTTGCCACCGGCGAGCGTCAGCTTCTCGCTCGCGCGGTGGCGCTGCCCGCGCTGGAAGTTCGGCACCGTCAGGATCCGGTCGAGAGCGGTGTTCATCGTGACGGTGACGATCAACGAGGCCTCCTGGTCAGTTAGCTGACCCAGCTCCAGATGTGATCGAGCGTTCTCTTCGCGTACCAGCCTACGCGTCCGAGCATGCCCGGCCTCCCGATCGACCGGTCGGCGACGAGCGGCGCGCGGGCGACGAGCTTGCCGCGATCGAAGACGCGAACCTCGCCGAGGCGTTCCCCCGCCCGGACCGGCAGCGAGACCACCATCGGCGTCACGACGCGCTCCACGAGCGGCCGCCCGACACGGACGACGCGGACGATCTGTCTCGCGGCGACGAGCCCGAGCGGTCGCTTGCCCCAGGGCACCTTCGCGGTGGCGTAGACCCGGGCGGTCGAGACGACCGGGTCGACGCGGTACTGCGCGAGGCCCCAGGCGAGCAGCTCCGTGAGATCCGCGTTGCGGGCCGAGCGTGTCGGCTCACCGAGCAGCGTCGCGTACACGGTCACGCCCTGCCCGCGCGCCGCCGCCACCTCGGACCACCCGGCCGCGTTCGTGTGCCCGGTCTTCACGCCGATCAGGCCGGGGAAGGTCGCGAGCAGATCGTTCCACGTGTGCAGCACGCGACCGGTGATCCGCGCCACGCGGAGGCGGACGATCGAGCGCACGAACGGGTCGTGCATGACGATCTCGGCGAGGCGGGTCACGTCGCGGGCGCTCGAGTAGTGGCCGGCGGCGTCGAGCCCGTCCGGGTTGACGAAATGCGTCTCGGTGAGCCCGAGCTCGCGCGCCTTCGCGTTCATCATCGCCACGAACGTGGAGATGCTGCCGTTCCCGACGTACTGGGCCAGGGCGACGGCGGCGTCGTTCGCGCTCTGGATCAGGCACGCCTCGATCAGCTCCCGCACCGTGAGCTGCTCGCCGCGGCGCAGGTAGATCGAGGACTCGCCGACCTCGGCGGCCTGCTTCTCGACGGTGACGACGTCGTCGAGCCGAGCATGCTCGAGCGTGACGAGCACCGTCATCAGCTTCGTGATGCTCGCCATCGGCACGCGCTCGTCCGCGTTGCGCTCGAGCAGGGTGTCGCCGCTCGCGCTCACGACCAGGTAGGCGCGACCGCCGACACGGGGCGCGGCGAGCGCGGACGAGCCCAGTGCGAGCGCCGCCGCGACGACGAGGACGGCGCGGAGCTTCATCCTCACCAGCCCGACGCCCTCCAGACCTCGTCCCGGAGGCGGGCCGCCTCGGCGGCGGCGGCGGTCCGCCAGTCGGCCTCCCCGTCCCGGAACGCGTAGTTGATCGAGCGCGAGACGCTGACGAGCGCGCTGGCGGGCCCGCTGGTGAACGCGCGTGCGACATCAGCCGGCGTCGCCCCCTGGGCACCGACGCCGAGCAGGAGCAGGATCGCCTGGGGCAGCAGCCGGCGGGCTTCGCTGACGGCTCGCGGGTAGGTCGCACCGACGACGGCGCCGACGCTCGACAGCCCGCACTCGCCGACGACTCCCTCGCCGAGCTCCGCGACCAGCCTCGCCACCTGCTGCCAGACGAGCGTGCCGTCCGTCAGCTTCAGGTCCTGGACGTCGACCCCACCGGGGTTCGACGTCTTGACGAGGCAGAAGATCCCCCGCCCCGACCGCCTGCACTCGGCGACGAAGGGCTCGAGCGAGTCGCGGCCGAGATAGGGGTTGACCGTGATCGCGTCGGCAACCGGGGGTTGGCCGGCGCGCGGCCCGAGATAGGCGGCGGCGTACGCGCGCGCCGTCGAGCCGATGTCGCCGCGCTTGACGTCTCCGATCACGAGCAGGCCGGCCGCGCGCGCGTAGTCGCAGACGTCCTCGAAGGCGCGGACGCCGTCGGCCCCCAGCGCCTCGAAGAACGCGCTCTGCGGCTTGACGGCGACGGTGTACGGGCAGACCGCGTCGATCAGGCCGCGGCAGAAGCGTGAGAACGCGGTCGCGGCGGCTTCGGGCCCGGTGTGCGCGTCGCCGCGGAGCTCGAGCGGGAGCAGGTCGAGCCGGGGATCGAGCCCGACGACGAGCTGGCTGCGCCGCTCGACGACGGCAGCGGCAAGCCTGTCGGCGAACGCACGGGTCGCCACCGCAGCCTGGGCCTCCATCGGCCCACAGGCTAGCGAGGGTGGCTGCTACCCAGTCGGGAACAGGAACGCGATGCGGTTCCAGCGCTCCGTCTGGCAGGAGTCGGTCCTCCGGAAGCGGGCCCAGATCCGACGGCCACCGTAGCTGCCGGTCACGAGCGCGGCCTGCGGGCCGGAGACGATCTGCGAGCACATGACTCCGGCCGGCACCGGTGCGAACGGCCGCGCGAGCGCGGCGAGCCTCCTGCATGCGCCCGCTGCGCCCGGCAACGTGCCGCCGGCGGGGTAGCACGTGAGCGTCCGGGCGGCACGCGGCGTGGCGGCGAGGCCGTGCGGCCAAACGACGATTCGGAGGTGGTCGCGGGGCGCCGATGCCCGGGCGGAGCCGGCCCCGAGCGAGAGCAGCGCTGCGACGGCGAGAGGCGCGAGCCGCACAGCTCCAGGGTACGCGGCCGGAACCGTCCGGCGAAAGCGAGAGGGGCCCCCTCGGGGCCCCCTCTCGCCGGAACTGTTGTCGTCCGTTCCTACAGGTGCATGAAGTTGTTGGTGCTCGTCGCCGTGCCTCCCGGCGTCGTCACCTGCCACTTGTAGTTGCCCGGGCTCATCGACGGAACGGTGGCGGAGATACGGCTCGCCGACTGCACCGTGAAGCTCGCCGTGACCCCGCCGAGCTTGACGGACGTTGCGCCCGTGAAGCCCGAGCCCGAGATCAGGACCTTGGCGCCGGTGCGACCGAACGCCGGCGAGAAGCCCGTGATCTTCGGGCCGGTCCCGGACGTCACGGTGAAGCTCGTGGCACTCGTCCCGGTGCCGCCGCCTGTGAAGACCGAGATCGGTCCCGTCGTGGCTCCGGACGGGACAGTCGCCGTGATCTTCACCGTCGAGTTGACGGTGTAGGTCGTTGCGGCGGTCCCGTTGAACTGCACCGCGGTGACACCGCTGAAGTTCGTGCCGTTGATCGTCACGCTCGTCCCGACAGGACCGCTCGTGGGCGAGAACGACGTCACGGTCGGCTGCGAGCCTCCGGTCGTGACCGTGAAGTTCGTCGAGCTCGTCCCAGTGCCGGCGCCTGTCGTGACCGAGATCGGCCCGGTCGTGGCCCCGGACGGAACCGTGGCCGTGATCTTCACCGTCGAGTTGACGGTGTAGGTCGTTGCGGCCGTGCCGTGGAACTTCACCGCGGTGACACCGCTGAAGTTCGTGCCGTTGATCGTCACGCTCGTCCCGACAGGACCGCTCGTGGGCGAGAACGACGTCACGGTCGGCTGACTACCGCCACCACCGCCGGGGGCGAACGCGGCCGTGCCGTTCGGGGTCCCCAGGCCGGTCGGCCCGTCGTATCCGGCCATGGCGGTGCAGAGGTAGGAGCCGCCACAACTGCCGTTGTGACCCGACGTGACGTCGAAGAGCGACGACGTGTGGGCGTACGGGTACGAGGACGGATAGTCGGACGTTCCGCCCACCCCCGCCAGGGCGTAGACGGCGCCGATCAGCGGTGCGGCGAGGCTGGTGCCGCCGACCTGGATCCAGCCGCCGTAGCCGTACGTGTCGTAGACCGCCGCCCCCGTGTCCGGGTCGGCGTCAGCGGCGACGTCGGCGATCGTGCGCTTCGAGCAACCGCTGTCGGTCTGCCAGGCGGGCTTGGCGTCGAACGAGCTGCAACCGCTGCCGGCGCCTTCGCCGCAGCCCTGGTCGGGCTCGCAGCCCCAGACGGTCTCCGAGGTCCGCTGGTTGCTGCCGTTCAGGACCAGGTGCGTGCCTCCGACGGAGGTCACGTACCTCGACGCCGCCGGATACTGGGCGCCGTAACCGCTGTCGCCCGAGGAGACGGTGATCGCGATCCCCGGATGGTTGAAGTACGAGTCGTCCGAGGTCTGGCCGCTGTACTCGCTCTCGCCCCACGAGTTGGAGACGACGTTGGCCTGGCCCGCGGCATAGTCCTCGGCGGTGTAGAGGTCGGAGTCGTTGGCCGAGTTCCCCTCCACGAGCAGGATCCCGCAGTTCGGGCAGATGGCGTGCACGGTGTCGAGATCGAGCGAGATCTCGAGCCCCCAGCCGCTGTCGCCCGACGGAGGCGTGCTCCCGCCGGTCTGGTTCACCTTCTTGAAGCAGCCGGCGGCAGGCGCGCCGGAGCATGTCGGCATGACCGGCAGCCCGTAGTTCGCACTGTATGCGTCGAGGTCAGCCTTCGCATTCGGGTCGTCGTAGGCGTCCACGATCGCGACCACCTCGGTCGTCGATGCCGCCGCGGCCGCCGTCAACCCGTAGGCGGTCTGGAACTGAACCGGCCCGTAGCTCCCCGCCGGCGGTGCATCCGGCGACACGAGCGGCTTCCCGGCCTTGTTCGTTACCACGCGCGAGAAGCAACGCGCGTATCCGACCGGGACAGCCGCGCAGACGGCCTTCGACGTGATCGCGGGCGTCGGCGACTTGGCAACCGCCGACGCGGCGCCGACCAGAGCAGCCAGCAGGCCGAGCGCGATGGTCAGGCGCCCGACACTGCGGCGTGGAAGTGTTCGACGAATACGTTTCATGCGCGTTTCTCCTCTCGTCAACTGTTACGGCGCGGGCGCGCCGGAAGGGCGCGGGGCTGCGGGACGCTTAGGCAGAGATCGACAGCGGTGGCCCGCGGGTGAAGCGCGTATCACCCGAAAGGCGTGCCCGGCCGAAGCCGGCGGTCACAGCACGAAGCGGCAGAACGAGCGCGACCCGCGCGGGCACGTGGTGTTCTGTGCCGCGCCCGGCGATCGTCGCCGCCAGGACGAGCAGCAGCTTCGCCGCCAGGTAGGCAGCGAGCCCGAAGGGAAGCTGGAGCGCCAACCCGAGCGCGAACGCCGGGTGCGCGACCACCGTCAACGGGAGGCGGCCGTGGCCGAGCGCGTACTCGAGGTGCTCCTGGACCGTGAAGACGAGCAACGGCAGGACGGCGATGACGCGCCGGGAGACGCGGCAGCTCCGGCCGCCGGTTGCGTGCGTCGCCAGGCCGCCGACGACGAGCGCCGCAGCCAGCGCGAGCAGCAGCGGCAGCAGGCCACGGCCCGTGCCGGAGCGCTCGAACAGCTCGGCCCCCTGATAGCCGGCCGGAGCGAAACGCCCGAGCACGGCGTGAGCAAGTTCGCTGCCGGCGATCAGCAGCGGCAGGACGACCAGCCAGATACGACCCCGTGCCACCGGCCCCGAAGGGTAGCCGCTGGCCACCTCGGAGCGCCATCCCTCTGAAACGTCGAGGGCCGCTCGTGCGGCCCTCGACGGAACTCCTCGCGCACCAGATCGTCAGTAGCTGCTGGCTCCGGCTCCTCCGGCCTTGACAGCGGACTTGAGCGAGCTACCTGCCTGGAACTTCGGCACCGTCGCGGCCGGGATCTGAACCTTCTCGCCCGTGCGGGGGTTCACACCCATGCGTGCCGCGCGGCGCTGTGCCGAGAACTTGCCGAAGCCGGTGAAGTTCACCTGGCCGCCGCTGCTGAGCTCTTTCGTGACCGTGTCCAGGAACGCATCCACGGCCTTGCCCGCATCGCTTTTCGACAATCCCGACTGTGCCGCCACCCGATCGACAAACTCCTGCTTCGTCACGCGCCAACCCTCCTTGGGATCAGGGACGCTCCGGAGCGTAACAGGCGCATCGGACCCGCTCAACCATGCGGCTTTTGCGGGCCTTTTGTAGCGCCTGTAACCTCGCCCGCCGTGAAGATCGGCCACATTCGCACCGCGAGACGCGCGAGAGCGTCGATTCCGCCCTCCTCGCGATCGACGACGCAGACCGCGTTTCGGCACTGCAGACCGGATGCGCGGAGCGCCTCGACGGCCTCCGCGGCCGCTCCTCCCGAGGTGACCACGTCCTCGATCAGGCAGACGCAGTCGCCCGGCTCGAACCCGCCTTCGAGGCGGTTGTCCGTGCCGTAGCCCTTCGCGGCCTTGCGGACGATCAGGAACGGGAGTCCGGAACGGAGGGAAGTCGCAGCCGCGAGCGCGACGGCGCCCAGCTCCGGGCCGGCGAGCCGCACCGCCTCGGGCTCCACCTCCGCGACCTTGGCCGCGATCCGCTCCGCGAGGGCGGCGAGCAGCTCGGGCCGGGTCTCGAACCGGTACTTGTCCAGGTAGTAGCGAGACCGGCGCCCCGAGCGCAGGAGGAAGTCGCCCTCGAGGTACGCGTGCTCGCGGATCGCCTCGAGCAGCTCGCGGTCGTCCATGGCCGAACCGGCTAGGTACGGGCCGCGCTGAGGATCTCGTGCGCGAGCGGCAGGAGGCGCACGGCGCCGTCGGAGCCGTCGTCGAGCGAGACGAGCGCCCCGTCCTCGTAGTAGAGGTCGACTCGCTCCCGCCGGGCCGCGAAGCGGCGCCGGTAGACGACGATGCCGGCAAAGGCGAGGCCGACGAGCGTCAGGAAGCCGAGCAGCTTACGCAGCGCTCTCACTGGCCGCCTCTCGCTTCCGGGGTTTCGGCCGCGGCCTGCCGTCGCCCGAGCCCTCGGTCGCCAGCGCGCGCAGGCAGCTCTTCAGGTCGTAGAAGACCAGGCCGACGGTCGGCTCGGGCTTCGTCGCCGCGGCAACCGCGCGGTCGCCGTCGATCACGACGAACACGCTGCCCTCCAGCGTCGCCGCCTCGAGCTGCGCGAGCGGTCCCGCGTCGGCTTCGCGGGGCAGGCTCAACGCCTCGGCGAGGAGAGCGCGGGCTGCCTCGACGAAGCGCCTCGCGGCGTCTTCGTCCCGGAGCGTCGAGGCGATCTCGGCGCCGTCCGAGTCGAACAGGCAGGCCGCCTCGATCTGTGAGGAGATCTCCGTCAGCTCCCTGAGCGCCTGCGCCGCATCCATCGGCTGCTGACCCTAGCATGGCCCGGTGGCGCTCGGACCTCGGCAGATCTTCTGGAAGTTCCAGGCAGATCGGGGCCCTCACCTGGCGGCGATGATCGCCTACTACGCCCTGCTCTCGTTCGTCCCGCTGAGCTTCATCGCGTTCGCGATACTCGGGTTCTTCGGTCGCGCCAAGGAGTCGAGCTCGATCGTCAAGAAGCTCTCGTTGATCTTTCCGGACAAGTCGCTGTCGACGATCGCGACGACCGTCAACGGCCTCGAAGCACATGCGACCGCGTTCGGCATCATCGGCCTGCTCTTCCTGATCTGGACGTCGCTGTCGCTGTTCAGCGCGCTCGAGTCGGCGTTCAACATCGTCTACGGGCGGCCGAACCGACCCTTCCTGTCCGGGAAGTTCCACGCGATCGCGTTGCTCTCCGGCCTGCTCGTGCTGCTCTTCGCGGGCCTGGCCGTCGGCACGTTCGGCTTCGGCGTGCTCGACCGGCTCGCGCCGGGAGTCGGCCGCAACTCGGTGGTTGCGTACGTGGTGCCCGTCCTCGTCTCGTCGATCGCCGTCTTCGCATTCCTGCTCTGCGTCTACTACTTCCTGACGAATGTCGAGCACACGTGGCGCGACGTGCTGCCGGGTGCCGTGGGGACGACGGTCGTGCTCGAGGTGACCTTCCAGGCCCTGCCGATCTACCTCCACCTCGCGCGCGACTCGACGCCGCAGCGGGCCTTCGGCGGGCCGGTGATCCTGCTCGTCTGGCTGTACGTGATGGCGAACGTGATCGTCCTCGGCGCCGAGTACAACTGGTGGCGGGCGAGCCGCCTTTCGCCCGCCGCGCCGCTCGAGGACGTTCCCGGGCTCGCCTAGTAGCTAGATTCGACGGCGGCGCGCAACGCCTGGGCTGCCCGGGAGCGGTGCGAGTGCGCTCGCTTCCATTCGTCGCCGAGCTCCGCCACGGTTCGCTCTTCCCCGTCGGGCACGAAGACCGGGTCGAAGCCGAAGCCCGCCGTCCCGCGCGGCTCCTCGGCGATGCGGCCCTCCATGGTTCCGGTCCCCCGGAGCTCGCGGCCGTCCGGCGAGAGCGCGACGAGCTCGCAGACGTAGCGGGCACGCCGGTCCGTCTCGCCGGCCAGCGCCTCCAGGATCCGCTCGACGTGGCGGCCCTGAGCCCAGCGCGCCGTCTCGACGCCGGGCGCGCCGCCGAGTGCCTCGACCTCGAGGCCCGAGTCCTCCCCGAGCATCCAGGCCCCCGCCGGCCCGACCGTCCGGCCGAAGAGCGCCTTGCCGCGGGCGTTCTCGGCGAACGTCTCGCCGGTCTCCTCCGGATAGTCCTCGGCGCCGAGCAGCTCGATCGTCCAGCCCGGCAGCGCCGCCTCGAGCTCGCGACGCTTGTTCTCGTTCTGCGAGCAGAGGATCAGCGGGCCCAGCGGGCCTCCTCGACCTCGTCCAGCGCGGCCACGTCTCCGAGCGCATGAGCGCGCCGGTCGCGGTCGATGCGCAGCTCGACGTCGAGGCGCCTGCCCTCGCGGCGCAGCGCGAGCAGGTCGGCGGAACGCTCGACCGCCTCGAGCACCGGCCCGCTCGAGGCGTGCTCGGCGAGCTCGACGATCATCCTGGTCGCCGCGCGCCGGGGCATCACCCGCTCCTTCAGCCGCTCGAGCGGTCGCAAGCTGACGATGCCGACGACGGTCGCGAGCACGGCGCCCGCCCAGTACCCGACGCCGGCGGCCATGCCGATCGCAGCCACGAGCCAGAGGCTTGCGGCCGTCGTCAGCCCTCGAACCGTGAACCCCTGCCGGAAGATGATGCCGGCGCCGAGGAAGCCGATGCCGGTCACGATCTGCGCCGCGATGCGAGAGGGATCGAAGCTGACGACCTTGCCGGGCCCGAGGAAGGCCGAGAAGCCGTAGGCGGAGATGAGCGTGAACAGCGCCGAGCCCGAGGCGACCAGGATGTGCGTCCGCAGGCCGGCAGCCTTCTCGTCGAGCTCGCGCTCGAGCCCGATCGCGCCGCCGAGCAACCCGGCGACAGCGAGCCGGAGCAGCGTGTGCTCCCAGCCGAGCGAGAAGTCAGCCACCGACCGCCTCGACGCCGCGGACCTGCTCCTCGCGGATCAGCCCGATGCCGGCCGCAGCCAGCTCCAGCAGGTCGTCGAGCTGGTCGCGGCTGAACGGGTCGCGCTCGGCCGTCGCCTGCACCTCGACGAGCCGGCCGTCGCCCGTCATGACCACGTTCAGGTCGACGTCGGCGGTCGAGTCCTCCGAGTAGTCGAGGTCGAGCAGCGCCTCGCCGGCGACGATCCCGACCGACACGGCGGCGACCGAGTCGCGGAACACCTTGGCGAGGCCGAAGCGCTCGAGTGCCCGCCGCGCGGCGACGTAGGCGCCCGAGACCGCGGCACAGCGCGTCCCGCCGTCGGCCTGGAGCACGTCGCAGTCGAGCCAGAGCGTCCGCTCGCCGAGCGCCTCGAAGTCGCAGACGGCACGCACGGCCCGGCCGATCAGGCGCTGGATCTCGATCGTCCGCCCCTGCTGGCGCCCGGTACGCGCCTCGCGGGCCGTGCGGTCTCCGGTCGACGCGGGGAGCAGGGAGTACTCCGCGGTCATCCAGCCGACGCCCCGGCCCGACATCCAGCGCGGCACCCCGTCGTCGATCGTCGCCGTGCAGAGGACGACCGTCTTCCCCTGGGCCCACAGCACGCAGCCGTGCGGCTGCTCGAGGAAGTCCGGCTGCAGGTCGAGCGGCCGCAGCTCGTCGGCCCGGCGCCCGTCCGCCCGGCTCAAGCCGTCACCTCCGCGCCTCCAAGTAACAGACTGTTACTTGGCATCACGCCGCGGCTTTCTCGAGCTCGGCCAGCGACACGACCTCGACCGCGTCGATCGGGAGCTGCAGGAAGCGGGCACCCATCTCGCGGAACTGCTCGGGGTCGCCGGTCGTCAGGAAGCGGTAGGAGCCCTCGCGACCCTCGGCGTTCTCGATCTGCTTCCGCGCCAGCGTCTCGGCCGCCTCCCGTGCCGTCTCCTCGGCCGAGAAGACGAGCGTGACACCGCGACCGAAGACACGCTGGAAGATCGGCCGGATCAGCGGATAGTGCGTACAGCCGAGGATGACCGTGTCGACGTCGGCAGCCTTGAGCGGCGCGGCGTACTCGCGGACGGCGAGGGTTGTCTCCTCGCCGAACGGGTCGTCGCTCTCGATCAGCGGCACGAGGCGGGGGCACGGAACCGCCGACAGGCGCACGCCCGCGTCGAGTGCCCGCACGAGCTCCTCGTAGCGCCGGCTCGAGACGGTCGCCTGCGTTGCGAGCAGGCCGACCCGCCTGTTCCGCGTGGCCTGCACGGCCGCGTGGGCCTCCGGCGTGATCACGCCGACGATCGGCACCTCCAGGAGCTCCTGCAGCTCGGGCAGCGCGGCCGACGTCGCCGAGTTGCACGCGGCGACGATCAGCTTCACGCCCTGGCCCTCGAGGTACCCCGCGATCTCGCGGACGAAGCGGCGGATCTCGTCGAGCGGTCGCGGCCCGTAGGGAAGCCGGGCGCCGTCTCCGAGGTAGACGAAATCCTCGTGCGGCAGCGTGACCAGGCACTCGTGGAGGACGGTGAGACCGCCCATCCCCGAGTCGAACACGCCCACAGGCCGCGAGTCCACGGCCCGATTGTAGGGTGCCTGCGTGGCGGCGACAGTCCGGATCGGCACCTGCAGCTGGGCCGACGAGGGGCTCGTCAAGCACTGGTACCCGCGCGGCGTGTCGAGCGCGGAGGCGCGGCTGCGCTACTACGCGGAGCACTTCGACGTGGTCGAGGTCGACTCGCCGTTCTACCGCCTCCCCGCGCCCGAGGTAGCGGCGAAGTGGGCCGAGCGCACGCCGCCGGGCTTCGTCTTCCACGTCAAGGCGAGCGGCGAGATGACCGGCCACCGCGAGGCGGAGCTCGAGCCGGCCTTCCGGGAGTTCCGCGAGGCGCTCGCGCCGCTCGAAGCGTCGGGGAAGATGCGCGGCGTCCTGCTCCAGTACCACCCGCGCGTCAAGAAGTCGCCGGAGGCGCTCGCGGAGCTGGCACGGGTTCGCGGACTGCTCGAGCCGCTCGTGCCGCTGATCGAGTTCCGCCACCGCTCCTGGGTGACCGAGGACGAGCTCGCCGACACGCTCCGCTTCCTCGAGCGCCACGGCCTCGCCTTCGTCTCGGTCGACTCGCCGCGCACGAACGCCACGAACGTCGTGCCGACGATCGCGGCCGTCACGCACCCGCTCGCCTACGTCCGCTTCCACGGGCGTAACTGGCGAACCTGGAACATCCGCAACGCGAAGAGCTCCGCCGACCGCTTCGACCACCTCTACACGGAGACGGAGCTCGCCGAATGGGTCGAGCCGCTCGGGCGCCTGGCCGGCGAGGCCGAGGAGGTCTACGCGCTCTTCAACAACAACCGCGACGACTTCGCCCCGCGGAGCGCCCGGATCATGCGGGGGCTCCTCGACGAGGCGGGTCTCCCGGCCACGGGGGGCCTCGAGCCGGACCGGGACGCGCAACTAGACTTGGGCGTGTGAACGTTCTCGCCGTCGTCCACGGCGCGGACGCGCCTCCGGGATCGTTCGGCCACGTCGTCGAGGAGCGAGGGCACCGGCTCGAGACGTGGAGCGTGGCCTGGGGAACGCCGCCGCCGCGACCGGTCGACGGGTACGGCGCGGTGATGCTGTTCGGCGGGGCGATGCACGCCGACGAGGAGCAGTACCACCCCTGGCTGCGGGAGGAGCACCTCTTCATCGAGCAGCTGCTCGACCGGCGCGTGCCCCTGCTCGGCGTCTGCCTCGGGGCGCAGCTCGTGGCCAAGGCGGCCGGCGCCACGGTTCGTCGAGCCGCCGAGCCGGAGATCGGCTGGGTCGACGTCGAGCTGACCGGTGACGCGGCCAGCGACCCCGTCTTCGCGGAGCTGCCGGCGCGCTTCTCCGCGTTCCAGTGGCACTACTACGCGTTCGACGTGCCGGCCGGCGCCCGCGAGCTCGCGCGGAGCAGCGTCTGCCCGCAGGCCTTTCGACTCGGCGACGCCGCCTGGGGCGTGCAGTTCCATCCCGAGGTGACGCGAGAGATCGTCGCGAGCTGGGTCGACGAGTCGCCCGAGGAGCTGCCCGTTCCGGCCGAGGAGTTCCTGGCCGGGACCGACCGGTACATCGCGGACTGGCTCGACCTCGGCCGTTCGCTCTGCGGCGCGTTCGTCCGCGTCGCCGAGCGGGTCTCTGTCCCGGCCTAGCGCTCCATCGGCAGCTCGGGGTGACGCGACCACTCGTGCCAGGAGCCGAAGTAGTTCTCGGCCCGGTAGCCCGCAGCACGTAGCGCGATCAATGCCAGACCGGATCGCGAACCCGAGTGGCAGTACGGGATGACGAAACTCCCGTCGGATCCCGGCGCGACTCCAAGCAGGAATCTGACCTCCTCTGCAGGCTTGGGCACGCCTGGCGCGGCGAACAGCGTCGAGACCTCGACGTTCTTCGCGCCTGGGATGTGGCCCTGGCGAGGGTCGCACGGATAGCCGTTCTTGCCCGTGTACTCGTCCTGGCGCCGCACATCGAGGAACAGGTACGTGGGATCCTCGACTCTGCCGGCGATCTCCCACCATCCGGCTACAGCTCCCGGATTCGGCGTGAGCTCAGCCCGGCTCTTCTCCAGCTCGACGACTCCCGTCGCGAGCTCGCCCGCCCACGAGGCCAGGCCGCCCGCCAGCACGGCCACCCGCTTGTGACCGCCCAGCTCCGCGACCTGCAGCGCCGCAGCCGCATTGCCGCAATCGCCGGCGTCGTAGAGGACGAGCCGCTCATCCCCCGTGACGCCGTGACGCCGCAGGCGTAGCGCAGCCTCTGCCGCGAACGTCTCGCGTAGGTCGGGGCTACTGAACTGACCGGGCGTGCCGATCATCATCGGGATCGAGCCGGGGATGTGCCCGCGCGTGTGCGCGTTCGGCCCGCGCACGTCTGCGAGCAGCAGGTCGTCCTCGCCGACGTGCCCGGCCAGCCAGTCGGCGTCCACGACCGACGGAAAATCGGTCACAGCCCCTCCAGGAAGTCGGTGAGGGCGCGGTTGAACTCGTCCGGCTGGTCGACGCTGACGAGATGGCCCGCCCCCTGGACGAGCTCGAAGCTGCCGTCCGGAGCGGACTCGGCGAGCGCGCGGGCCGCGTCGGCCGAGATCATCGGGTCGCCGTCGCCGGTAACGACGAGCAGCGGCACGCTGAGCGAGGCGACGACCCCGCGGTCGTCCGGCCTGTCGCGAAGCGCCTCGACGACGGCGATCAACTCGTCGGCACTCGGTGCCGGACCCGCTCCCTCCCAGACGGAGGCGGCACCCTCGGCCCGGATCCTCTCGATTGTCGCCTCGCGGGCGGGCCGCCGCTCCGACGGGTCGGGACCGGCGTGAGCCCCCGCGAGCACGATCCCCCGGACCCGCTCGGGCTCCTGCCTCTTCATGGCGAGCGCGCAACCGCCGCCCATCGAGGCGCCGACGGCCACGAACAGGCCCTCGACCTCGCCGAGGATCGACGAGGCCCACGCGTCCATCGAGTTGCCGCGCCCGTAGATCGTGGGCGCGACCACGTCGTGCCCCTCGAGCACGGGCTGCTGCGGCTCCCACATCGCGGTGTCGAACGGAAACGCGTGCAGCAGGACGATCTTCAACGGGGCAGCGCCGCGACGACGTCGAGCTCCGCTGCCACCGCCGGCCGCTCACAGAGCCGGTCGAGCCGCTCGAGGAGCACCGGGAACGGCGACAGGTCGAAGCCGAAGAGCCCGCGGAGCCGGATCAGCCACGGCAGGTACGCGATCTCGGCGAGCGTGTAGCCGTCGGGCCAACGGGCGAGCGCGCGCTCGAGGAACGAGAGGCAGCTCGAAAGCCGCTCGACAGACCCGTCCTCGCCGCGGCGGAACGCGTAGTAGGCGTCGCCGAGAGCGTTGTCGAACCGCTCGATCCGCAGCCGCACGAGCGCGCGGTCGGCCGGGTCGGCAGGCATGAGCCCCGGCTCGAGGTAGCGCTCGTCCAGGTACTCCATGATCACGGCCGACTCGGGCAGGCAGAGCGCATCCTCCTCGAGCACCGGCACCTTGCCCAGCGGGTTCTTCTCGTACAGCCAGGCCGGCCGGTCGGCGAGGTCGATCGCGACCGTCTCGTACTCGAGGCCCTTCTCGGCCAGCACGATGCGCACGCGGGCGCAGTAGGGGCAACGGTCGGCGTCGTAAAGCGTGATCACTCGGACCCCGATCCTACTCCGAGCAGCTCGGCCAGCTGCGCGTACAGGTCGTTCGGGGCAGGAAGCTCCTCGGCCGACCTCGCCGTCCTGGCGACCGCGCGGACGCGCTCGGGATCGGCCCCGGTCAGGCGGTGCACGACCGTCGGATTGGCGCCGAGCGCGATCACGTCGCCGGGCGGCAGCGGCCCGTAGTACTCCGGGACCGACGCGTACTCGTCCGCGATCGAGCCACGATCGAGGAGCACGTAGCGGACGACGGCTCCGTCCTCGATGCCGAGCGTGAGCACGACCCCGCCGGTGCGGTAGGAGAGCTCCTGCCCGAGGCGTCGCAGCGCCTTCGGATCGCGTCCGCAGAGCTCGTCGTCGATCTCGATCCAGCCGTTCCGCGGCGGTGACACCTCCGTGTGCGCCGAGCGCCCCAGCCTGGGGACGAACTGCGCCACCGCCTTCTCGATCGAGGTCTCGTCGTCGGTCTGGACGAACACCCGGCCCATCGATTCGCCGGACGGCGTGGCGCCGAGGCGCTGGTCGAGCGCGTCGAGCGAGACCGAGAGGCACTTCTGATACTCGACGAAGCCGAGCCGTTCGTAGACCGCGATTGCGCCGTGGTTCGTCGTCTGGACGTCGAGATGGATGTGGGAGTAGCCGTGCGCGCGTGCGGCGGCGGCTGCCTCGGCGATGAGTGCCGCCGCAACCCCTCGCCGCCGCGCCTTCGGGTCGACGTACAGGCTTTGCACCTCGGCGATGCGCCGGTCCCGGAAGTCGAGCCCGAGGTAGCCGACGGGCTCGCCGTCGTCCTCGGCGATGAAGATCGCCGCGTCGTGCAGCCGCCGCTCGACGTCGACGAGCTCCTCCTCCCATGTCTCGCGCACCCACTCCGGGCCGCCGATCTCGTCCTCCATTGCCTGCCAGAGCACCCGGATCGCGCCCAGGTCGGCTTTCGTCGCGCGGCGGATGGTCACGTCGACAGGTAGAGGTCGGCGAGGAGATAGTGCGCGGTCAGGTTCTGGAACGGTGCGAAGCGGGTGCCGATCACGCGCACCTCCTCGATCGAGGGCAGAGGGCCGTCACCATAGAACGCGGCGACCGCCTTGCGCAGTCCGAGGTCGCCGGCCGGCCAGGCCTGCGGGCGAGCAAGGTGGCGGGCGAGAAACCAGTCGGCGGTCCAGTCGCCGAGGCCTCGGATCACGACGAGCCGCGCCTTCACCTCCTCGTCCGGGAGCAGCCGGAGAGCCTCGTAGTCGAGGTCGGCGCCGGCGAGCCCGACGACATACTCGGCCTTGCGCCCGGAAAAGCCGACCGCGGTCAGCTCGCCCGGGTCGGCGACGGCGAGCCGCCCGCGCGTCGGGAAGGCGTACGCGTGGGTCGCGCGCCGGCCGAAGCGCTCGATCATCCGGCTGCGGATCGCGAAGGCCGAGGCGAGCGAGACCTGCTGCGCCGTGATCGAGGTGACCAGCGTCTCGAACGGGTCGGGCGAGATCGCCGGGCGGTAGCCGCGGAACCGCTCGACCAGGGCTGCCAGGTTCCGGTCGACCCCGCCCGCGAAGCTCTCGAACGCCGCCAGGTCGAAGTCGAGCCCGAGCAGCTTGCGGACGACGGCGGCGATCTCGTCGTCGAGCGGCTCGACCAGCACGCCGCCCGGGGCGGCCTCGATCCGCACCTCGCGCCTGCCGACGACCCGGTGCAGGCCGCCTTCGTGCCAGAGGTTCGCGAGATCGGGCCCGAACCGGCGGAAGCGCTCGGTCGAGAAGGCGAAGTCGTACGGCTCCGGGATCGGCAGCAGCGGCACGGCTGGGCGCTAGCTCTCGAGCGCCCGCAGCACGTCTTGGAGGTCCTCGAACGGCTCGTACGGAGCGCCCTCGGCCTCGAGGTACTCCGCCAGTCCCGCGCGCGCGAAGATGCGGTCGGCGGCGAGCGACGGGCAGCGATCGGAGTACCCGTCGCCGACGTAGACGAACGGCCCGGGTGGCAGCCCCGCGCGCTTGCACCAGTCGCCGCAGATCTCGCACGGCTGCTCGCGGTTCCAGATCACGCGCCAGCCGTCCGGTCGCGGGTCGACCCGGTTGGCGATCAGCTCGACCTCGACGCGCTCCCGGGCGAGCAGCGGGCGGATCAGCTCCTCGAACCCGCTCGACAGGACGAGCGGATCGTGGCGCTCGACGAGCTCGTGGAATCCGGGCCGGATCTCGGCGTGGTCGGCGAGCCAGGCGTTCACCGCGGCGAGCTCGGCGCCCTTGACGGTCGAGAATTCGAGCTCCATCAGCTGGCGGTAGCTGATCTCCCCGGCGCGGAGCTGCTCGCCGGCCCGGCGGAAGACGTCGTAGTCGCCGAACTCCTCGAGCAGCAGCCAGAGTGTGTCGACGACCGTACACGTCCCGTCCCAGTCGAGGACGAGCCTGGCCCGGTCGGCCGGCTGTGGATCGATCGTCACTGTTTCGTCACGGTCGCATGTCACACACGTCACAAGTTCAGAGGTATGCTCGCAGCGGGGAGGAGGCGGGGCACCTAAAGAACGGTCGTTTCGGACGAGGCCGGAGCAGACACGTCGGCCAGACGGTCCTACAGGTGCGAGGTGACTCCCGCCGGATCGTCGTCCGTCGTGGTCGCCGCGCCGGGCTCCTCGTACCACGAGTACGCGTACGTCCCGTCGTCCAGGCCGCGCGCGAACGTCGTCAGCCGCAGAGGCCGGAACGTGTCGCACATCACGGCGAGCTCGTGCGTCTCGGTCATCCCGATCGACTTCTCCGCCAGGCCCGGGTGCGGCCCGTGCGGGATCCCCGACGGGTGCAGCGTCACCGAGCCGACGTCGACCGCCTTTCGCGAGGAGAAGTTGCCGGAGACGTAATAGATCATCTCCTCGGAGTTCACGTTCGAATGGTGGTACGGGATCGGGATCGCCAGCGGGTCGAAGTCGAGCTTGCGCGGGCAGAACGAGCAGATCACGAAGTTGTGGCCCTCGAAGGTCTGGTGCGCAGGCGGCGGCATGTGGATTCGCCCCGTGATCGGCTCGAAGTCGTGGATCGAGAACGTCCACGGGTAGACGTACCCGTCCCAGCCGACCACGTCGAACGGGTGGTAGTCGAGGACGTAGGTCTGGTAGCCGTCGCGGACACGCACCTTGACGACGAAGTCGCCCTTCTCGCGGTGGGTCTGGAGCTCGGTCGGCGGGTGGATGTCGCGGTGGTAGTACGGCGCGTGCTCGAGCAGCTGCCCGTAGTGGTTGCGGTAGCGGCGCGGGATCTCGATCAGGCCGGGCGATTCGAAGACGAGGTGCCGCTGCGGCCCCTCCGGGGCGAAGCGGTAGGTCGTCCCGCGGGGGATGACGACGTAGTCGCCGTCGCGGTAGGGGACGTTCCCGAAGATCGTCTCGAGCGTCCCCTTTCCCTCGTGGACGAACACGACCTCGTCGCCCTCGCCGTTCCGGTAGAAGGAGTCCATCGTCTCCGCAGGCCGGCAGAGCGAGATCTCGACGTCCTCGTTCCACATCAGCAGCCGCCGGCCTCCGATCTCGTCGCCGGCGGGCGGCACGTCCCAGGTCCGCAGGTGCCGGTGCGCATGGCACTCGGGCACCCACTCATCCCGCTCGATCGGCTCGAACGCACCGATCTCGCGGACGCGGCACGGCGACTGCAGGTGGTAGAGGATCGACTCGTTGCCCGAGAAGCCTTCGAGGCCGAAGACCTCCTCCGTCAGCAGCAGGCCGTTGTCGCGGAACTGGATGTGACGTTTGCGCGGGACCTCGCCGAGACGCTGGTAGAACGGCATGGCCGGAGGATATCCCCGCCGGCGCGCCTCAAGACCGGTGCGGGCGCGGGCCGACGGTGTTGCGGAGCACGCCGATCCCCTCGATCTCCAGCTCGACCACGTCGCCGGGCCGGAGCCAGCGGCCGTCGCCGAGCTCGAGGATGCAGCCGGTGCCGACGGTGCCCGAGCCGAGGATGTCGCCGGGTAGGAGCCGCGTGTTCTTCGCCGCGTGGTCGCGGATCGCCGGCCACGAGTGGTGCATGTCGGAGACCGATCCGCGCGAGCGCTCCTCGCCGTTCACGCGCGCGATCATCGTCCCCGTGCTGCCGTCGAACTCGTCCGGCGTGACGACGACCGGGCCGAAGCTCGTGGCGAAGTCCTTGCCCTTGGACGGCCCGAGNNCCGCGAGCTCGAGCTCGTAGTCGAGCTCCTCGGTGCCGTCCGGGTACGGGATGTCGTCGCCCGGCCCGTACACCGCCGCCGGGTTGGAGAAGTAGAAGACCGGGATCTCGTACCACTCGCGCGGGACGTCGACCCCACGCGACGCGCGCGCCGTCCGGACGTGCTGCTCGAAGACATAGAAGTCCCGGATCGAGGGCGGGTGCGCGATCGGCGGCCTCAGGGTCACGTCGGCGAGCGCGTACTCGGCGTGCTCGCGCGCCTGCCCGCCGCCGGTGAAGAACGACTGCAGCGTCTGCGCAGCGAGCTGGATGACCCGGTCGCCCTCGATCCGTCCCGGCCAGCCGCGCTCGAGCTCTCGATCGACTGGCGAGAACATGCAGAGCTTCACGGCGGGCACCCTACCTCGGTGCCAGGCACGTGCCTGGCACTTCTCCGGCGCTATGGCTCGGTGTGGACGTGAACCTCCGAGATCTCTGGCCGCTCCTGACGGATCCGCTCCTCGACGGCGCTCGCCGTCGCGTGCGCGACCTCGAGCTCGGTGTGCGGGTCGAGCGCGAGCGTGAGGAAGGCGACGAGCCCGGAGTCCGTCTCGAGGAACCGGAGCTCACGCGGGGCGCCCCCCGTCTCCTCGCGCACGATGCGGAGCACGGAGGCAGCCTCGCTCTCGACCACCTCGGCCGCGGGCCGGTGGGCCTCAGCGACCTCCGCCAGCGGCTCGAGGTGCGTGCGCACCGTCGCGACCTCGGGAAGCCCCGCGAGAATCGAGCGCTCGACCTGCTCGGCGACCTCGTGCGCCTCGTCCAGCGAGAGCGCCCCGGGCAGCTTGAGGTGGAGCGAGATCTCCGTCCGGCCGCCGACGTCGATCACGTTCACGTTGTGGATCTCGCGGACGCGCGTCACCTCGAGCGCCGCCGCCTGCACCCGCTCACGGAGCTCGGCCTCGGAGCCTGCCCGCGGCTCGACGTGCACGACGACGTCCGCCTCGGGAAGCGCCCGCCGCACGGCGTCCTCGACGTCGTCGGCCGCGGCATGCCCCTGAGCCACGGCCGCGTCGGGGGGAACGCCGATGACCACGTCGACGAAGTGGCGGCCGGCGGCCTGCCGGAGACGCAGGCGCCGCAGGCTGACGCCGGGGACGTTGCGCTCGATCGCACGCCGGGCCGCAGACGTCGCATCCGCGGGAGCCAGGTCCATGAGCACGTCCACGTTCCGGCGCATCAGCCGCGCGGCCGCGGCGACCACGATCACCGCGACGAAGAGCGCCGCGATCGGGTCGGCGTCCGGATGACCGCTCCGCGCGACGACGAGCGCGACCAGGACGGCGGTCGAGCCCGCGAGGTCGGTCGCGAAATGGAGGGCGTTCGACTGCAGCGCGGCGCTCGAGAATCGCTGCGCTGCCCGCCACGAGACGGTCGCGCGGGAGATGTCGATGGCGATCACGACGCCGACGACGACGAGCGCGTACCAGGTCGGGTGCACGCGCGCCGAGTTGGAGCCGGAGAGCCGGGTCGCCGCCTGCCAGACGATCAGCGCGGTCGCGACGACCAGGATCGTCGCCTCGGCGAGCGCCGACAGGTGCTCGGCCTTGCCGTGACCGTAGTGGTG
>PLBK01000021.1:0-38718 GCA_003134505.1 Actinomycetota bacterium | reverse complement strand
ACGAGCTTGAGCGCGAGCAGCGCCACAGCCGCCGCGACCGAGACGAGAGCGGTCCGCCGCTGCGGGCTCATGCCGGGAAGGCTACGCCGGGCGTCAGTCGCCGCGGGAAACGGAGAGCGCGTCGCTCGAAGGCGGGTGCGGCGCGCTCTCCTCTCGACCGTGATCTACCCGGTGACGAGGCTGCCGGTCTGGATCGCGACGATCCTCATGGCGTTCATCGTCTCTTGGTTCGAGTCCGGGGAGACGCACTGGAAGTCGGCCGTGCCGCTCGTCGTGTACTGGTGAGCGACGATCGCGCTCACGCTCTGCGCGATGTGGACAGCATGAACCTTGGTCGTGTCGCTATCCGTGCCGGCGACGAGCTTGCAGGTGACGTCGAGGTCGCTGGTGCCGGTCGCATACCCCTTCGCCCAGACGACGTAGCTACCGGGCTGCGGAATCGTGAGGCTCGCGAGCGTCGTCAGCGTGTCCGTGATCGAGATCGGGCCGGACACGGACCTCGAGTACGCGGCGCTCGGGCCCGCCGGCCCCTGCTGCCCCGGCACTCCCTGGGCGCCGGCCGCGCCCGCAGAGCCGGGCGCTCCAGGCGGCCCGGGCGGGCCTGCCGGGATCTGACCCGACTGGAAGTCGCTCCTCAGCAACGAGTGATCCTTCACCTTCGACGACGTGACCGCGTTCGACGCGATCTTGGAGTTCGTGACTGCGCTCGCCTTCAACTGCGTTGCGCCGACACTGTTCGCCGGAAGACCCACTGCCGCGTACCCCGTTCCACCCAGTGCGACCAGCAGCGCGACCGACGCGACCACCATCGCGGGCGAGGGACGCAGGCGCCTCGACTTGTTCATCATCGCCTCCTCCCGAGTTCGTTTCCTGCCAACACGAGCCACCATCATCCGCCCTGCGGCCGTGCCCGCGCAAGGACCGGGGTCAGAGGTTGCCGCGCAGCGCCTGCTCGCGCTCGATCGCCTCGAACAGCGCCTTGAAGTTCCCGTCGCCGAAGCCGCGCGCGCCGTGGCGCTCGATCACCTCGAAGAACAGCGTCGGCCGGTCCTGCGCCGTCTTCGTGAAGATCTGGAGCAGGTAGCCGTCGTCGTCGCGGTCGGCGAGGATCCCGAGCCGGCGCAGGTCGGCGTAGTCCTCGTCGATCTCCCCCACCCGCTCGGGCACGTCCTCGTAGTACGCGTCCGGCGTGTTCAGGAACAGCACGCCGCGCCGCTGCAGCGCCTCGACCGTCCCGACGATGTCGCCCGACGCCATGGCGATGTGCTGGACGCCGGGGCCGCCGTAGAACTCGAGGTACTCCTCGATCTGGCTCTTGCGCTTGCCCTCGGCCGGCTCGTTGATCGGGAACTTGATCTTCCCCTGGCCGTCCGTCATCACCTTGGACATCAGGGCCGAGTACTCGGTGGAGATGTCCTCGTCGGAGAAGTGGATCATCTCGGTCATCCCGAACGAGCGCTCGTAGAACTCGACCCACTGATTCATGCGGCCGAGCTCGACGTTGCCGACGCAGTGGTCGATCGTCACCAGTCCGACGCCTTCCCGCGACCCGGCCTCGACGGCCCGGTAGCCCGGCATGTACGGGCCGGCATAGTCGGCCCGGTTGACGAACGAGTGCAGCGTCTCGCCGTAGGTGGCGATCGCGGACAGCTCCACGCGGCCGAACTCGTCCTCCACCACGTGCGGCTCGACGACGCCGCGCGCGCCCCGCTGGACGGCCTGGCGGTAGGCCTCGGTCGCGTCGGGGACGGCCAGCGCGATGTCCTTGACACCGTCGCCGTGCCGGACGGCGTGCCGGGCGATCTCGTGATCCTCGCGGAGCGCGGTGGACAGGACGAAGCGGATGTCGCCCTGCGCGAGCACGTAGGACGAGCGATCGCGGACGCCGGTCTCCGGCCCGGCGTACGCCACCGGCCTGAAGCCGAACGCGTGCTCGTAGTAATAGGCCGCCTGCTTCGCGTTCCCGACCCAGAGCTCGACGTGATCCCAGCCGTCGATCGGCATGAAGTCGTCGGGCATGCCCTGATCTTAGAGCTTTCTCAGGCCCGTTCGTCCTCCCGGTGGGTACCTTGAGTCGACGTGCGGCGCGCTCTCCTGCTCGGACTGATCGGCCTCGGGATCGCCGCCGGCGTCGCGGTCGCGAGCCCGGCACGCATCCCCCACGCGGCGCGCTTCCGGCTCTCCGGGCTCCTGCAGGGGCCGACGACCTTCCGCGACACCGTCCTTTCCGGCTCGCGCCGGCTCCAGGCGGCACGCCGCGCCGGCGAGTGGGGCGGCAACGTGACCGCGAGCGACGGCGAGGTGCTGCAGGTCTTCGTGTCGGACACGTATCCCGTCGACCCGACGGTCACGCAGAGCCTGGCCGACTTCATGGTGCAGCTCTACCACGGCGACGAGCTGGAGAAGGCCGTCGTCTACGTGGCCCCGCTCGACGAGGTGCAAACGCTCTGCGGCGCCGGCGCGGGCGGGTGCTACGACCCGTCGAACGAGAACATCGTCGTCCCGGGCGACGTCCTTCCCGACGGGACGACGAAGGAGACGATCCTCGTCCACGAGCTCGGTCACAACGTGGCCCGCAACCGCATCAACCCGCCCTGGGACGCCGTCGACTGGGGCACGAAGCGCTGGGCGACCGCCGAGGGCATCTGCGCGCGCACGGCCGCCGGCACCGCGTTCCCCGGCGACGAGGGCGCCAACTACCAGCTCAACCCGGGCGAGGCGTTCGCCGAGAGCTACCGGATCCTCAACTTCGAAAAGCAGGCCTGGCCGAATTGGACGGTGCTGGCGCCGATCATCGTCGACCCGAGCTTCTCTCCGACACCGGCCGATCTCGACGCGCTCGAGGAGGACGTGCTCGATCCCTGGACCGGGCCGACCGTGGCGAGCTGGAGCGGCCGGGTCGCGAGGTCGCTGCGCGGCGTCCGCCGGCTGATCTCGACCCCGCTCGACGGATCGTTCAGCGTCAAGCTCGTCCGCGCCCCGGCCGGGGCGTCGATCACGCTCGTCGACCCGCACAGCGGCAAGGTCGTCGCGAAGGGAGCCCGGCGCGCGGCGACCGTGATCTGCGAGCAGCGCTCGCTCGTGCTCGTCGTCCGAGCGACCAAGCCGGGCGTCTTCAGCGCGACGTACGCGACGCCGTAGCCGGGCCGCCGGCTGCGCCCTCGCCCAGCCCCGCGGCCACCGCGGTCTCGTCGAAGTCCTTCCGCAGCGGGACCTCCTTGATCCCGAAGACGACGAGCGCGAACACGACGGCGCACACCACCGCGGCGCTGAGAAAGGCCGGGTGGAGCGCGTCGGCCAGCGCCACCCGCGCGTGCTCCGGCAGCCGGTGCAGCGTGGCCTGATTGCCGCGCACCGAGGCGGGGAGGCCCTGGTTGACGATCACGCCCATGATCGTGACGCCGAGCGTCGAGCCGATCGAGCGGGCGAACTGCGTCAGCGCCGTCGCCGAGCCGATGTGGCGGGACGGCACCGAGTTCTGGACCGAGAGGACGAACACCTGCATCATCAGCCCGAGGCCGATGCCGGTGATCACCATGTTCCTCGCCGCCTCGGCGTTCGTCGTGTGCACGTCCATCCGCCAGAGCAGGAGCAGCCCCGCGGCGAGCACCGGCGGGCCGAGGAGCGCATTTGGCTTGTAGCGGCCGCTGCGGGAGACCCACTGCCCGGAGAGGATGCTCGTCGCGACGGCGCCGAGCATCAGCGGCGTGAGCACGACGCCCGAGGACGTCGCCGACGTGCCGATCACCCCCTGCACGAAGAGCGGCACGAACGTGATCGTCCCGAACATGGCCATGCCGACCAGTCCCATCGAGAGCACGCTCGCCGTCACGGTCGACGAGGAGCGCATCAGGTCGAAGGGAAGGATCGGCTCGATCACACGCCGCTCGACGAGCGCGAACGCGACGAGCAGGAGGGCCGAGGCGACAAGGGCACCGAGCACGTTCGCTGATGTCCACGGGTACTGCTGTCCGCCCCAGACGAGCCCGAGCAGGAGCGCGCAGGAGCCCGCCGCCAGCAGCGCGGCGCCAAGCCAGTCGACCGTGTGCGCGCGCTTGTCCGTGCGTCGGGGCATCGTCAGGTAGATGACGACGAGCGCGAGCCCGCCGACCGGGAGGTTGACGTAGAAGATCCAGCGCCAGGTCGTGTGGTCGACGATCAGGCCGCCGACGAGCGGGCCGATGATCGAGGCGGCCGCGAAGGTGGCGCCGATCAGCCCCTGGTAGCGGCCGCGATCGCGCGGCGGGACGATGTTGCCGATGGTCGCGAGCGCGAGCGGGAACAGCCCCCCGGCACCGAGGCCCTGAACGCCGCGGAAGACGATCAGCTCCGGCATGTTCTGGGCGAGGCCGCAGAGCGCCGAGCCGACGAGGAAGATCGTGATCGCGAGCAGGAACAGCGGCCGGCGGCCGTAGATGTCCCCGAGCTTCCCGTAGATCGGGACCGTCACCGTTGCGGCGAGCAGATACGCCGTGAACACCCACGTGTAGCTGGACAGGCCGCCAAGGTCGGAGACGACCTTCGGCAGCGCCGTCGCCACGATCGTCTGGTCGAGCGCGGCGAGCAGCAGCGTCACCATCAGCCCGGCATAGATGGCGAGCACTCGGCCGACCGAGAAGCGGTAACCGGGCGGCGTCCGGGCGAGGCGCTCGCGCAAAGGCGTCACCCTCCGACGATACCTGCGGCCCCGGGGCCTACTCGGCCGGGCTCGGGACCGGCTCGCGGCGGCTCGAGCGGATCCGGCCGATCAGGATGCCGATGCCGATGAACACCCCGCCGACGACCTGCACCGCGCCGAGCCCTTCCGACAGCAGCACGACGGCGAACAGCACAGCAAGGAAGGGCTGGAGATTGGCGAACAGGGTGGCGCGCGACGGACCGACTCGCCGGATCGCCGTGAACCAGAGCACGTTCGTCACGAGCAGCGGCCCGACGACCGCGTAGGCGAGCGCAGCCCAGTCGAGGCCCGACACGCGACCGTAGTGCTGGTCGCCGAGCGGGCCGATGCTCGTCAGCAGCAGCAGCGTCGTCATCGGGAGCAGGACGAGCCCGCTGATCCGGTAGGGCGAGTAGTCGCGCATCAGCGGCGTCAGGCACACGGAGTACGCGGCCCACGACGCGGACAGGCCGAGTGCGAGCAGCTCGCCGCCGAGGTCGGCCGAGAGCTTGCCGCCTGAGCCGAGCGCGACGAGCGCGACACCGCTGAACGACGCCAGCGTGGCGAGCCAGAACCTGCGGCTCAGCCGTTCGAGCCCGACCGCCGAGGCGAACGCGGCTGCGAAGATCGGCGTCGTCCCCATGATCAGCGAGACGGTCGTCGCGCTGGCGAGATCGAGCGCGTAGACGAAGCAGAGCTGGTTCGCCCACAGGAACAGCGCCGCCGCCGAGATCAGTAGCAGCGCGCGGCGGCCGTGGACGGCGAGCGAGCGCTCGAGCACGAGCACGAACCCGGCCGCCAGCACGGCCGCGGCCGTGTAGCGGAGCGACGCGTATGCGAGCGGCAGGAAGCCGTGGGTGAGCACGTAGCGCGTGACGCTGACGTTGAACGCCCAGATCGCGACCGTCGCGAGCAGCAGCAGATCCGTTGTCCGCGCGAACCGGCGCACCGCCGGACACTATCCCGGCCGGCCATGTCACTTGGACATGGCCAGGTCAGCCGGCGGTGTCCGTCGATTAGGCTTCAGGCCGTGCGCGACGCGACAATCGAGGAGATCGACCGGCTCGTCGGCTCGGCGACGCCGCACTTCGCCTACCAGCTTCGCGCGCGCATCCGCGAGCTGATCGAAGGCCTCCCCGCCGAGCATCCTGCGCGGAGACACGGCGAGCAGCAGATGGAGCTCCTCGACCGCCTGGGCCACGCCTCGTCGAGGGCGGAGGAGAGCGCACCGGAATCGCGCGAGCGCATCGGCTGGAAGCAGATTCCGAGCTCCGCGCCGGCCTCGAGCCCGCTGCCGCGCCGGCGATGAAGCAGTTCGAAGGGGCGTCCGTGCTCGTCACGGGTGGCTCCAGAGGGATCGGCCGGGAGATCGTTCGCACGTTCGCCGAGCGCGGAGCCGCACGCATCGCGATCGGGTACATGCGCTCCGACAGCGCCGCCGAGGAGACGGCCGCCGAGCTGCGCACACTCGGCGCCGAGCCCGTGCTCGTACGCGGCAACGTCGCCTCGCCCCGGGTCGCGGAGCAGGTCGCCGAGCTCGGGCCGCTGACGGCGCTCGTCCACAACGCCGCGACCGGCGTGATCCGCCCGGCGATCGAGACCGAGGACAAGCACTTCGACTGGACGATGTCCGCGAACGCGCGCGCCCTGATCGCCCTCGCCCGCGCGGCGGCACCGAACATGCCATCGGGCTCCTCGATCGTCGCCGTCTCCAGCCTCGGCTCGGTGCGAGTGCTCGAGAACTACGTGCTCGTCGGCGCCTCGAAGGCGGCGCTCGAGGCGATCGTCCGCTACCTGGCTGTTGAGCTCGCCCCGCGCGGCATCCGCGCCAACGTCGTCTCCGCCGGCCTCGTCGACACCGAGGCGCTCGACCACTTCCCGAACCGCGAGCAGATGCTCGGCTCGGCACTCGAGCGGACGCCCGCCGGCCGCATGGTCACCCCGCGCGACGTCGCCGACGCGGTCTGCTTCCTCTGCTCGCCCGAGGCGGAGATGGTGCGCGGGCACACGCTCGTCGTGGACGGCGGCTACTCGCTGCTCGCCTGATTGTGCCCCGTCCGGCGATACATGTCGGCTTCTGGCCCGCTATCACGCGGCGCGCTGCCGCGTCCTCAGTCGCGCCCGAATTTGCCAATACGAACGCTCCCTGCGTCCTTGCATCGCTTGGTGCTCGCAACCCAGAATCTCGACGGCATCACCGGACGGGGCACTGACGATGGAGCCGACCGACGACAACCGCCGGGCCTGGGACAAGCTCCAGCGCGCGCGGCTCGAGAGCACGACCGAGCAGCCCGGCATCCCGCCGCAGATCCGTGCGCTCCTCCCCGACCTGACCGGCAAGCACGTGCTGCACGAGCAGTGCGCCACCGGAGAGACGAGCGCGGAGCTCGCGTCGCTCGGCGCGCTCGTGACCGCCATCGACGTCTCGGAGCAGCCGCTGATCTCGGCGCGCGCCCGGTTCCCGGAGGTCGTCTTCCTGCAGGCCGATCCGCATGCGCTCCCGGTCAACCTGCGCCGCCGCCGCTTCGACCTCGTGTACGCGACCGGCCTCCTGCCCTACCTGCACGACCTCCACGCCTGGGCGTTCGAGGCGGCGGCCGCGCTGCGCGCCGGAGGGACACTGCTCACCGTCGACCTGCACCCGGCCGGGGCGTGCCTCGACGCGACGACGCTGCGCTGGCGAGACGACTACTTCGGCGGTCGGCTGCTCGTCGGCAGCCGGTTCGGCCCGCTGCACAACCTCCGGCTCTGGCCGCTCGGCGAGGTCGTCAGCGCGATCGCGGTCACCGGCCTCGTCGTCCGGCGCCTCGACGAGTTCCCGTCCCTCTCGCACGTCCGCCGCCAGGACCCGCGCGTTCCGGGCGCCTTCGCCCTGCTCGCGCAGAAGGTGGCCGACGAGCCCGACGAGATCTAGCGCTCGGCCCGGCTAACAGGCTGGCGTTCGCGACACCCGGGTTACCAGACCAATGCGGTCCGCAGCCCGTCGCCATGCGCCGAGATCCGCGGCGAAGCCCGGGCTTTGCCCGGGCGTAGCTCAACCCGTTTGGAACGCGACCCCGTGGGGAAGGGGGCAAACGGGGGAAACCGGCTGTTTCCCCCGTTACCTCTCGCGCATGAAGCCCTGGCGGGCGGCGCTGACGAGCGCCACAGCCTCGGGGAAGAGCAATCGCATCGCGTCGCGGAGGGCGATCGCCTGCTCGTCGGGCCCGCCCGGGACCTGCATCCGCTTGAGCGCCGCCGAGGTGAGGTCGACGGCCGTGCTCAGCGTCAGGGTCGCGAACTGCTCGCGCTGCGCCTCGGCCACCGACTCGGCCTGCTGCTCGGCGAACTCGCGCAGGCTGCGCATCAGGTCCTCGGGGTTGCCCCCGAAGGAGAAGCCGCCGAACCCTTCCTCGTCCATGCGAAAGAGCCTAGCGGGTACGCCCCGGGCTATAGTGAGCATGCTGCAGCGCGATGAGGCTCGCGCCAACCGCCCGCCGGGTTAGCTACCAGCGTTGGGTTAGCTACCAGCAGAGGGCTGATGGCCTCTACCACTGACGTTCGACTCGCCGGAGGTAGAGATGAGCGACATTGCGATAGCGGCTCTCCTCGCAGGGACGATCCTGATCGCCTCGACCGTGTCCGTCGAGATCGGCCTGTCGGTTGCCCTGATCGAGCTCCTCGGCGGCTTCGTCGTCGGCAACGCCTTCTCGATCGACGTGCCCTCGTGGCTCAGCTTCATCGGCTCGTTCGCCGGCATCGTGCTCGTGTTCCTGGCCGGCGCCGAGGTCGACGTGCCGCAGTTCCGCCGCGAGTGGAGGGCGTCGATCTCGATCGGCCTGGTCTCGTTCTTCGCGCCGTTCGCCGTCGTGGGGCTGCTCTGCTACTACGGCCTCGGCTGGAACCACCGCCAGGCCGAGATCGGCGGGCTCGCGCTCTCGACGACGAGCCTCGCCGTCGTCTACGCCGTGCTGGTCGAGACCGGGCTCAACCGTGACCTGGTCGGGAAACGGATCATGTCGGCGACGTTCGTCACGGACATCGGCACGGTCGCAGGCCTGACGATCCTGTTCATCAAGCCGACGATCTGGATCGTCCCGTTCGTCGCCGCCTCGATCGCGCTGATCGTCGGCCTGCCGCGACTCTCGCCGTGGTTCTTCGGCCGCTACGGCGACCGCGTGATCGAGCCCGAGATCAAGCTCGTGTTCGCCATCCTGTTCCTGCTCATGTGGCTGGGCGACCGCGCCAACTCGCAGGCAGCGCTGCCCGCGTTCGTGCTCGGCCTCGTGATGAGCAGCCACTACGTCCAGCACCGCATGGAGCAGGAACGGATGCGCGTCGTCGCCTTCGCCTTCCTGACGCCGTTCTTCTTCCTCAAGGGCGGCATGAGCGTCTCTGCGCACGCGCTGTGGGCGAACCTCGGCGTGCTGGCGATCCTGTTCGTGGGCAAGATGGTGCCGAAGTTCGGAGGGGTCTACCCGCTCGCCCGCCGCTTCACCGCTCCGCATGCGACATTCACGACGCTGCTGATGTCGACCGGCCTCACCTTCGGGACGATCACGTCTCTCTACGGGCTCAATGCGGGCATCATCGACAGGACGAAGTTCTCGCTCCTGATCGCCGTCGTCATCCTGTCTGCGATCGTGCCGACGGCGATCGCGCAGCGGTTCTTCCAGCCGCGGGCGGGCCACGATCGTGAGAGGGTCGGGAGTTGATGCCGTTCGAGCGGATCCTGGTCGCGATCGACGGCTCGGAGGCGTCGAACCGCGCCTTCGGGAAGGCGCTCGAGCTCGCCGCGCTCGCGAAGGCCGACCTGACGGCGCTCGCCATCGAGGGCCCGCTGCCGGCCTACGCGGCGACGATCGCGGAGGTCGACGAGGTGAAGCGCGAGAAGGACCTGTTCTTCGACGCGCTCGCGTCCCGCGCCCGGGAGCAGGCCGCACGCGACGGCATCGAGCTCACGGTCGTCGTCCGGGCAGGGCACGCTGCCGAGGTGATCTCCTCCTTCGCCGCCGAGGGCGGGTACGACCTGATCGTCCTCGGCCACAAGGGTCACTTCCTGCGCGACCACCTGCTCGGCTCGACCGCCGACCGCGTCGCCGAGCATGCGGCGTGCCCCGTGATGATCGTCCGGTAGCGACCCGGATCGCCGAGCTGTACCGATCGCGGCCCTGGTTACTCTCGGCCGCTCTTCGGATCGACGTAGGAGGTGCCCCCGGGGTTGTACTGACTCGCCCCGAAGGTCGTCTTGTCCTCCATGAGCTTCTGCACTTCTGCATCTGCCTTCAATCGCTCTGCGGTCAGCTCACGTCGACGGCGATGGAAGATGCTCAGAACGCGGTCAAGCATGATCCGATTCTACTCGACCGCGGTCGCCGATCCCGTCGCTACGCCGGATTTTTGCGCCATTAGCGAAAGCCGAACCGGCTGAACGGCCAGTACGTCGCGACCACCGGGCCGATCAGGTTCTTTCGCGGCACCGTCCCCCAGTCGCGCGAGTCGCACGAAACGGCGCGGTTGTCTCCCATCACGAAGTACGCGTGCGCCGGGATCCGCGGCCACGTCTTCGTGATCCGGTCGCGCCGTGAGGGGTCCACGTAGTTCTCGACCAGACGGCGCCCGTCGATGAAGACGATCCCGCGGCGCTCGGAGACGACCTCGCCCGGCAGGCCGACGATCCGCTTCACGAACGTCCCACCCTCGTCGCACTCGACCTTCGCACGGGCCGGCGCCGTGAACACGACGATGTCGCCGCGCTCCGGGCTCCGGAGCAGGTAGACGGCCTTGGCCGCGATCACCCGATCGGACGACTTGCCGAGGCAGCCGTTGCCGGGAGCAGCGCAGTGCAGGGTCGGCTCCATCGACGAGGTCGGGATCCGGTACGGCTTCGCCACCTCGGTCTCGAGGACGAGGACGATCACGGCCGCGATGCCCAGCGTGGCCAGCCAGTCGACGGCGATGCGTACCGGCCGCGGAAGGCGGTAGAGGGGCCAGCGGATCGCGTGTCGGTACCTGGTGAAGCGCATCTATTCGAGCTCGAGCTTGTAGTGGCTCTCTATATCGGCGGCCAGCCCGTCGATGGTGAGGCCTGCCTGCTTCATCGCCTCCGTAAAGGGGGAGGTCGTGTGCTCGCCGAGCGCCTGCTCGAGCCGGCGGGTCGCGACGCCCACCTCGTCGAGGTAGCCGGGCGACGCCACGCGAAGCTCGCCGCCGATGATCTGCTCGAGCTCGTCGACGGCTGCCTCGGCCTCCTCGATCCCCTGGGGCGCCTCGGTCTCTCGCAGCGTGGCGAGCTGGGCGCGGAGCTCGGGGAGATCGCCGCCGCCGGCCGTCTCCTCGGCCAGCTCGACCATGGCCGCAATCGACACCGCGTCACGCAGGCGCCTCCGATCGTGCACGGGGAGGCCGTCGCCGTCGAGCGCCAGCCAGCTCTTCGCCTCGCCGGCCGTGAAGGCGCACAGGTAGATCCGCACGCCGTCGAACGGCTCGGTCGGGATCACCGCCGAGAGCTCCTCGGAAGGCCCGGCGTAGCCGACCGCGGCGTCGGCGATGCGGCGCAGGTCGTCGCTCAGCGCCATGGACATCCCAGCATAGACTCGGGCCGTGAGCGAGGTTTCGCGCCGCAAACCTGCGTTCTATGCGCTGCGGCCGGGTGGCTGGCGCGACTACGTCACGCTGCTCCACCCGCCCTACACCGTCTGGAACCTGAGCTACGTCGTGATCGGTGCGACGCTCGCGCCCGACTGGCGGCCGATCCGCCTCGGCGCCGGCCTCGTCGCGTTCTTCCTCGGCCTCGGCATCGGCGCGCACGCGCTCGACGAGTTGCACGACCGCCCGCTCCAGACCCGGATACCGGATCGCGTGCTCTCTGGCCTCGCCGGCGTGTCGATCGCGGGCGCCGTCGCAATCGGGATCGTCGCCGCGGTGGCGTGGACGCCCTGGCTCGCCGCCTTCGTCGCGTTCGGCGGCTTCATCGTCTGCGCCTACAACCTGGAGCTCTTCGGCGGCCGCTTCCACGGCGACTGGTGGCTCGCGATCTCCTGGGGCAGCCTGCCCATCCTCGCCGCATACCTCGCGGCGGACGGGATCGTGACCTGGCAGGCGCTCGGTGCGGCCGCCTTCGGCTGCCTGCTCATCGTGGCGCAGCGGCGGCTCTCGACGCCTGTCCGCCTCGTTCGCCGTCGACTCCCGGACGCCGGCGACGCGACGCGCGATGCGCTCGTGAGCGGCATCGAGGGCGCGCTGCGCGCGATGACCGCCGCGGTCGTCGCCCTCGCGGTCGCGCTCGTGATCCTGCGCGCGCGCTGAGGCGGCACCGCGGCACGGCGTTAGGATGGGCCGGGAATGCTGCGGAAGAGCCAGGCCACGGAGCACGCGTTCGAGGAGGAGCGCGCCAGGCTCAAGGCCATCATCGAGCAGGAGTACCAGGACCGGGCCGCCGAGCTGAAGCGCTCGCTCGCCATCGTCCGCTCGGAGCTCGGCGGGATCCTCGCCGACGAGGCCCACCGCCTGGCCGAGGAGCGCCGCCAGGAGTTCGAGGAGAAGGAGCGGCGCGCGGCCACCGAGTACTCGATCCGCCTCCACCAGGTCCAGCAGCGGGTCGAGGAACGGCTCGCCGAGTGGGCGCAGGACCTCGAGCGCCTCGAGACCGATCTCGCCGGCGCGATCGGCCGGGTCGAGGAGCGGCAGCGCGAGCAGCTCGAGGACGTCCACCGGCAGGTGAAGCAGGAGATCGAGGAGATCGCGCTCGAGACCCGCGAGCACAAGGCGACCGTGCTCCGGTTCCGCGACGAGGCCCAGCGCGCCGCGAAGGAGGCGATCGACGCCGCCACGTCCGACCTCGAGGACGTCGCGGCCCAGCGGCGGCAGGCCCTGCAGGAGGTGTCCGACCGGCTCGGCGCCCGCGAGCGCGAGCTGCTCAAACGCGTCGACCGCGAGGAGACCGAGGCGACGACACGCATGGAGGCGCGGTTCACCGACGTCGAGCGCCGCCAGGTCGAGCGGCTCCAGCGGTCGCTCGAGCACGAGGCCACCCGGCTGCTCGAGGACGCGTCGCGCGAGTTCCTGAAGACCGTCCGCTCGGCCCAGGAAGATGCGGCCCGCCGCCTCGCACGCGAGCTCGAGCGCGCGATCACCTCGATCTCGTCGGAAGGCGAGCGAGCGCTGCGGCAGGAAGCCGAACGGCTTCGCGCAACGTAAATCGTCTGTTAAGGCAGCCAACTCAGCCGGGCAGGGTTCGTCTACGTCAGCACGAAGCAAAAGGGGCGATGCAGATGACCCAGACGATCGAGACATACGACGAGCGCGTGAAGGTCGAGACCTGGCGGCTCCATGTGCTGATGGAGGCCGGCTATCCGGTTCCGCTCGCCGAGCGCGTGGCGGGGTCGAACGCCGACCTCCACCAGGCGGTCGCGCTCGTCCGCTCCGGCTGCGCGCCCGACGTCGCCGCCGAGATTCTGATCTAGCCTCGCCTACGATTCGCCTCGATGGTCGCTCGCCCGAGGCTCGCTCCCGTGGTGGAAACCATGTTTCCCCCACGAACCCCCTTCTTCCAGAGGCCGCCTTGGTGGGGGAACCTCCCGGTTCCCCTGGGACCCCTCCCCGCTCATAGGCCACAGATCGGCCTATGACCAAGGTCGAGGCGATCGACTACGGCGACCGGCGGGTCTTCACCGTGTCGGCGTTCAACCGCGGCGTCGGCTCGTGGTTGCAGCGGCTGCCGACCGTCTGGGTGGAGGGAGAGATCTCGGACCTGCGCCGGCAGGATCGCTGGCAGAGCGTCTTCTTCACGCTCAAGGACGCGGGCGACGGGTCGACCCTGGCCGGGCTGATGCCCCGCGGGCAGTTCGACGCGCTGCGGCTCGACCTGCGAAACGGCGAGCGCGTCCACGTCTACGGCCGCCCGGAGCTGTTCGAGCCCAAGGGCGAGCTCCGGCTCCGGGCGCTCGGGATCGAGCGGTTCGGGCTCGGCGAGCACCTCGCGGCGCTCGAGCGACTGAAGCAGAAGCTCGCCGCCGAGGGGCTGTTCGCGCCCGAGCGGAAGCGGCCGCTGCCGCGGATCCCGCGCCGGATCGGGCTCGTGACCGGGAACGACGCGGCCGCCAAGCGAGACGTGATCGCCGCCGTCCAGGCACGCTTCCCGCCGGCGCGCTTGCTCGTCGCCGAGACGCTCGTCCAGGGCCCGCGGGCGGCCGCCGCGGTCGTGGAGGCGCTCCGTGCCGTCGGCGCCGAGCCCGAGATCGACGTGATCGTCCTCGCGCGCGGCGGCGGCAGCTTCGAGGACCTGCTGCCGTTCAGCGACGAGCGCGTCGTCCGCGCCGTCGCCGACTGCCCGGTGCCGGTGGTCAGCGCGGTGGGTCACGAGCAGGACACCCCGCTCTGCGACCTCGCCGCGGACGTGCGCGCCTCGACCCCGACCGCCGCGGCGCGGCTCGTCGTCCCCGACCTCGAGGAGCTGCTCGGCTCGCTCGAGCGGGCCCGGAGCTCGCTCGGACGAGGAGCGCGCCGCTCGCTGGAGCGCCACGGGGAGCGCCTCTCGGCATCGACCGCCCGCCTGCGTCGCGCCGCGTCGCTCCTCGTCGAGCGCCGCCGGGCCGAGCTGGAGCGGTCGGCCGCGAAGCTGCGGGCGCTGTCGCCCCTTGCCACGCTCGATCGGGGCTACGCGATCGTCCGGCACGAGGGCACGGTCGTCCGCTCCGCCGCCGCCCTCAGCTCGGGCAACGCGATCGACGTCCGGCTCGCAAAGGGCGGCTTCACAGGCACGGTCGAGGAGGTGCGGCCGTGAGGTTCGAGGACGCCGAGAAGGAGCTCACGCACATCGTCGAGCGGCTCGAGAGCGGCAACGTCCCGCTCGACGAGGCGCTGACGCTGTGGGAGCGCGGCGAGGAACTCTACCGGCTCTGCCGCGAGCAGCTCGACGCTGCGCAGGGGAAGGTCGAGGAGCTGGCGAAGCGCGTTGACGAGACGCGGCCCGCGGCCGAGCCTCCGGCTGTTTAGAATCCCGCGCATGCCGCTCGACCCCGACCAGCTCCGGAAGGTGACGCTCTTCTCCGGCCTCGACGAGAAGGAGGCGAAGAAGCTCGCGCCGCTGTTCAAGGAGCGCGAGTACAGCGCCGGCGACGTCATGGCCGAGGAAGGCAAGCACGGCGTCGGCTTCTTCGTGATCGAGTCGGGAACAGCCAAGGTGACCGTGCACGGCGACGAGCGCACGACCCTCGGCCCCGGCTCCTACTTCGGCGAGGTCGCGCTGATCGACGACGGCGCGCGCACGGCGACGGTGACCGCGACGAGCGACGTCAAGGCGCACGTGCTCGTTGCCTGGGACTTCCGCCCGCTGGTCAAGGGTGACCCCGACCTTGCGTGGGGCCTCCTGCAAGGCGTCGCCGCGATCATGCGCGCCAACGACGGCTCCTAGGCCCCCCGGCCCAGCCGCAGTCCCAGCTCGACCAGGTCCTCGCGCGCCCGGCTCGGGTCGCCTGACAGCGCCACCGTCTCGACGCCCGGCAGCGCCTCGACCACGCGCCCGCCGAAGACCACGCAACGGACGCCGGCCGCCACGCAGCGGCGCGCGACCTCCCCGGGGGCCTTGCCCGTCGCGGTCGTGCGGTCGACCTGCCCCTCGCCCGTGACGACGAGATCGAAGCCGACCGGATCGAAGCCGATCTCGTCCAGGACGAGCGCCGCGCCGGCCACCAGCTCTGCGCCGAGCGCGGCGAGCGCCGCCCCGAGCCCGCCGGCAGCGCCTGCCCCCGGCAGCTCCGCGTACGGTGCGAGCTCCTCCATCCCGGCCAGCCGTGCCCCGAGCTCCGTGACCTGCCCCGGCCCGGCGCCCTTCTGCGGCGCGTAGAGGCGGGCCGCATCGAGCAGCGGGACGAGTGAGTCGCACGCCACGCGGGTCGGTGCCGGCAGGGAACGGAGCACCTCGCGCAGCCCGGCGCCGCCGTCCACGGTGGCCGTCCCGCCGAGGCACACGAGCAGCCGTGCAGGCCGACCGGCGGCCGCGATCAGCTCGCCGAGCCCCCGGCTCGACGCGCGCATCGGGTCGAGCCGCGAAGGATCGAGCGGGATCGCCTCGGCCGCCTCGACGACCGCCGTCCCGTCGGGCAGCTCGAGCCAGCGAGCCGGCCGCGCGCGACCGAACGCGTCCGGGACGACCACCTCGCGCCACGAACCGCCGCCCGCCCGCCGGAGCACCTCCGCGGTCCCCTCGCCTCCGTCGGCGACCGGGAGCTCGACGACGTCCGCGCCGCCCGCCCGGAGCCCTTCCGCGAGCGCAGCCGCGGCGGCGACCGCGCCGAGAACGCCCTTGAGGCTAGCCGGGCACGCGAGCGCGCGCACGCGTCGTCTCGGTCGCCGGGCTTCCCTCCCGCTCCTCCTCGGTGAGCTCCGCGTCGGCTGCAGACGGCATGAGCCGCAGGCTGGCGAACGAGAGGCCCTCGTGTGCGAGGAAGACGAGGCCGATGCCGATGCCGACGGACGCCTCGATCGCCTGCAGCCCGAAGCCGAAGGCGATCCCGTCCGCGTAGGCGACGCCGTAGGAGACGAGCGGGACCGCGATCGCCACCTGGACGGCGCCGACGTTGCCCGGCCAGAGCGGGATGATCGTGGCCACGTTCATGACCAGCAGGACGAGCGCTGCGGCCGGAACCGCCTCGTGGATGTCGAACGCTCGCATGGCCGTGTAGACCGCGAACAGCTGGGCGAGCCACCCGAGCAGCTGGAAGAAGATCGCGCCCGCCGCCGGCGCCGGCCGGTGCATGACGGCGAGGCCCTCGCGCGCCATCGCGATCACGCGCCTGAAGGTGCCGAGCCCGTGCAGCCGCTCGTGCCCGGCCGAGCGAGCGCTGAGGAACGCGAAGATGAACAGCGCAGCTCCGATCGAGACGACGGCGACCAGGCTCGAGTACGCCCAGGCCGGGATCTTGGCGGTGACGAGGACGTACAGGACCAGGAGGACGATCGGGATCAGGTCGAACATCCGGTGCGCGACCACCGTCCCGACCAGCGTCGCCCAGGACCGGCGCCGCCGCTCCATCCGGCGGGTGAGCACGGCGACCCGCGCCAGCTCGCCGATACGGCCCGGCAGGACGGCGTTCGCGAGCAGGCCGACGCAGAAGGCCGAGAACACGAGCTGGTAGCGCGGCCCCGGGCGCGGCAGCGCCTGGTCGATCACGAGCTTCCAGGCGATCGACCGCGCGACGATCGAGGCCAGGTTGATCGCGATTGCCACGGCGACCCACGCCCAGCGAACGCCCTGGAAGGCGTCGCCGACGGTGTTCCAGTCCGGCCCGAACCACAACGCGACGACGACGCCCGCGAACACGCCGAGCGCCAGCCCGAGCCTCACCCAGCGGTTGCGCCCGAGCGCGAGCGCGAGCTCGATCATGCCGTCGCCGCCCGGAGCGGCGCGGGGACGGCCGGCCGCCCGTCGACGACCAGGCCGTAGACGTCGAGCAGCCGCCGCCCGATCGTGTCCCAGGAATAGCGCTCCTCGGCGACGCGCCGGGCGGCGTCGCCGATCGACCGGCGCCGCGGCTCGTCCTCGAGCAACCGCACGACGGCCTCGATCAGCGCGTCGACGTCACCGGGCGGCACCATGAGCCCCGTCTCGGGTGTCATCACGTCGCGATACCCGGGGATGTCGGAGGCGACGACGGGCAGCGCGCACGCGAACGCACGCGCCAGCACCATGCCGAAGCTCTCCATCCCGACGGACGGCGCGACGAGTGCCTTCGCCGACAGGAGCTCCTCGGTGAGCCGCGCCTGGGAGAGCAGGCCGAGGACGTCGATGCCATCGTCGGACACCCGCTGCCGGGCGAGGACGAGCCGCACGGCGAGCGGGTCGGCGCCGGCGAGGCGCAGCCGCGCGCCGGTACGCCGGTGGATCTCCGGCCAGGCCTTGACCAGCACCGGCAGGCCCTTGCGCGGGTCGTGGCGGCCGGCGAAGACGACGCGGTGCTCGCGCCCGCCGGGATCGGCACGAGGCGGGATCAACGCACCGTTCGGGATCACGTCGAACGGGCCCTCGAAGAATCGCTCGGCCGACTGCCGCGCCTGCTCGGAGACGGCGATCCGGTAGTCGACCCGCTCCATCAGGAAGCCCCAGAAGTGGACGGCGTGGCTGTTCCAGCGCAGCGGCCCCGCGGCGTGCCAGGTGGCGACGACGGGGCAGTGCGCGAACGCGATCGCGGCCACGCAGATCACCGGGGTCATCGGCTCGTGGACGTGCAGGACGTCGAAGCGCTCCCGCTCGAGCGCCCGCCTGACCTCGAGCAGCGTCCCGGGGCTGAGCACGATGTTCGACAACGAGCCGTTCGCCGGGACGATCACGCTTCGGCCCACGGGGATCACGCCGGCCGGCGGCTCGTCGTGGCGGCCGAGCCGGGGGTGCAGGATGCGCGTGAACGAGCCGGGCGGATCGTTGCCGATGATCGTCCGCGTCTCGATGCCGAGCCGGCGCAGCGCCTCGGCCTGCAGCTCGGCGTGCTCGTTCACCGCCCCCCAGAAGGACCACGAGAACGGGACGACGATGCCGACCTTCATCACGCGGCAGTCTATTTCCCGGTCCTGAGGCCCCGCCGCGCGGCGAGGCCTCGACTCGGGCCCGGGATCAGACGGTGGCGGTCTCGGGGCGCTGCTCCTTCAGGCGGCGGATCAGGTCCGCCACGTCTGCGACCTCTTGCTCGAGGTCGCGCTGGTGCTCCTCCAGCTTCTGGAGGAGCTGTTCGGCGTTCGGGACGCGCCCGCGGCCCAGGCCGTGGCCGTGGCAGCGCCGGCCGTGTCGATGTCGGTGCTTGTGCATAGTCATTCACCTCCCTCGTAGCGTTCGAGGAACGCGGAGACCTCTTCGCGCGAGCGGCGTAGCGCGTCGGCCCACTGGTCGAGCAGGTGCTCGCCGGTCTCGGTGAGCCGGTACGTGCGCTTGGCCGGGCCGGGCAGATCGCCGTGCCACTCGGACTCGACGATGCCGTCGCCCTCGAGCGCGCGCAGGAAGCGGTACAGGTTGCCGACGTCGACGCGCTCGCCGCCCGCGAGCCCGGGCAACAGCTCGATCAGCTCGTAGCCGTGCCGCGGGCGCTCCTTGAGCAGGAGCAGAAGCGACGGCTCGACGAAGCGCTCGACGCGTGCGCGAACGGCCCATTCGTTCGGGCCGATCCGCTGCCGGCTCCGGTAGCCGCGTCCATGAGGTCTCCTCTGCATGCGGCGAAACATATGTTAAATACATATAAGTGTCAAGTTACTCGCGGCGGAGCGCAGTAGGATCGGCGCGTGTTCAGGCGCGCCCAGCGGCTCCAGGCGGTGCGCGGCTTCGGCATCGACCGGGTCGCCGCGGCAGCCGACGCGCCGGGCCGGGCTCATCCCGACTGGCCGGTGCTGCGGATGGAGAACCTCGACACCGACCTGCCGCTGCCGCCGGAAGCCGTGCCGGTCACGGCCGAGAACCTGACCTCGCCGAAGTCGAACAGCTGGCTCCCGTTCACCGGCGACCTCGACCTGCGCGCCGCGGTCTCGGAGTTCCTCGTGGAGCGCGCCGGCCACCACTTCGATCCGGAGCGCGAGATCGTCATCACCTCGGGCGGCATGGAAGGCCTCCTCGACGTCGTGCTCGCGGTCGTCGATCCCGGCGACGAGGTGATCGTCACCGACCCGACCTATGCGGGCATCGTCAACCGCGTCCATCTCGCCGGCGGCATTCCGCGCTTCGCGCCGTTCCGCGTCGTGGACGGCGAGTGGCGGCTCGACAGGGATGCGCTCGTCGCCGCGATCGGCCCGGCAACCCGGGCGATGCTGCTGATGAGCCCGTCGATGCCGTCGGGTGGCTGGTTCGACGAGCAGGACTGGCGGCTGATCTGCGACCTCTGCTGCGAGCACGAGCTCGGCCTGATCTACGACTCGGCGATGGAGCGGCTGCTCTTCGACGGGCGGCCGCTGCTCCATCCGCTCCGCTTCGAGGGCATGGTCGAGCGGACGGTCGTGGTCGGCTCGCTCTCGAAGGAGCACCGCATGATCGGCTGGCGGGTCGGCTGGGTGGCCGGGCCGGCGGCGACGGTCGAGGACGCCGGCTGGGTGCACGTCTACAACACGACGATGCCGACCGCGCTCTCGCGCCAGGCGGGCACGGCGGTGCTGCGCGGCGACCAGGGGCACGTGCAGGAGTGCGTGAACGAGCTCGGGCGCCGCCGCGACCTGCTGCTCGAGGGGCTTCCCGGCTGGCCGTTCGTTCGCCCGGCCGGCGGCTGGTCGATGCTGCTCGACGTCGCCTCGCTCGGCTTCGAGCCGGCCGAGGCTTCGCGCCTACTGCTCGAGGAGTCGGCGATCGCCGCCACGGGCATGACCGGCTGGGGCGACGAGGTCGCGGCGCGCTACGTGCGCTGGGTCTTCAGCGCCGAGCCGCGCGAGCGGCTGGCGACGATCCCGGAGCGGGTCGCAGGCTCGACGCTCGGCGAGGCGGTCGCAGCTCGCAACGCTTGACACGACCGGGCGGGGCGTGAGACGGTAGATGAGCCGTCAGATGGATGTTTCCTCGCCGACTCCTGCGCCACAGCCTGCCGCGAGCCCGCCGGAACGACTCGGCCTGGCGCTCTCGGGAGGTGGCTTCAGAGCGTCGTTCTTCCACCTCGGCGTGCTCGCGCGACTGGCCGACATCGGCCTGCTCCGCAGCGTCAGCGTGATCTCGACCGTCTCCGGAGGCACGATCGTCGGCGCGTACTACTTCGTCCATCTGAAGAAGCTGCTCGAGACGAACGCCGCGCCGACCGACGACGACTACCGCGCGCTCGTCCGTGACGTCCAGGTCGACTTCCTCGAGGGGGTCCGCAAGAACATCCGCGGGCGCATCCTCCTGAACCCGTTCAAGAACTACCGGATGGCGCTTGGCCGGAAGTACTCGCGCAGCGACCGCGTCGGCGATCTTTACGACCGCTACCTCTACAAGAAGGCTTGGGGCGATCCGGAGAAGCGGGGCGGGCGGGACCCGCGGGAGCGGCAGATCGAGCTGCGCTGGCTCGTCACGAAGCCTGCGGAGTACAAGGGCGAGGAGCCGTTCAACCCCTGGGTCCACAACCAGGCGCTCGCCGCGAAAGTGCCGATCCTGGTGATGAACGCGACCTCGCTCAACACCGGGCACAACTGGCGCTTCGAGGCGGTGCGGATGGGCGAGCCCGAGCCGGAGGATCCGAAGGCGAAGGCGCTCCTGGAGTCGATCGACGTCAACGAGCGGCTCGAGCAGGCGTACTTCAAGCTGCCCGACGTGGACCAGCGCGAGCCCGCTGTACCCGCCCTGCAGCAGGATTTCCCGCTCGCGAAGGCCGTCGCCGCATCCGCGTGCGTGCCGCTCCTGTTCCATCCGCTGTCAGTCAGCGACATGTACGGCGGCCGGCGCGTGCAGCTCGTCGACGGCGGCGTCCACGACAACCAGGGCGTCCAGGCGCTGTTCGACATGGAGTGCGACGCGGCGATCATCAGCGACGCGTCGGGCCTGATGCCGGACCGGCACAAGCCGCCGCCGCTCGCCATCCCGGTCGCACAGCGGACGATGAGCATCTACGGAACGCGGGTGCGGATCGAGCAGCTCATCCGCGCCCACAACGAGCTCCAGCCTCAGGCAGCGCTCATGCACCTCCTCAGCGGAGTCCCGGCCGGAACCGTGCCTCCAGGCGCCCGTCTCGAGATTCCGCCGGGGCCGCCCCTGACCGACTACGGCATCAATCGGGACGTCCAGCGGTGCCTCGCCCGTCTTCGGACCGATCTCGACTCCTTTGCCGACGCCGAGGCGTTCTCCCTGATGTACAGCGGTTACAAGATGAGTGCCTTCGAGATCGACGGGTGGGCGGCCGGCAATCCGGGCATGGCCGGCCTGGTCAAGGCGCCGCCGAACGCTCCCGGCTGGTGCTTCCAGCCGGTGGCCGAACTGGCCGGTTCGGACAAGCCGCCCGCCGGGTACATGCGGCTCCTCGACGCCGGGAAGAGCCTCTTCTTCAAGTCGCTGCTCGCGCTGCCGCTCGTCCCTCGCATCGCAGGCGCGCTGGCGGTCCTCGGGTTGCTGTCCGGGGCGATCTTCGGAGTCGTCTGGGGCGCGCTCCGCAGCGGGTTCGACCTAGGCCCGGTGTCGAACTGGTGGTGGTTCGCGGTGATCGCGCTTCTTCCGGCGCTGGTCTCGATCCTGGCGGTGCTCCAGCTGCTCGGCGGCCGCATCTTTCTCTGGCTGGGAAGCGCCGCGCGCTTACCCGGCTAGACTCGCCGCGTGGACTTCCCCGGGGGGCTGGCCGAGCTTCACACGCATCTCGGCGGGTCGGTCGCGTCCGACGCGATGTGGAGCCTCGCCCACGAGCAGGGCATCGCGCTGCCGGTCAAGGACTACTGGGAGTTCGACCGGCTCGTCACGGTCTCCGACCCGCGCGGCGTGCCGAACCTCGACGCGCTCGACGCGATCTACCACTGGACGGAGCTGATCCAGTCGAGCCCGCTCGCCGTCGAGCGCTCGGTGCACGGCGCGATCGGCGGCGCCTACCGCTCGCAGGGCATCACGACGCTCGAGCTGCGCTTCAACCCGATGAAGCGGAACCGCGGCGGCGAGCGCGACCTCGACCACATCATCCTCGCCGCCGTGCGCGGCCTCGACCTGGCCGAGCTCGAGTACCCGCAGGTCGAGGCCGGGCTGATCCTGATGATGGACCGGACGTTCACCGACACACAGAACGCGGTGATCGTCGAGAAGGCGATCCGCTGGGCCTCGCGCGGGATCGTCGGCGTCGACATCGCCGGCCCGCGGCCCGGTGGTGCGCGCTATCCCTATCGCGACCTGGCGCCGCACGTGGAGGAGGCTCGCTCGGCCGGCCTCGGCGTGACGATCCATGTGGGTGAGGAGGGCGGCGACCAGGGGATCGAGGAGATCGCCGAGGTGGTCGAGACGCTCCGGCCCGACCGGATCGGCCACGGGATCCTGGCCGCGCGCGAGCCGGGGCTGATGCGCGAGCTCGCCGCGCGCGGGATCGTGCTCGAGATCTGCCCGACCTCGAACCTGCTGACGAAGGCGCTCGCGGGCGAGGACGAGCTTCGCGACACGATGCGCGCCTTCGTCGAGCACGAGGTGCCGTTCACGATCGCGACCGACGGGCCGGAGATGATGCGGACGCGGTTACGCGACGAGTTCGAGCTGCTGCTCCGGATCGGTGCGCTCGGAGAGGACGGCCTGCGCGAGGCGAACGCGCGAGGGCACGAAGCCAGCTTCGTCCGGGGCGCCACGGCTCGTAACGCCGTGTAACGGCACGAAGATACGTCTTTAGGTCAATAGCGGCGCGGGGAGGGCGCTTGTAGCGTCGCGCCCATCATGTACGAGACCCTCAAGAGCGCGATTCCGGCGATCACGGCCCGTCAGCGGGAGGTCGTCGAGTTGATTGCGGCAGGCTGCTCGAACGAGGAGATCGGCGAACGACTCGGCATCTCGCCGAGAACAGCCAAGGCTCATTCGGACATCCTCCGCCAGAAGCTCGGCGTTCCCCGGCGGCGTCAGATCCCGGCCGCTTACCGCGCCGTGACCGGCGACGACCCACTCGCGACACGAATGGTGGCTCGAGCCGGTCACAGGCAGTAAGAGAGCCCCCGGTGCCCGTTGCTGATCTGCTCAGCGCGGGTGCCGGGGTGCTCGAATTCGAGCGGGATTCGCGCTACGGTGCCGAGGGTGGGCAGGCGGCTCCGAGGTGGCCGGTGAGCCTCGAGACAGGTGAAGCGCTCGGGGCAGGGCGCAGTCACATCATCGAGCGCCCGCGGCTGACGCGCCTTCTCGATGAGAGCACCGCTCGCATCATCGTTCTGGTCGCCCCCGCCGGCTACGGGAAGACCACGCTGGCGCGTGAGTGGCTGAGCGCGCGGCCGCACGCGTGGTACCGGGGGACGTCCGCTGCTGCGGACGTGGCCGCCCTCGCCCACGGGCTCGTGAAGGCGGCCGCGACCGTCGTTCCGGGCGCCGGGGAGCGGATGGCGACGCGTCTGCGCGTCTCGAACGCGCCCACCGAGGAGGTCGAGGCGCTCGCAGAGCTGCTTGCCGACGACCTCCGTGATTGGCCGGCAGATGCATGGCTCGCGTTCGACGACTACCAGTTCGCGTGTGATTCGGAGCCCGCCGAACGATTCGTCGAGCATCTCGGATCCGCCTGCCCGGTTCGGCTGCTCGTGTCCGGCCGCTCGCGACCAAGCTGGGCGACGGCGAGACGTTTGCTCTACGGAGAGATCTACGAGGTCGGCCGGAACCAACTGGCCATGAGCGAGCACGAAGCGCGCTTCGTGCTCGCAACTCACGTCGCTCATCAGACAGGTGGCCTCATCGCGCTGGCCGACGGGTGGCCTGCGCTGATCGGCCTCGCGGCGCTTGCCGACGAGCTCGACCTACCCAAGGCGGGAATGCCCGATGAGCTCTACACGTACTTCGCCGAGGAGCTGTACCAGGCCGTTCCTCGTGACATCCAGGAGGGCCTCCGGCGGCTCGCGCTCGCACCGACCATCACTCCGGACATCGCCGAGTCGCTCGCCGGTGACCGCGCATCGCACGTCATCGACGAGGCGGCGAAGCTCGGGTTCTTCCTCGCCGGCTCCCGCGACCGACTGGAGTTTCACCCGCTGTTGCGTACGTTCCTGGCCTCGAAGTTCGTCGAGAGCAGAGACGACCCCGACGGAGCGATCGTGGCGGGCCTCGGCCGAACACTTATCGAGCATCAGGAATGGGACGATGCGTTCGCGCTGATTGAGAAGTTCTTCGACGAGGACCTCCTGATCGAACTCCTCGAGGCGGCACTGCCGCGGATCCTCGACGAGTCAAGGCTTCCTACACTTGCTCACTGGATCCAAACGGCGGACAGTCATCGCGTCGACTCTCCGATCATCGACTTCGCGGAGGCTGAGGTCGCGCTCCACACGGGTGAGTGGCAGGAGGCACGAGCCCTGGCGATGCAGGCTGACCGTCACCTGCCAAAAGCGCACGCCTTCAAGTCCAAGGCTCTGTGGATCGCCGGAACAAGCGCACACCTCATGATGCGAAGCGAAATCGCACTGAAGCACTTCGCTGGGGCAGCCGATGCCGCTCAATCCGATGTCGACTGGTGTCAAGCCCTATGGGGGCGATTCTCAGCTACGACCAGGCTTGATGAGGTGAGTGAAGCTGAAACTCTGCTCGCCGAGCTCGAGGAGCGATCCGGCGACACGGTCGACGGACTACTTCGGACCGGGACAGGTCGGCTGATGATGGCGTCTCTAATCGGGCGCCTTCAGGAAGCGCTTGAGTACACCGATTCTCTCGCACCCTTGGCAATGAAATCGCGCGACCCCATGATTCATTCAAGCTTTCTCAACGTGCGCGGCGCCTTGCTCGCGCTAGGCGGTCGCTATGAAGATGCGTTCAAATCAGCTGAAACCGAAATCGAACTCGCGACCACATATGGTCTCACGTTCGCACTGCCACACGCGCACGCGCAACGTGCGCTCGCGCTTTGGGGACTGCGCAACTTTCGAGGATGCAAGACGGATCTCAACGTCTCCGAGAGAGCGCCTCTTGGAGAGAGTGACCTCTTTCTTCGTGTCAATATCGGAGCGCTTCGCGGTCGCACGCATCTGGTGACCGGCCTTGAGAAAGAAGCGATTGGCGATTTTGAGTCCTATCAGTTCCCACAGTCGAACAAATCCATGGAAGCCGAATATCTTGCCTGGTGGTCACTTGCACTAGCCGTCGCGAAACAAGCCAGGGAGGCGGCGGCGCTGTCAGACCGCGCTTCGTTGATGTCGCCCCGAATCGAAGTGCGAGCTCTAATTCCCTGGACAAGAGCCGTCCTCGCAGTCAACCGTAGGCGCTCAGCTCTGAGCACAGCAGAGGAGGCTTTCCAGATCGCGCTCGACACAGGCAACATCGACGCGTTCGTCACGGCGTACCGAGCGTGCCCGGAGTTGCTTCAGCTCCTTGCGAAGGACGAGGTCAACCACGACCAGCTCAAGACCATCCTCGAGCGGGCGCGCGACCATGACTTGGCCCAATCCGTGGGCTTGCGGCTTCCGTCGGCACCCGAGCAGCCGGGCCTGGCCGTCCTGACGAAGCGCGAGCGCGAGGTTCTCGAGCTCGTCACGCAGGGCCTCACGAACAAGGAGATCGGCCGAGTCCTCTTCATCACCGAAGGGACGGCCAAGGTGCACGTGAGGAAGATCCGCCAGAAGCTCGGCGCGCGCACCCGCACCGACGCGGCGATTCGAGCCACAGAGCTTTTCGGCTAGAGAGAGCTCAGCGACTCGCGGGCACCTCGGCCGGCCCGGCCTGCTCCCCGCGCCGGAGCCGGAACTTGCCCTCGGTCCCGTCCAGCAGCCGCCGCACGTTCGCACGGTGCAGCACGGCCACCCCCGCGCCGGCCGCNNAGCGACGCCGCGCCGAGGATCGACGACAGCGACGCGTAGCGCGTCACGGCGAACACGATCAGCCACACGCCCACGCCGGCGAACCCGAGCAGCGGCGCCACGCCGAGGAACGCGCCGCCGGCCGTCGCCACCATCTTCCCGCCCTTCGCGAACTTCAGGTAGATCGGCCGCGCGTGCCCGACCATCGCCGCCGCGCCCGTGAGCACCCCCGTCAGGTGGCCGTTCACGTGCGTCGCCACGAACACGGGCACGAACGCCTTCACGATGTCGAGCGCCATCACCGGCAGGCCGTACTTCGCGCCGTATGTCCGCCAGACGTTCGTCGCGCCGATGTTGCCGCTGCCGACCGAGCGGATGTCGACGCCCTTCGTCCAGCGCACCAGCCAGTACCCGAACGTGAAGCTCCCCGCCAGGTAGCCGATGACCATGAACAGCGCGATCAGCATCGCGCGCGCTCCGTCCTACCCCGCAGCCACGGCTACACCCGGATCCCGTAGCCCGAGATCCAGCCGTTGACGACGCCCCAGTCGAGGTTCGCGAAGAACGCCTCGATGTAGGACGCGCGGTCGGTCTGGTAGTCGAGGAAGTAGGCGTGCTCGTAGACGTCGAGCGCCACGAGCGGCGTCGCGTTCCAGATCGGGAACGTGTTCTGCGCGTCGCCGACGTAGTTGACGAGCCGCCCCTCGTCCCAGTCGTAGGCGGCCCAGGCCCAGCCGCGGCCGGCCATGCCCGTCGCCTTGAGGTCGGCCCTCCAGGCGTCGAAGGAGCCGAAGTCGCGCTCGATCAGGCTCGCGATCGCGCCGGTCGGCGCCCCGCCATCGCCGCCCAGGTGCTCGAAGTAGATCTCGTGGTTCTTGACGCCGCCGACCGCGAAGCTCAGATCGACCTTCAGCGCGCGCAGCTCCGAGTAGACCTGGTTCGCGGCCGACAGGTCGACCTCGGCCAGCTTGCCCAGGATCTCGTTGCGCTTGTTCACGTAGCCCTGGTAGAGCTTGTAGTGGGCCTCCACCGTCTGCCGCGAGATGCCGTCGAGCTCGTACAGGCTCGGCTTCAGCTCACGCGGGGCGATCTCTTCTGCGTTGAAGGCAAGCGTCGTCATCCAGGTCCTCTCCGTTCGGATTCGAAAGCGGAGGGAGCATAACCGCCGCAACGCGGCGAGAAAATCGCCGTGGGCCGATCTGCTGTTCCCACGGCGATGCCTTCGAGCCGCTGCGCGGCGAGAAAAAATCCGCCCGCCGACCTTTGCCGTAACACCTGCGATGGCCATGGACTGCGCCCTGGAGCGACCGTTCCGCTTGCCGACCGTGACGAAAGCCGCGACGATCCACGAAGTGAGCGACCTTCGACCCTCGGACGAGGAGCTGCTCGAGCGCGTCGGCCTCCGGGACCGGGACGCCTTCGAGGTGCTCTACCGTCGCTACTCGCGCTCCGTGCTCGGCATAGCACTGCGCCGGCTCGGCGACCGCGGTCGCGCCGAGGACGCCATGCAGGAGACCTTCGCCGCGATCTGGCGGGCCGCCAGGACGTACCGACCGGAGCGCGGCCCCGCCGCCCCGTGGCTCTTCGCCGTGGCGCGGAACAGCATCTCCGACCGCGGGCGGGCGCGGCGCGAGCCGCCGGCGGAGGCGCCCGACGAGGCGACCACCGAGGCAGGCCCGGACGAGCAGGCCGAGCAGAGCTGGCTCTCCTGGCGCGTCCACAACGCGCTCGAGACGCTGCCCGACCAGGAGCGCCGATTGATCGAGCTCGCCTACTGGAGCGGCCTGTCGCAAAGCGAGATCGCCAACCTGGTAGGGATTCCGCTCGGTACGGTGAAAACGCGCACGCGTAGCGCGCTCGCCCGCCTGGCGGACGAGCTGGAAGAGGAGCTGCATTGACGAACGAACCCGATTTCCGCGATCTGGTCGGCGACGAGGGCGGGCGCGAGGAGCTCGACCGGCTCCGGCGCGTCCACGACCTGCTCGTCGCGGCCGGGCCGCCGCCCGAGCTGTCGCCCGAGCTCGAGCACGCACCGGAGGTCGAGGAGTCGAAGGTGCTCGAGTTCAAGCGCCGCCGCCCGGCCACGGTGTTCGCGCTGGCCGCGGCCATCGCCGCCGCGGCGTTCTTCATCGGCTACGCGGTCGCCGACAAGCGCGCGAGCTTCTCCGCCTCGGCCGTCGTGCCGATGCACGGCGTCGGGCGGCTGGTCGCCGCGACGGCCGACATCAGGATCGGGACTCACGACTCCGGCGGCAACTATCCGCTCGAGATGGTCGTCCGGGGCCTTCCGCACCTGGCGAAAGGCGGCTGGTACGAGCTGCTCCTGTCGGAGCACGGCCACCCCACGCTCGCCTGCGGCGACTTCGTCGTCGACGGCGCGCAGACGACGTTCCGGCTGTCGGTGCCGTACGACCTCACCGACCTGCGGCAGAACCACCGCTTCGACGGCTGGGTCGTGGTCAAGCACGCGACCGGAGCGAAGACCGCTCCGGTCGTGATGTCGACCTGACCGCGCGCGTTACGGCGCGGTGCGGTCGTTCGCGACGAAGGCCGCGTGCGTGACCGGCATGCGCTCGGCGAACAACGCCTCGACGGCCTCCGCGTAGCGCCGGATCTCGCGCTGCGCGTTCTCGTGCGCGCGCAGGGCGACGAAGTTCATCAGCGCTCGGGCGTTGACCGTCCAGTAGAACTCGGTGTAGGCGCCGACCGGTATCACGCAACGGGCCAGCTCGCGCGCGACGCCGGCCTCGACGAGCCGCTCATACGTCGCATAGGCCTGTTCGTAGACCGCCTGCAGCTCCTCACGCGTCTGCTCGGCCAGCTCGGGCGGCACCGGCTCGAACGAATAGGCGCCCGGCTTGCCGACCTGCGTGCGCACGTCCTCCGCGTCGGGCAGGTAGAAGTCGTCGGTGGCCCGCGCGTAGCGCATGCTGAACTCGTTGAACGAGCCGACGCGGTGCCGGAACCACTCGCGGGCGACGAAGATAGGCGCGCGGACGTGGAACCGGAACGAGTTGTGCTCGAACGGCGTGTTGCCACACCACACGGGAAAGCCGTGGCGACGCACGTAGAGCGTGGAGTTCGGCACCTCGACGCAGTGGATGACGCCGTCGTAGCGCTCGACCCCCATGTGGCTCTCGGCCTCCGAACGGGTCCGGCAGAGCCCCGGCCTCGAGTTCCGAGGTGCGTAAATCGTGACTCGCCACCGCGGCTTGTGTCCGTAGTGTCCGTCGCCCGGGCGCGCGAGGTGAGGCCGGACGCTCGCACTTCGCCCGAGCTTCAGCGCCAACTCCTGCACGCTGTCGGCAAGTCGCTTGCTCGTCGTCATGTATGTCTGGCGTTCGCCGCCAGAAGCTCTGAGCGACCGCGAGCCGTCCGATTCCAGCAGCCCGTCATAGAGCGGCTCGAGAAGAGACGGGTCGAGGCTCAGCAGCCGCCTCGGGATGACCTTCTCGCGGTTCCCGTCGTAGCAGGCCTTGAACAGCATCCGCAGCTCTCGCCCGACCGGTACCCCGAAACGCTCGCCCCGCGACCTGAGCTCGAGTCCCGACTCGCCTACCACGCGTCGCAGGAACCCGATCGTCCGCTCCTTTCGGAGGTTGAAACTCAGCTCACTAGCGCGATCGCTGAGGTTGCCATCGCCGATGAACAGCCCGACCAGCGAGAGAAGAGGGCCTGGCGGGAAGCTCAGATCATCGAAACGCATCCAGTCGACCCTCGGGCCTGACCAGTTGGCCGTGGCAACGTGACGATGCGCGCGCCAGAGGACGGAATGAGCCGGTCTCAGGCTGTAGCGCGGCTGTGCGCGTGTGGCGCGTGTAGTCGAGGTGGACGCGAGCACCCGATGATCCGGAGTCACGAGCAGGTCGACACTCATGCCTTCGAATCCGATCATGTGGCCGCGGTATTCCTTGCGAACGAGCCGTAGCGCGGGTTGGTATTCAAGTTCGCCGGCCCGCGACCGCGTTGCGAACAACTCATCACCCGTGACCTCCGGCCAGGCCTTCCAGCCGTCGGCGGTCAGGACGTCCGTGGCATCGTCGTAGCATCCGTGCCGATCGCGCATCAGGAACCGGATCAGGCCCTCGTCGGCCTCGTCCATCTCGGTCTTCCGGCGCCCGAACGAGACGCGCGCCGAGTTGACGACGGACAGATCGGTCGCCATGGCGTCGTCCAGCCGGACGAAGCCGTGGTCGAGCACCTGGATCGTGTTCTCGGGGATCACGTCGGTCGCGGTAGCCACCGCCTGGACTGTAGCGGGGCTGCCTGACAACCCTCAGCCGGGATTCTTACCGAGCTCTCAGCGGTTCCTTATGCGGGGCTGGTTCCATACGTCTGTCTCCAACCTCGCGAGAAAGGAGAACCGGTTGCTGAAATCAAAGCGATTGCTTCTGGCGATGCCGGTGGTTGTCGCCGTCGCTGCTGCAGGCACCTGGGGCGCGGTCGCCATGGCCGCCTCGAAGCCCGGCAGCACGACGCCGAAGAGCCAGACGGCACCCAAGAGCCAGTCGACGCACAAGGGCAACTGCCCGAACATGGGCTCGTCGTCCGGCGCGTCGTCGAACACCATGTACTCACCCTCGAACGTCTGACGACGACTCCACCTGCTGCCCGCCGGCTCGTTCCGCCGGCCGGGCAGCAGGGCGGAGGCCCTCACTCAGCGTCTCGTGATCTCGTAGACCGTCCCGCTGCCCCAGTCGCCCACCAGCACCCCGCCGGCCCTCGTCGTGATAACGGGAAGCGGGTTCTCCATGCCGGTGAGAAAGGTCGAGACCGAGGTCTTGTAGGTCGTTCCCGACCTGACGAGCGCCACGCGCAGGACCTTCGCCCGCTGCCATTCGGCGACGAGGGCCGAGGTTCCGAAGGATGGGCCGAGCCCGCCCGTTACGACGGCGACCCCGCCCGCGGCGGCATGCGGATCCAGCACCGCCAGCGGCCTCGGGACGCCCTTGCAGACGGCACCTCCCTGCCCGTAGCAGGCCGGGAAGCCCCAGCTCTCGCCCGGACGGACGAGTGAGAGCCAGTCGCCCGGGGTCTTTGCTCCGAGATCGTCGCGCTGGTTCATGCTCACGAGCAGGTCGCTCGTGCCGGGGTAGACAGCGAGACCGAAGGCGGCCCTGATCCGGCTCGCATACAGCCGCAGGTCGGTTCCGTCGGGGCGGAACGACACGATCGATCCCGACCACTTCGAGCTGGGCGTGCAGTGATCGCACGACGCGGTGACGCCCATCAGGATCCGCCCGTCCGGCGCAAGGACGATGTTGTTGTTCTCACCGCCCGCGACCGGGCCGCTGAGGATGGTCGTCCTGGTCGTGAACCGCATCCCGCGCAGCCCGCCGAACGCGTCGACTCGCCCGATCGAGGAGACGTAGAGCGTTCCCCGGTACCAGAGCAGGCCGAGCGGCCCGCGGAGATGAGGGATGACCTCGACCGGCCGTGTGCCCGCCCGCGCGACGACGTAGACGCCGTCCGTTCCGTGCGTGTTCTCGCCGGAGGTTGCGACCCAGAGTCGTCCCTGCGCGTCCAACGCGAACGCGGACGCCAGCTCGAGCCCGCGCGCAAAGACGGTCGCCTTCAGGCCCTTCGGCCCGTGCAATCCCGCGCCGATCGCGACCAGGCCGCTGCCGGCTTGCCCGGAGCCCGGGCCACAGCCGGCGAGCGCGGCGACGGCGATCAGCGCGGCAAGCGGCGCCAGGCCGACCCACGAGGTGGCTCCGAGCGATGGACGGCGCCTGGCCTCCGTCTCCGGCATCGCTCACATGTTCGGGCAGATCGCTCGACCCCGCTCGAGCTAGGCCCGGCGACGGGCGAGCTCTCCGGTATCACTTCCATCGATGGCGACGCTCTCTGTCGGATCCTCCGGCTTCTCCTACGCCTCCTGGAAGCCGGACTTCTACCCGGCCGGGACGAAGGCGAACGCGTTCCTGCGCGTCTACGCGGAGCGGTTGAACAGCGTCGAGCTGAACGCGACCTTCTACCGGCTCCCCTCCGAGGAGCAGCTGCGCGCCTGGGCCGCGCAGACATCGGAGGACTTCCGGTTCGCGGTCAAGATGAGCCGGCAGATCACGCACTTCGGGCGCGTGGACGGAATCGGCACGTTCTGCGAGCGAGTCCAGGCGCTCGGCGACCGGCTCGGCCCGATCCTCGTCCAGCTGCCGCCCACCCGGCCACGTGACGACGGCCTGCTCAGGCTCTTCCTCGACTCGCTCGACCCCACGCTCCGCTATGCGTTCGAGTTCCGGCACGAGAGCTGGGCCGGCATCGACCTGGAGGGTCACGCGCTGGTCGACTCGCTCGAGGGCAATGCGCCCTTCCGCTACCTCCGCCTGCGCGAGCCGCCGTACGACGAGGCCGGGCTCGCCGACTGGGCCGGGCGGCTCCGGCCGGTGCTCGCCGACGGGATCGACGTCTACGCGTACTTCAAGCACGAGGACGAGCCGACCGCGCCCGCGTACGCACAGCGCCTGCGTGAGCTTTGCGAGACTCCGTGACGTGGACGAGCGCGAGCGCTTCCTGATCCGCTACGCGTCCGGCTTCGCGCCCTTCGTGGTCGCGCGGGCCGAGGGCGCGTGGGTGGAGACGACGGACGGCCGCCGGATCCTCGACTTCACGTCCGGCCAGATCTGCTCGACGATCGGGCACGGCCATCCGAGGATCTCGGCCGCGATCCGGCAGTCCCTCGACGAGGTCGTGCACCTGAACTCGTGGATGCTCTCCGAGCCGGTGCTGGCGCTCGCCGAGCGGCTGGCCGGCCTCGTGCCTGCGCCGCTCGAGCGCTCGATCCTGCTCAACACGGGCTCCGAGGCGAACGAGGTCGCGCTCAAGCTGGCGAAGCTGCACACCGGCCGGTTCGAGGTGGTCGGGCTGACGCGGAGCTTCCACGGGCTGCTCGCCGGCATCGCGTCGGTGAACTTCTCGATGGCGCATTCGGGCTACGGGCCGCTCCTGCCCGGGTCGTTCGCGCTGCCCGCACCATACGCGTACCGCTGCCCGATCCGGCACTGCGACGGCGCGTGCGACTGCACCTGCCTCGACGCCGGCTTCGAGCTCGTCGACCAGCAGTCGGTCGGCTCGCTCGCGGCCGTGATCGCGGAGCCGGTGCTGTCGACGGGCGGCATCATCGTCCCGCCGGACGGCTACCTCGCGCGACTGAAGGAGCACTGCGCCCGCCGCGGGATGCTGCTCGTCCTCGATGAGGCGCAGACGTGTCTCGGACGGCTCGGGACGATGTTCGCGTTCGAACGCGACGGGATCGTGCCCGACCTGCTCACGCTGTCGAAGACACTCGGCGGCGGCCTGCCGCTCGCGGCCACGATCACGTCGGCAGCCATCGCGGAGGACTGCGAGCGCAAGGGCTTCCTCCACGTCACCTCGCACGTCTCGGATCCGCTGCCGGCTGCGGCCGGACTGGCTGTTCTGGACGTAATCGAGGAGGAGGGCCTCGTCCAGCGCGCGGCGACGGCGGGCGAATACCTGCTCGCGCGCCTGCGGGAGCTGCAGCGCTCGCACGAGCAGATCGGCGACGTTCGCGGGCGCGGCCTCCTGGTCGGGCTCGAGCTGGTCACGGACCGCGAGTCCAAGGCTCCCGCGGACGAGCTCGGCCGCGCGGTGACGGACGAGTGCCTGGCACGCGGCCTGTCGATGAACATCGTCCGCTCGGGCAAGATCGCGAACTGCTTCCGCCTCGCCCCGCCGCTGACCGTGACCGAGGACGAGATCGACCTCGCTGTCGAGATCCTGGACGCGTCGATCGGGTCCGTGCTCTCCGCGGGCGCGAGCCTCGTCTCCGGCTAGGCGTCGATGGACGAGCTGGCCCGCCTGACCGCGGAGCTCGTCGCCATCGACTCCGTCAACCCGTCGCTGATCGCGGATGCGGCCGGAGAAGCCGAGATCGCGCACTTCGCCGCGGCCTGGCTGGAGCGGGCGGGGCTCGACGTCGAGGTGCTCGAGCCGGTGGCCGGCCGGCCGAGCGTCGTCGCCGTCGCACGCGGATCGGGCGGCGGCCGCTCGCTGCTCCTGAACGCGCACCTCGACACCGTCGGAACGGCGGGGATCGACGCACCGCTCGCTCCCCGCGTCGAGCAGGGACGGCTCTACGGGCGCGGCGCGCTCGACATGAAGGGGAGCCTGGCCGCGATCATGCTCGCCGGCCGCGAGGCGGCGCGGCTCGGGCTCCGCGGCGACGTCCTCGTGACGGCGGTCGCGGACGAGGAAGCGGGCAGTATCGGAACGCAGGCGGTGCTCGAGCGGTTCCGGGCGGACGCGGCCATCGTGGCGGAGCCGACCTGGCTCCGGCTGGCCGTCGCGCATCGCGGCTTCGTGGGCTTCGAGATCACGGTGGCCGGCCGCGCCGCGCATGGGTCGCGACCGGATCGCGGGCTCGACGCGATCGTCCGGATGGGGCGCGTCCTCGTCGGCCTGGAGCAGCTCGACCGGCGGCTGCAGTCGGCATCCGCTCACCCGCTCCTCGGCACCGGCTCCGCGCATGCGTCGGTGATCGAGGGCGGGCAGGAGCTGTCGAGCTACCCGGAGCGCTGCACGCTGCTCGGCGAGCGGCGGACGCTGCCCGGCGAGGCCCGGGCAGACGTCGAGTCCGAGCTCGAGGGCATCCTCGAGGCGGCCGGTGACGGCGACCCGGACTTCCGTGCGGACGTCCGGGTTCCGTTCGCCCGCGACGCCTACGAGCTTGCGCCCGACGAGCCGTTCGTGGAGCTCGTCCGCCGGTGCGCAGGCGATCCCGAGGTCGTCGGCATGCCCTTCTGGGCCGATTCCGGGTTGTTCGCCGCGGCCGGAATCCCGACCGTCCTCTTCGGGCCCGGCGGCGAAGGCCTGCACGAGGCCGAGGAATGGGTCGAGCTCGCCGACCTCGAACGCTGCCTCGACGTCTATCTCGCCGTGGCCCGCGAGCTCTGCGGCTAGACGCCTTTATCCTGCCGATGCTCCTCGAGCGACCCGGGGGGCCGTTGAGACGACTGATCGTTCCTTTGCTCGCCATCTCCGCGCTCGCTGTGGTCGCTCCCGGCTGCGGTGGAGGCAGCAGCTCGTCGAGTCCGGGGTCGATCGACGCGGTGCGAATGACCATCGACGCGCTCGGCCCCGTGCTGGGAGCGCTCGAGCTCGCCCATACCGAGGGGTGTTGCGCGCCCGGCCAGATGGCGTCCGCGAGGAAGCTCTACGTCACGTCGGCCCAGGACCTGAGCACATCCCTGGGCCCGCTTGCTTCGCAGATCGTCACGCTCGAGCTGGCGCCGGGAGCCCACGCCGCCCAGGACAGCCTCGCGGCGGCAGTCCTGGAGCTGGCCGACGAAGCACGGCGAGTGGTCGACAGGATCCAGAGGGCGAGGGTCACGGACTTCCCACGGCTCGCGGGCGAACTCGACGTCACGAACAGCTACGCGGTCAAGCGGATGCAGACGGCCCTCGACGACCTCAGGGCGGAGGGGTACGACCTGGGGACTATCGGCACGAGCTAACGGGCGACCAGGACGAGCCGCGTGTCCCTCGACAGCGGCGTCTTGTCGAAGTCGCCGTAGCAGGACACCTGCGCGAAGCCGGCGTCGCGCGCGAAGCCGATCAGCTCGGTCGCCGTGTACACGCGCACCTCGTAGGGCGCCGCGAGCCGGTTGCCGTCCGGCTCGACGAGCTCGTGCCGCGTCACGCTCAGACCGCGCTCGTAGTCGATCTCCCGCTGCTCGATCACCAGCGAGCCGTCCGGCAGTTCCCGCCAGGACCTCGGGCTGTAGATCGCCATCAGGTGGTCGCGATGCATTGTCTCCACGACCAGCGAGCCGCCCGGCCGCAGCACGCGCCGGAACTCCGCGATCGCGCGGCGGTCGTCCTCGTCGCCCCAGTAACCGAGCGACGTGAACAGGTTCGTGACGCAGTCGAAGCTCGCATCCTCGAACGGCAGCTCCCGGTAGTCGGCCCGGACGAAGCGCGGCCACTCGTCCTCGCCGGCCCGCCGCTTCGCCTCGGCGAGCAGCGCCTGCGAGCGGTCGCCGCCGACGACGTGGAGCCCGAGGCGGGCGAACTCGATCGAGTGCCGGCCGTAGCCGCAGGGACAGTCGAGGACGTCGGCACCCGGCTCGAGGCCGACGAGCCGGACGACGCCTTCAGCCTGGCGCCTGCCGGTCTCCGGGTCGCCGAGCTGCGCGTACGTCCGCAGGTAGAGCTCGTCGAACAGCGTGTCCCAGTCGGACACGGCTGCCTCAGCTGAGCCGCTTGAGCAGGCCCAGGGCCTGCTGGTTCCACGGGACGCGATGCGTCGTGCCGGCCTTGCCGAGGGTGTCGATGTGCGCCACGTACCAGTCGTACGTCTCGCACAGCGCCTGGGCATTGGAGAGCCGCGCGTGCCAGCCCAGCAGTCGCTCCGCCTTGGTCACGTCGACGAACGAATCGCGGTGCGCCGTCTTGTAGTGCCACTCGGCGAGCGGCGACAGATGTGCCAGCTCGAGCGCCCGCAGCGCGATCTCGGCCGGCCGCGCCGGGATCGGCGTCAGGCGGCTCGACGAGCCGACGTGGTCGATCAGCGCCTGCAGGTCGGAGCGGACGGTGCCGAAATCCTGCGCGCCGACGTTGATCGCCTCGCCCGCGACGCCGTCTGCGGAGGCAGCCAGCACGACGGCCTCGACGAGATCCTCGACGGCGAGCAGCTGGTAGCGGTTGCTCCCGTCGCCGAGCACGTAGATGCGCCGGTTGTCGTGGATCCAGTCGAACAGGATCTCGAAGACGCCGAGCCGCTCGGGGCCGATGAAGGTCTTCGGGCGGATCACGACGACGTCGAGGCCGCGTCCGGCGAACTCCCGGCAGACGCGCTCGGCCTCGATCTTCGACTCGCCGTAGGAGCCGACACCGACGAGGGGCGCGTCCTCGAAGATCGGATGCACCTTCGGCACGCCGTAGACCGCGGTCGAGGAGATGAAGATCGTCCGCCCGACACCTGCCTCGCGCGCCGCGGCGAGCAGCGTCGCCGTCCCGCCCACGTTGACGGACGTGATCGCCTCGCGCGACCCGCGGATCGGGAGCGCGGCAGCCGCGTGGACGAGCACGTCGGCGCCGTCGACGAGCGCGAGCGCCCTTCCCGGCTCGCGGACGTCGCCGCGCAACTCCTCGACCGACCGCTCGAGCTCGGGGTCGTCGAGCGGCGCGACGTCGAGCGTCCGCACCGCGTGACCGTCGGCGAGGAGCCGCCGCGCCAGGTGCAGCCCCAGAAATCCCGCGCCCCCGGAGATCGACCAGAGCATGCAACGACGTTAGCGGCGCGGCGACTTCGCTGCGCCGATCGCCTGCGTCGGGCTCGGCGCCGGCCGGGCGGGCGGCTTCGAGTTGACGAGGAAGGCGGCGACGAGCAGGACCGCCAGCCCGACGGCCATCTCGCCGGCGAGGCTCCCGCGGGCGCGGCTCTGCACGCCGGGGCGGGCGAGGCGCGGCTCGACGACGAAGTGGTGGAAGCCGCCCCAGGCGAGTGCCAGCGCCACCAGCGCGAGCTTCACGATCAGCACGTGGCCGTAGCCGGTCGTCCACAGATCGTGCAGCGACGGCAGCCGCAGCACGCTCAGGTAGATGCCGGCCGCGAGCAGCAGGCCGATCAGCAGCGGAGCGAGCCGCGCGAACTGGACGAACGCCTGCCGCCGGAGCTCCGGCGCCGTCAAGAAGGCGACGAGCAGCATCACGACGCCCCCCGCCCACAGCGAGGCCGCGGAGAGGTGGACCCAGTCGGCGAGCTCGGACCACTTGGAGGCCGGAGGATCAACCGCGGAATGGCCGGAGAGCGAGAGGCCCGCCGCGAGGCCGAGCGAGAGAACGAGCGCCGGCCACAGAAACGGCCTGGGGCGCTCGGTCAGCCAGGCGAGGTAGACGAGCGCGGTGACGAGCGCGAAGCCGAGCGTCATCACCACGAAGGCGATCCCGAAGCGCGTCCCGTCGGCGAACACCGACAGGTCTCCGTAGACGAACCGGCCGAACGGAAGCTGCAGCGCGTCCTCCGCGCGCACGAGGAAAGCGACGATGCCGATCTGGATCGCGCCGATCACACCGCCGAGCGCGAGCGCGTAGAACACCCGCTCGAAGGCGTGCGGCACGGTTCGGGGCAGCACGACCAGGCGGAAGGCGACTCCGCCGATCAGGAGCGCCAGGCTGACGAAGTAGAGCCAGCGGAGCACGTTCTCGGTGGTCGTCGGCCCCGAGGCGCCGTAGGCATCGGTCGGTTCCGGCGCGGCCACGCGCACCCCGAACGTGTAGACGCCGGAGACGACATGGCCGTCACCGGACAAGGCCTGCCAGCGCACCGTGTAAGCGCCCTTCGGCAGGCGGGCCAGGCTGGCGACGATGGCGTGGCCACCGCTCTCGGAGCGGACGTCCCGGGCGAACTGACGACCGCGGGCGTCGAAGACCTTGATCCCGTTCGGGAAGACCTTCACGGCCTGGTCGAAGTCGATCTCCACCCGCCGCGGCGCTCGCTCGAGACGCTGCCTCGACGCCGGCTTCGAGTCGCGGATCGACGCGTGGGCGAACGCCGCCGCGGGCGCGGCGAGCGCGGCTAGAACAATGAACGCGAAGGCAAGGAAGAAGCGGCCCCCTCGGGTTCCTGAGCCGTCGCTGGCAAAGGAGACAAGCGAGCGGCGCGCAGGACAGTACAACGACGTACGGACAAGCGCCGCTCGCGCCGTATCCTGCCGCCGGCGGCGGCAGGCGGCGGCGGAGCCGGGCTTCGC
>PLBK01000034.1 GCA_003134505.1 Actinomycetota bacterium | reverse complement strand
GCGATGATGTCCTGCAGGTCCTTGTAGCGCTGCAGGATCTCCTGCACGGCCGTGGCGGTCGCGTAGTGCTCGGCGGAAACGATGCCCGGCTGCAGGGCGCGCGAGAACGAGTCGAGAGGGTCGACCGCGGGGAAGATGCCCTTCTCGACGATCGCGCGCGACAGCACCGTCGTCGCGTCGAGGTGCGCGAACGTGTTCGCCGGGGCCGGATCGGTCAGGTCGTCGGCCGGGACGTACACGGCCTGGACCGACGTGATCGATCCCGTGCGGGTGGAGGTGATCCGCTCCTGGAGCTGCCCCATCTCGGTGGCCAGCGTCGGCTGGTAGCCGACCGCGCTCGGCATCCGGCCGAGCAGCGCGGAGACCTCGGAGCCGGCCTGGACGAANNAGATGTTGTCGATGAACAGGAGCACGTCCTGCCCGGACTCGTCGCGGAAGTACTCGGCCATCGTCAGGCCGGCCAGACCGACGCGCAGGCGCGCCCCCGGCGGCTCGTTCATCTGGCCGTAGACCAGCGCCGTCTTCGAGATCACGCCCGACTCGGTCATCTCGATCCAGAGGTCGTTCCCCTCGCGGGTTCGCTCGCCGACGCCGGCGAACACCGACAGGCCGCCGTGCTGGGTGGCGATGTTGTGGATCAGCTCCTGGATCAGCACCGTCTTGCCGAGGCCGGCGCCGCCGAACAGGCCTGTCTTCCCGCCCTTCACGTACGGGGCGATCAGGTCGATCACCTTGATCCCGGTCTCGAAGATCTCGAGCTTCGAGGACAGGTCCGCGAAGGCGGGCGGCTCGCGGTGGATCGGCCAGCGCTCGGTGCCCTCCGGTGCCGCGTCCTTGTGGTCGACCGGCTCGCCGATCACGTTCCACAACCGTCCGAGCGTGACGTCGCCGACCGGGACGGTGATCGGCTTCCCGGTGTCGACGACGTCGACGCCTCGCGCGAGGCCGTCGGTCGAGTCCATGGCCACGGCGCGCACGCGGTCGTCGCCGAGATGCTGCTGCACCTCTGCGATCAGCTCGGTCGCTGCCGCACCGTCGTTCCCCGGGACCATGATCTTGAGCGCGCCGTAGATCTCGGGCAGGCGATCGGGGAAGACGGCGTCGAGCACGACGCCCTTGATCTCGACGATCTTGCCGATGTTCTGGCCGTTCTTGTCCGTGCTAGACATGTGGCTCCTGGATGGGTCGAGACAGCACTGGGCGCCGGGCGCGCAGGCGCGCTCTCAGCGACCCGAGTCTAGCGAAGCGCAGGAGCGGATGGTCGCGCTTCGGGAGGTCCCGAGAGAGCTCGTGCCATCGCTCCGCGGCCGCCAGCCTGGCGGCGTGGTCGAGGCCTCAGGAGTACTGGGTGACGGGTGACGCCAGCATCGGTCCAGGTTACCGTCGGGCGGGGGCGCCGGACGTTACGCCCCGAAAACTACGAGCTCGCGTCGGGATCGCCGCGGAGCGTGCCGACCGCCTGCTCGGCGGTCGAGAGGCCGCCCCGCCGGACGCCGCTGGTGTCGCCGGCGGTGCCCTGGATGGACGCGGCCGGGAGCGCGCGAGGCGCCGGAGCCTGCGGCCGCGCGGTGGACGGGCCGCGGAGGCCGATGGCGAGCGCCGCGATCGACGCGGCGACGGCCGCCGTCGACACGCCGAGAGCCGGCCGCCTCCACGAGCGGGTGGAGGGGATCGTGATCGGGCGCGTCAGATGCTCGAGCGGAGCTCCACGGATGCCCTTCGTCTGCCACTCGACGTCGGTTGCGAACCGGCGGCAGTCGCGGCACACGGTGAGGTGCGCGCCGAGCAGAACGTGCTCGAACTTGGACAGCTCGCCGTCCAGCCGGAGCGAGATCCAGGCGCGTGACCGGTCACAAGCCAGAGGCCTCATCACTTACTTGGACGGCCGAAGCCCGCCCAAGTTAGAGCAGCGGGCGTAAAACCTCGAACGGAGCTAGAGCAGCTTGTGCGAGGAGTCGGACAGGACTCCGAGCAGGATCAACCCCAGGCCGAGAACGACGAACAGCACCGAGATGTTGATCGCGTCGCTGCGCTCCTGGAGCGTGGCGCGCCGGATGCCGCGCGGGATGAACGTGTAGCTGTCGTCGCCGCCGTGGTCGTGCCGAAAGGGGCCACGATTGCCCACGAAGAAGCCGAAGATCAGGATCAGCGACCCGACCAGGTAGAGCCCGATCGCGATCGAGCGCGAGAGCGGCGCGCCGGCGAGCGCTCCGAACGAGAGCGAGAGGATGACCGTGGACCCGCCGATCGACCCGTACATCAAGGCGAAGCGGCGCAGCGCGCCCAGGATCACCAGGCCATCCTCCTACGCAGCTGCGGGCGCCTGCTCGGCGCCCGGCGCGCGCCTGACTTCCTCCTCCGTCATCGGCCACTTCTCGAGCGGGAAGTGACAGGCCGTGACGTGGTTCTCGCTGCTCCCCTCGTGGCGAATCAGCTCCGGCTCGTCGACGTCGCACGTTCCCGCCACGAACCGGGGGCAGCGCGTGTGGAACCGGCAGGCGGGGGGCGGGTTGATCGGGTTCGGAACGTCGCCCTCGAGGACGATCTGCTTGCGGGCGCGGCCGAGCTCGGGGTTCGCGATCGGCACGGCGGAGAGCAGCGCGGCGGTGTACGGGTGCTTCGGCTCGGTGTAGAGCTGCTGCTTGGTCGCGATCTCGACCGCCTTGCCGAGGTACATGACCATGACCCGGTCGGACACGTGGCGGACGACGTTGAGGTCGTGCGCGATGAAGATGTAGGTGAGACCGAACTCGCGCTGCAGATCCTTCAGCAGGTTCAGGATCTGCGCCTGAACGGAGACGTCGAGCGCCGAGACCGCCTCGTCGCACACGACGAGCTTCGGGTTGACGGCAAGCGCCCGGGCGATGCCGATCCGCTGGCGCTGGCCCCCCGAGAACTCGTGCGGGAAGCGGTTGTAGTGCTCGGGGTTGAGACCGACGATCTCGAGCAGCTCCTGGACGCGCTTCTTCCGCTGCGCCGGCGTGCCGATCCCGTGCACCTCGATCGGCTCGGCGACGATGAACCCGACGCGCTTGCGCGGGTTCAGCGAGGCGTACGGGTCCTGGAAGACCATCATCAGCTCGCGCCGCACGGGCCGCATCTCCGAGCGCGAGAGCTTGGTGATGTCGCGACCGTCGAAGATGATCTTCCCGGCGGTCGACTCGAGCAGCCGCATCACGCAGCGGGCCAGCGTCGACTTGCCGCAGCCCGACTCGCCCACGACGCCGAGCGTCTCGCCCTGGCGGACGGTGAAGGACACGTCGTCGACTGCCTGCACGGCCCCGATCTGGCGCTGGAAGACGATCCCCCTCGTGACCGGGAAGTACTTCTTGAGGTTCTCGACGACGAGCAGCTCTTCGCCGAACCCGTTCTGGCTCGGGACCGAGCTCATCCCGCCGGAACCTCCGCGAGCATCGCGTTCTTCTTGGCGTTCCAGGCCTCGGCGCGTGTCTGCTCGTCGAGATGGCACCTGAACAGATGGTCGGGGCTGTGGAACTCCTCCAGCTGCGGCAGCTCCTGGCGGCAGATGTCCATGGCGAACTCGCAGCGCGGATTGAACGGACAGCCGGGCGGCGGCCGCAGCAGCGAAGGCGGCTGTCCCGAGATCTGCTGCAGGCGCTCCTGGATCACGTCGACGCGCGGCAATGAGCCGAGCAGCCCCCAGGTGTAGGGCATCTGCGGCCGGTTGAAGAGCTCGTCGACCCCGGCCCGCTCGACGATCAGGCCCCCGTACATGACAGCCACCTCGCCGGCGAGCTCGGCGACGACGCCGAGGTCGTGCGTGATCATGATGATCGCCATCCGGAACTCGCGCTGCAGGTCCTGCATCAGGTTCAGGATCTGCGCCTGCGTCGTCACGTCGAGAGCCGTCGTCGGCTCGTCGGCGATCACGATCTCCGGGTTGTTGATCAGCGCCATCGCGATCATCACCCGCTGCCTCATGCCGCCCGAGAACTGATGCGGGTAGTCGTCGATGCGCTGGTCGGCGCGCGGGATGCGGACGTGCCCGAGGATGTCGATCGAGCGCTGCCGGGCGACCTTCCGCGTCACGTCGTTGTGGACGAGGACGGCCTCCTCGAGCTGCCACCCGATCGTCTTGACCGGGTTCAGCGAGGTCATCGGGTCCTGGAAGATCATCGCCATCTTCGTACCGCGGATTGCCTGCATACGCCTCGAGCTCGCGTTCAGGATCTCCTCGCCGGCGAGCTTGACGGATCCCTCGAGGTCGGCGTTCCGGCGGTCGACGAGCCCCATCACCGAGAGGCAGGTCACGCTCTTGCCCGAGCCCGACTCGCCCACGATGCCGAGCGTCTCCCCCTTGTCCACGGAGAAGCTGACGCCGGACACGGCCTTGACGACGCCGTCGTCCGTCCGAAACCTCGTGTGGAGGTCGGTGACCTCGAGCAGGGCCATCAGTTGGACAGCCGGATGCGCGGGTCGAGGAAGGCGTACGCGACGTCCACGGCCAGGTTGAACACGATCACCGCGATCGTCGCGAACACCACGATCCCGGTGATCACCGGCAGGTCGACCTGGCTGTACGCCGTGAGCAGTTGCTGCCCCAGGCCGTGCAGGTTGAAGATCGACTCCGTGAAGATCGCCCCGCCGAGCGCNNGTCTCCATCACGTTCGCGCGGATCAGCCGCACATATAACGCCGCGAACAGGAGCATGAACGTGCACCACGGCAAGATCATGTGGTACGCCCACTGCACCGGGCCGCCGCAGTCCGACCCCGCGCTCGCCCCGAAGAAGTTGCAGTAACCGGCGATCGGCGTCCACCCGAGCTTGTACCCGAAGAAGAACGACAGCAGCAGCCCGATCCAGACCGGATGCGCCGAGATCCCGATCAGCACGAACGTCATCGACGCCCGGTCGAGCAGCGACCGCGGCTTCAGCGCCGACAAGACACCGATCGGAATCGACAGCGCAAGCCAGAACACCGCGCCGCCGAACACGAGCGACGCAGTCACCGGCGCGTCCTGACCGATGTAGTAGTTGACGTTGATGCGGTTCGCGAACGACCGGCCCAAGGACTGATGGCCGACCAATTGCCACAGGAACCGCAAGTACTGCCGCCACACGGGCATGTCCAGACCGAGGTAATGCCTGACCCGCGCGACGTCCGCAGGAGTCGCAGCCTTGCCGGCGGCCAGCGCGGCCGGGTCAGCTGGGATCAGGAAAAAGATGACATACGTGATGACCGTCGCGGCCAGGAAGAGAAAGATCGCCCAGAAGATGCGTCTGACGAGAAAGGCTCCCATGGTCTAGCGGCGGCTCTGCGGTCTCGGTGTCTTGTGGTGGGTCAGCGTCGTCGAAGTGTGCCTGATGTGCGGTGGAGGGGCGCCTTTCGGCGCCCCTCCAGCCGTGTCCTACCTGTCGGTTGCTAACCGACCGAGAGCGCGTTCCAGTCCGGCTCGCCGAAGTACGACGAATACACGTAGTTGTGCGTCCGGGCCGAAACGAAGAACACGCCGTTGATGATCGCGTACGGAACCCACGGCGCGTAGTTCTTCATGATCGTGTAGTCGAGCTTCTGGTACGCCGTCGCCCGTGCACTACCGGTCAGGTTCGCGGCTTGATCCATGAGCTTGTCCAGCGACGCGCTGTTCATGTACGCGAAGTTGACGTTGTTCGCGTCCTGAATCGAACGGCCGTCGAGGTTGACGTTGACGTAGTCGAACGGATCGAAGTAGTCGGCACACCAGCCGGCACGAGCGAGATCGAAGTCGGCGCCCTTGGTGCCGAGCGTCTTGTAGTAGATCGATCCCGGAACCGGCTTGTCCTTGGTGGTCATGCCGATCTTCGACAGGTTGAACGCGACGATCTGTGCGATGTTGACCGCCGTGCTACTGGTCGAGTGGAAGCTCACAGCCGACTGACCCGCCAGTGCCGGGTCGATCTTCTTCGCCTGGGCCGGGTTGGCGCCACGGAAGGCGTACAGGTTGTACGGCTTGTACCCGGGGACACCCGGAACGAGGACCTGGTCGGAGCGCTTCGCACCCAAGAAGCCGAACAGGCGCACGATCGCCGGGCGGTCGAGTGCCCAGTTGACGGCCTGCCGAGCCTTGAGGGTGTTGAACGGAGCCCTCGTCGTGTTCAGTGCGAAGTAGAGCACGCAGGACGTGCCGCCGACGAAGAACCGCGACTTGTTGACGCCGTACTGCTGCGCCAGCGAGGCGTTGGCAGTCGGCGGCGGATAGCTCGAGTCGACGTCGGCCTGCCCGGCCTTGACCTGCAGCAGGCTCTGGTCCTGGTCGGTGTTCATCGTCCAGACGATCTGGTCCGGGTTCGCCGGCCGGGGACCCTTGTAATACGGGTTCCGCGCCTCGACGAGCGACCGGCCCACGTCACGCGACTTGATGTAGTACGGCCCCGCCGACGGATACGACCCCGTCATACCGGTTGCCGTGTACGGCGTGTCCGGCTTCACCGCACCGAACCACTGCATGCCCAGATAGGCCGTGAAGGTCGGGTTCGGCTTGACGAGATGGAACGTCAGCACCAGACCCTTGGCCGTAATGCCCGAGATCGACTGGGCCGT
>PLBK01000016.1 GCA_003134505.1 Actinomycetota bacterium | reverse complement strand
CGTCAGATGGGCAAAGTCTGCGTTTGCGGCGCTGGCGCGCTCCAGATTGATTACGCCGCCAAGACTCTTACGGCGTCCGGCCAGACCTTCAAGGAAGGCGACTTCCTCTCCATCAACGGCACGCTCGGCAACGTCTATGCCGGCCAGCTCCCGACCGCCGCTTCCGAAATCGTCCAGGTGCTCGTTGAGAAGACGCTCGACGGCAAGAAGAGCGAGACCTACGGGCTGTTTGCCACCCTGATGAATTGGTGCTCGAAAGTCACGCGCCTGCAAGTCCGCGCCAATGCCGACACGCCGGAGCAGACTGAAACCGCGCTCGCGTTCGGCGCCACGGGCATCGGCCTGACCCGCACCGAGCACATGTTCTTCGAGGGCAACCGCATTGACGCCATGCGCGAGATGATTCTGGCCGACAACGTCGCCGACCGGAAGAAAGCGCTCGCAAAAATCCTCCCTTACCAGAAGGGTGATTTCGTCGGCATCTTTAAGGCGTTGAAAGGATACCCGGCAACGATCCGTTTCCTCGATCCGCCGCTGCACGAATTCCTCCCGCACGAGGACAAGGCGCAACAGGAGCTTGCCGCCAAAATGGGCGTGCCTGTCGAAAAAATCAAACAACGCGTCAAGGAACTCCATGAGTTCAACCCGATGCTCGGCTTCCGCGGCTGCCGGCTCGGGCTGATCTTCCCGGAGATCTACGAGATGCAGGTGCGGGCGATCGTGCGCGCGTCGAAGGCGGTGCACGAGCGCACGGGTGAGGCGCCGATCGTCGAGATCATGCACCCGCTCGTCGGCTTCGGCGAGGAGCTGCGCCGGCTCCGCGAGCTGACCGTGCGCACCGTCGAGGAGGAGGGCGAGATCGAGTACCTCGTCGGCACGATGATCGAGCTGCCGCGGGCGTGCATCCGCGCCGACGAGATCGCCGTTCACGCCGACTTCTTCTCCTTCGGGACGAACGACCTCACGCAGACGACGCTCGGGTACTCGCGCGACGATGCCGAGAACAAGTTCCTCGCCCGCTATCTCGAGGACGACGTGCTCGAGCGGAACCCGTTCGAGGTGCTGGACGAGGGCGGCGTCGGCGACCTGATGCGGATCGCGGTCGAGCGCGGTCGAGGCGCGAAGGAGGATCTCAAGCTGGGCATCTGCGGCGAGCACGGCGGCGAGCCGCACTCGGTCGCGTTCTGCCACCGGATCGGGCTCGACTACGTCTCCTGCTCGCCCTTCCGCGTGCCGCTCGCGCGGCTGGCGGCGGCGCAGGCGGCGCTCGCGGACGTCGGCGTCACTGCGGCTGTCGCCGGAGGCTGATCGTCTCTTTCGGCCACTAGCGCCCACGCGTCGGCGGCGCTACCGTCCACGGCGTGAAGCGGGTCGCCGTTCTCGCAGGAGCTGTGATCGCCGCTGGTGCGCTGGCGGCCTGGGCCGTCGCCTCGCTTCCGCTCTTCTCGCCGCCGAGGGAGATCGTCCAGTACGGCTACGTCGCGTCGGTGACGCCGAAGGGGAAGAGCTACCGCCTGAGGTTCGATCCGGCGCTCTGGCTCGAGGGTCAGACGGCGAACGTTGCGGCTGTCGAGTCCGGGTTGATCAAGCCGGGCGAGAGCGTTCCGAACGACTACTTGATCTGGAACTCCGACCACAAGCTGTTCACGTACAAGCTGCCCGCCAACGCAGACGTGACGGTGCTCGTGAGCTTGGCGACGACGAAGATCAGCGTCGCCTATCTCGCGAAGCTCCTGAAGACGTCGAAGCCGTGCGGCTCATTCGAGCTTCGCAGCCCATGCCGACGCGGCTTCTGGCTGCGCTACTCGGTCGACACGGTCAAGTCGCTCGACCAGCAGTACCAGCCTTAGCGACGGACCAGCCTTAGCGGCGAACCAGCCTCAGCACCGGCGCGATACCGGCCGCGGCCGGGAAGGTCCGGACGCCGGGACTATTCTTCGCAGCCAACCAGCTCCCGACCGCTGCTTCCGGGCTCCGCGTGATCTTCCCAACGACGACCTTCGCCGTCTTCTTCTCGATCGTGCTGATCGCGAGCTGGCTGCTGATGCCGCGCCCCCGGGTCTGGCGGCTGTTCGTGATCGCCGCCAGCTTCGTCTTCTACGCCGACTGGGACTGGAAGTTCGTCTTCCTGCTCGCCTTCTCGATCCTCTGGAACCAGGCCGTCGGCGTCGGCATCTACCGGCTCACGGTGCAGTCACAGCGGAAGGCCCTGCTGACGGTCGGCCTGATCGGCGACCTCGGCGTGCTCGGCTACTTCAAGTACTACAACTTCTTCGTCAGCTCGGGGCACAACCTGCTCTCGTCCGTGGGCGCCGGCTTCCCGCTCGGAACGCGGCAGATCGTCCTGCCGGTCGGGATCTCCTTCTTCACGTTCATGGCGATCAGCTACATCATGGACATCTACCGGCGCGACCTCGAGCCGGTCTCGCTGACGAAGTTCGGCGCCTACCTGTCCTTCTTCCCGCACCTGGTCGCAGGCCCGATCGTGCGCGGCTCGGAGCTCTTGCCGCAGCTCGAGACGCCGCGCGACCCGCGGCAAGTGGACACGAGCCGGGCCTTCTACCTGATCGCGACCGGCCTGTTCAAGAAGGTCGTGATCGCGAACTACCTGGCGACGCACATCGTCGACGCCGTCTTCGGCGCGCCCGTTCAGCACTCGTCGCTCGAGACGTGGATCGCCGTCTACGCGTACGCCGTGCAGATCTACGCCGACTTCTCCGGCTACACCGACATGGCGATCGGGCTCGCGCTCCTGCTCGGCTTCAAGTTCCCGCAGAACTTCGACAGCCCGTACACCGCCGTCTCGATCCAGGACTTCTGGCGCCGCTGGCATATGACGCTCTCCCGGTGGCTGCGCGACTACGTCTACATCCCGTTCGGCGGCAACCGGAAGGGCGAGCCACGAACGCACCTCAATCTGCTGGCGACGATGCTGCTCGGCGGGCTCTGGCACGGCGCCGCCTGGACGTTCGTGATCTGGGGCGGGATGCACGGGCTCTGGCTTGCCATCGGGCGCTTCCGCCGCGAGCGCGGGTGGGCCGACGACGCCGTGACCGGCTGGAGGATGTGGCGGCGCCGGATCGTGACCTTCCACCTCGTCTGCTTCGCGTGGATCTTCTTCCGGGCCGGCTCGGAGAACGGGCTGTCGACGGCCTGGGACGTGATCAAGCGGCTGTTCGACAACTGGGGAGCCTCGTCGCCGGCCGTCACGTCGGGCGTCGTGCTCGCGATCGCCGTCGGCATCGCCAGCCAGTACCTGCCCGCGCGGATCCCGCAGACGATCATGGCGCGCTTCTCCCAGGCCCGCGTGGCCGTCCAGATCACGGTGCTCGCAGTCGCGCTGATGCTCTCGCACGCGATGGGCCCGCAGGGCGTCGCCCCCTTCATCTACTTCCGCTTCTAGTGGACACGCCGACACCCACTCGCGGCAAGCTCGGCGACGACCGCGTTCCGCGCGGCCCGCTCGCGGGGCCGGACGGCGCCGGTGGACGTGGGCCCCGTCGCCGCCTCAACCCGGCCGGGCAGGCGATCGTGGTCGCGATCGGCGCGCTCGTGCTCGGCGCGTTCCTGAACGCGCCCGGCCTCCACAAGACGGCCGACTCGCTGAACCCGGGCTGGAAGCGTGACGTGGCGCTGCCGCTCACCGGCAAGCTGGCGGTCGTCAGCCACGACACCGGGCTCGACCTTCCGCGCCGCCTCGTGAAGTCGATCATCGGCCGCTCGGGCGACGACGACATCCAGGCCGCGATCGTCCTGCCGCCGCCTCCGCCGACGCCGCCGCCACCGACGCCGCCGCCTCCGACACCGCCGCCTCCGACACCCCCGCCCGTCGGCCCGCCGTCGCCGACGCCTCCGCCGCCCCCGGCCCCTCCGGCCAAGCCGGCGTTCTCGCCGAAGCACCCGCTCCGGGTCTATATCGGCGGCGACTCGCTCATCATCACGCCGGGGTTCTCGCTGCTGCGCGCGATGGGGAGCAAGGTCTACAAGCCGCTCGTCCGCCAGCCGGACGGCGTCGTCTCGAGCGGCCTCGAGCGGCCCGACTTCTTCAACTGGTTCGACCACATACGGAAGGTGATGAAGAAGGAGCACCCGAACGTCGTCGTGATCGCGTTCGGGGCGAACGACGTCCACGACTACATGGCCGGGCTCCCGAAGGGCGTCGCCATCGGGCCGTTCGGCAGCGCGTCCTGGATCAAGGAGTACCGGCGTCGCGTCGCCGGGTTCATGGACACGGTGATCGGCGGCGGCGGCTTCATCGTCTACATCGGGATGCCGATCGTCTCGAGCTCATCCGAGTCGCACTCGTTCGACCTGCTCAACCGGATCATCTACCAGGAGGCGAAGAAGCGGCCGCTGCACGCGCTCTACGTCGACACGTACCTCCGGTTCGCCGACCCGAAGACCGGGGGCTACGCGGAATACCTCCCGAACGCGAGCGGCGAGCTGGTCAAGGTGCGATCCGACGACGGCGTCCACTTCGAGGCGGCCGGCGGCGACATCATCGCCCGGCTCGTGCTGAAGGCGCTGAACCAGCGCTTCGACCTCACGAGCTGGAAGAAGCACAGCTCTTGATGACCCGGGCGAGGCCGGCGGCGCGGGCCTTGTAGCCGGCCATCGTCGGGTGCACGCCGTCCGGTCCGAACCACTCCGGATGGGCCTTCGCGAGGCCGGCCCAGTCGAAGACGTGCAGGTTCCGGTAGCGCGCGTCGAGCACCGCCAGAACGTCGTTGTAGCCGCTGTAGGAGACACCGCTGTAGGGCGGGCGGTTGATCGTCGACCAGACCACGCAGCGCGACGGCCCGGCCACCCGGACGACCTCGCGCACGTAGTCGCGGAAGCGGCTGACCGCGGACGGGTCGTCGTTCGTGCCGAGGTCGACCACGACGACTGGCTCGAGCAGCCCCTCGCGCGCCCGCTCCTCGACGGCGCTGACGCCCTGATACGCGTGGCGGCTCACGGCCACGGTCCCGCGGAACGTCCAGCCCGGCAGGTACGTGGAGAGGTACCAGCCGGTGCCCACCGACAGCGAGTCCCCGTCGATGTAGAGCGTCCGCGCCGCCGATCGGTGCGGCGCGGCCACGGCCACGGCCACCGCGCTGCCGGACGCACAGGCGGCGGCGAGCACGAGCACGAACGCAAATCTGCCGCGAGCGGCCATGTCACAAGGGTAGCGAGGGCCTCGGCTAGGACAGGTGCTTGACGCGGTAATAGGCGATCGCCACGGCGACGATGCCGACCACCACGACCACGGCGCCGCGCATGATCGCGGCCCGGCCCACCGCCGGATACCACTGGCGGAACGAGGTGAACGCGACCGTACCGAGGACGCCTGCCGCGAGGCCGCCGAGGTGCCCCCCGATCGAGATGTTCGGCACCGCGAAGCTGAACGCGATGTTGATCACGATCAGCGTCATCGCCTGCCCCATCAGCCGCCCGGTCGCGTGGTATTCGAGGACGAAGAAGGCGCCGAGGATGCCGAAGATCGCGCCCGACGCGCCCACGGTGACGTCGTTGGGGCTGAGAATCAGCGCTCCGGTCGATCCCGCGAAGCCGGCGACGAAGTAGAGGAGGAGGAACCGCCAGCGACCGAGCGCCGCCTCGACGGGAGATCCGAGCCACCAGAGCGCCAGCATGTTCATTCCGATGTGGATCGGCCCGTAGTGGAGGAACGCGGCGGTGATGAGACGCCACCACTCGCCGTGCGCGAGCCCTGCGACGGCGAAGCCAGGGTGAATGCCGGGGTAGACCGACTGGTTCGCGTAGACGCCGTCGCGAACGAGAGCACCGTGGCTGAAGATCCAGCCCGAGTCGCTGTTGATTCCCGAGCCACCTGCGAGCTCTGCGAGGTACACGAACACGTTGAGGGCCACGAGGATGCGCGTCACGTTGAGCTCCGGGATCACGTAGCCGTGGCGGGCCGCCGTGCGGCGCACGCGCTTGCCCGCGATCGACGTCGGCCGTGACGCTGCCGCAACTACCCGCGGCCGTGCGCCCGCATGCTCGGGGCAGCGGATTCCCACGGGCGCGACGGTCATGCAGTCGACGCAGATCGGGCGGCCGCAGTCCGAGCAGGAGAGGCCGGTCTCGCGGTCGGGATGGCGGTAGCAGTACTTCGGCTCGGCCATGGAGTTAGCGTACTCGCCGTGCGGGTCCACGTCGCGTTCACCCCGGCAGAGGAAGTGTCGGCCCCGGTCGGGATCGTCGTGGACGTCCTCCGGGCCACCTCGACGATCACGCAGGCGCTCGCCGCCGGCTACCGGCGCGTGCTCTGCTGCGCCGAGGTCGAAGAGGCGCGTGCGGTCGCGGACAGCGAGGGCGGCGCCGTGCTCGGCGGCGAGCGCAAGACGGTTCGCATTCCCGGCTTCGACTTCGGAAACTCGCCACGCGAGTTCGTGGAACCGGCCGCCGAGACGCTCGTGCTCACGACGACGAACGGCACGAGGCTGCTGCTCGCCGCCGCGGAGCGGTGCGAGCTCGTGCTGGTCGGCTCGCTGCTCAACCTCGCGGCCGTGGCCGCGGCGGCCAGGGAGCAGGGCGTCCCGGACGTGGCCGTCCTGTGCGCGGGCGTGAAGGGCGAGCTGGCGATGGACGACGCCTACTGCGCCGGTCGGATCGCCCTCGAGCTGGGCGGCGAGCCCGCCGACTCGGCGGCGGCGGCGATCCGGCTTGCCGGCAGCTTTGCAAGTGCCGTGGAGGGGCTGTCCGCCTCGCAGAGCGCGCGCAACCTGCAGGCGAGCGGCCTCGCCGACGACATCGCCTACTGCGCGCGGGAGAGCGTGCTCTCCGTCGTCCCACGGTTCACGCGGATGCTCGGCTCCGTGGCCGAGGTGGCGCTCATCTAATGGCGTACCGGTTCGCGTTCGGCCGTCCGCCCGCCGTGGCGGCCGGCGGGATGGTGGCGACGAGCCAGCCGCTGGCGACGCGCGCCGGCTTGCGGATGCTCGAGCTGGGCGGCAACGCGGCCGACGCGGCGCTGGCTGCCGCAGCCGTCCTCTGCGTGACCGAGCCGATGTCGACCGGGATCGGCGGCGACTGCTTCGCGCTCGTCTGGCGGGACGGCCGGCTCGAGGGGCTCGACTCCGCCGGCCCGGCTCCGCGATCGGCCCACCCGCTCGAGCCCGTCGAGGAGCGCGGCCCGAGGTCGGTCACGGTTCCGGGCGCGGTGGCGGGCTGGGCCGCGCTCGCCGAGCGGCACGGCCGGCTCGGGCTCGACGCCTGCCTCGCTGATGCGATCGACCTCGCCGAGCAGGGCTTCGCGATCGCGCCGCGGGCGTCGCAGTGGTGGCAGCTCCACGGCGGCCCGGACGAGCTGGGCCGGGCGCCGCGGGTGGGCGAGCTGGTGCGCTTCGCCGAGCTCGGCGGCACGTTGCGCCGGATCGCCGACGAGGGCTCGACGGGCTTCTACCGTGGCCCGGTCGCGACGGCGATCGCCGCTTCGAGCTGGCTCGAAGAGAACGATCTCGCCGGGTTCGAGCCGCGCTGGGTGGAGCCGCTCCGCCTGACCTATCGCGGCACGGAGGTCGCCGAACTGCCGCCGCCGACGCAGGGCGTCGTCGCGCTCGAGGCGCTGGGCCTGCTCGAGCGCTCGTCGCCGAGCCTGGCCAGCCGCGTGCGCTGCGCGAGGCTCGCGCTCGAGGACGGTCTCGCCCGCGTGCGCGACGGCGCGGACGTCTCCGAGCTGATCGAGCCTGCCTACCTCGACCGGCGCCGGCGTGGGGAGGAGGCGGCGGTGACCGAGCCGGCCGGTGGCACCGTCTACCTCTGCGCCGTCGACGGCGACCGGATGGCGGTCTCGTTCATCCAGAGCCTGTTCGAGGGCTTCGGCTCACGTGTCGTCGCGCCCGGGACCGGCGTCGTGCTGCAGAACCGCGGCGCCTGCTTCGCGGTCTCCGGTGCCGTCGAGCCGGGGCGCCGCCCCTACCACACGATCATCCCGGGCATGCTCTTCCGGGACGGCTCGCTGCTCGGGCCGTTCGGCGTGATGGGCGGCTTCATCCAGGCGCAGGCACACATGCAGCTCGTTTCGGCGCTGGTGGACGACGGCCTCGACCCGCAGGCCGCTCTCGACCGGCCGCGCTTCCGCGTCGACGGCGACCTGGTGCGGCTGGAGGAGGGCCTGTGGGAGCGCGACGTCGAGCTCGAGCGGCTCGGATACCGCACGGTTCGCGACACGAACACGTATGGCTTCGGCGGCGGCCAGGCGATCCTCGTGCAGGGTGACGCCCTGGTAGGGGGCTCGGACCCGCGGAAGGACGGGTACGCGGCAGGTATCTAGGTGGACGTCGACACGCTCCGCCGCATGCAGGCGATGACGGCCGAGACGCTTCGTCGAGACCTCGCGGTTCCTCCGCTACGCCCCCGAGCGGTAGCGTGTCGGCATGGTCGGCAAGGTGAACCTGGCCGAGAAGCTGGCGGCCTTCCAGGAGCCGTGGAGCCCGAAGATCGTCGCCGAGCTGAACGACAGCTACGTGAAGGTGGTCAAGTTCGAGGGCGAGTTCGTCTGGCACCACCACGACGACGAGGACGAGCTCTTCCTCGTCGTGGCGGGGCGGATGCGGATGCAGTTCCGGGACGGCGACGTCGTTCTCGAGCCCGGCGAGCTGATCGTCGTCCCGCGCGGCGTCGAGCACTGCCCGCTGGCCGAGGGCGACTGCCAGGTGGTGCTGATCGAGCCGAAGACGACGCTGAATACCGGCAACGTCCGGAGCGAGCGGACGGTCGACGAGCTCGAGCGGATCTGAAGGTGCGGGCGAAGCAGGTGGCTGTCGGGGTCGTCCTCGCGGCGGCGATGGCTTTCGTTGCTGCCGGGTGGGGCGCTTCCTCGCCGAGCGTGCGGCACGCGTCGGTGCGGCTCGAGCATCCAGGCCCCGGCGGGCTGCCGCTCGTCGTGGACGTCTGGCGTGACGCAGGCGACGGCGAGCTCGCGTTTCGCCTGCGCGGCGGCGGCGGCGACGTCTCGCTTCTGCGGGGGCGCACGATCTTCGACGCGGTGGACGGGCGACTCAGCGACGTCACGGTCTACTCCCGCCTCCGCCGTGCGTGGAACATCATCGACGCGCGGTTCGGCGTCACTGCGGTGCGGACGAGCGCCGCTCTGGCTGCGGGCGAGACGGTGGCCCGGCCGGCGCTGATGACGGTGCCGAAGCCCGACCCCTACGAGTACACCTTCTCGCGAGACTTCGGTACGAACCTCGCCGCGCTCCGACGTGCCGTCCGCTTTGCAGTACCGTCGCCCGGCCCACGGCTCGACGGTCGTGCGCTGTGGGACGTGTTGCTCAGTCGCACGCGCACCGCCAACGCGGATTCCGGCGAGCTGGGCGTGATCATCTACAGCTCCAAGCCCTCCGGCGACAACCAGGTTCTGCTCAACGCCGCTTCGGCGGAGAGCGGCAACGGCGTGGCGTACGCCGGCTTCTTCGCCAGGAGCCGCCGGCGGGTCGGGGGTCCCGGCGTGGACGCGCGCCTGACGGACGACGGGGAGGCGATCCTGCGCTACCACGGTTCCTACGTCCTGGTCCAGCTCGACGGACGCGCGACGGAGAGTCGCTGGCGCTCCGTTCTCGGCCGCATCGCCCGGTCCTAGCCGCCTGCTACCCTCGCCCGGCGATGGATCGCTGGCTCGCGAGGATCTTCGGCCAGAACGGCTAGTCCGCCGCTTCCCACCTAAGCGTCGAGGGAAGCGGCGGGATCGAGGACGCGAACTCGCGGCCGCGCTTGCTCGCGGCCTGGGCTCGCGGCCCCTTCCCGCCTTGATCGGAAGGAGTGCCGCAGTGCCCATGCCCCATCGAACCCAGATGCAGCTGATCAAGCGGCGGCTGGTCGGCAAGGAAGGATCGGAGCGCACGCGCGAGCTGCGCGCGATCCTCGCCGGGCTGCCGAACTACAAGAACGGCCCGTATGCGGACATCCGCAAGTGGGTCAACTCGCAGATCGTCGAGACGCGCGCCCGCGGCCGCGTCTTGAACCGCGACTCGATCGCCGTCCGCCGGGAGGGCGCGGCGCAGATCGCGCTCGTCGGTCCGCCGAACGCCGGCAAGTCGTCGCTGTTGCAGGCGCTGTCCTCGATCCAGATCAAGACGGGCGACTACGCCTTCACGACGACGCGGCCGGTGCCCGCGCTGACGCGGGTCGAGGGCGTCCTGGTACAGCTCGTCGAGATCCCCGGGCTGATCGGGGGAGCGCACGAGGACCGCGGCGGCGGTCGGGCGCTGCTCGGCGTCCTGCGCGGCGCGGACGCGATCGTCTACTGCCATCCGGCCGGCTCCCCGCTCGACGAGCTCGAGACCGTGCGTTCCGAGGTGGCGGCCGCAGGCATCGAGCTGCCGTCGATCCTCGCGGCGACGAAGGCCGACGAGGCGCCGCCGCCGGCCCATCCGGAGCTCGAGGTCGTGCCGGTCTCCGTGCTCGACGACGCGAGCCTCGACGCGTTCCGCAGAGCCGTCTGGCGCCTGACCGGGCTCGCCCGTGTCTTCCTGCGGGACGGCGGCGAGCCGGTTGCGCTGCGCCCACCCGTGACCGTCGAGGACGTGGCGCACTCGATCCACCACTCGCTCGGCGAGCGCTGCACCGGCGCGCGCGTCTGGGGCTCCTCGGCGCGCTTCCCGGGCCAGCGGGTGGGGCGGTCGCACGAGCTCGCGGACAGCGACTCGGTTGAGATCATGGATCGCTGAGCCGTATCGAGGGTTGACAGGAGAACGTCTGTTCGTGTAGAACATACGTTCCCATGGTCGCCTGCATCCTCATCCCGGGATTCGAGCTGCGGGCGGCGCTCCGGGAGCGGCCACGCCTTGCGACCCGGGCGGCGGCGCTGGCTCCGCTCCCGGGGTCCGACCCTCTCGTCGGCCCCGTGACGGCGGCTGCGGAAGCGGCCGGCGTGCGTCCGGGCATGCGGCTCGGCGAGGCGCTCGCCATGTGCCCGTCGCTCGAGCTCGTCGAGCAGGATCCGGCGGAGGCCGGGCAGGCGTGGGAGGGAATCGTCCGCCGGCTCGAGGACGAGGGCTTCGCCATCGAGCCTGTCGGCGTCGGCTGCCTCTACTTCGAGACGCGTGGCGTCGAGCGTCTCTACGGCGGCGTCGCCGGCGTGCTCGAGCGCGCGCTCGCCGCCCTCGGCTCCTCGTGGGACGCACGCGCCGGAGCCGCCGAGCGGAAGTTCGCCGCGCTCGCCGCCGCAAGCGTCGCGCGGCCGGGACAGGCGCTCGTCGTCGAAGGCGAGCGCCCGACGGACTTCCTCGCGCCGCTGCCGCTCTCGCTCCTGCCGCTCGACGAGACGCGGTACGCCGAGCTCGAAGGATTGGGAGTGCAGACCGTGGGACAGCTTGCGTCGCTTCCGGGCCCCGCCGTCGCGGAGCGCCTGGGACAGGACGGTCGGCGAGCGTGGAGCCTGGCGCGGGGAGGGGACAAACGTCGCGTCAGGCCCCGCCGCCCTCCGGTCGAGATCGCTGAGCGGCTCGAGTTCGGCGAGGCGGTCGGCAACGAGCTCACGCTTCGCCGCGCGCTCGGAACGCTTGTCGAGCGAACGCTGGGACGGCCGGATCGCGCCGACCGCGCCGTGCGGAAGGTCGTGCTCTCGGCGAGGCTCGTCGGCGGCGGCTCGTGGCGGCGGTCGCTGACGCTGCGTGAGCCGACGGCCGAGAAGGAGCGGCTGCGCGTCGCCCTCGGGCCGAAGCTGGCCGAGCTGCCGGCGCCGGTGACCGCGATCGGGCTCGAGCTCGTCGAGCTCGCGGAGTGGACGGGTCAGCAGCTCGAGCTCGTCCGCCCGGAAGGCGCGTCCGCGGGCGCGCGGTTGAAGGAAGGCCTGCGCCAGGCGCGTGCCAGCGCGGGCGCGGGTGCGGTCTGTACGGTCGTCGAGGTCGCGCCGTGGTCGCGGATTCCCGAGCGGCGAGCGCTGCTCGTCCCGCGCGACTGAACGAGCCGAGGCCGGCGCTCGTCCAGGCCGGCTTCGACGGGACGCCGCGCGACGTCAACAGGCGGCCGGTGATGCTCGTGCGGGAGGAGTGGCGCGTCGTCGACCGCTGGTGGACGGACGACCCCGTCAGCCGTCGCTACTTCGACCTCGTGCTCGAAGGCGGAGAGCGCTGCGTCGTCTACCACGACGGAGATCAGGGTGGATGGTTCACGCAGCGCGCCTAACACGGGGGAAACGGCCGGTTTCCCCCGTGAGCCCCCTTCCCCTCGTGCTCGCGTGTCAAGCGGCGCGAGCTACACCGTGGCCAAGCCACGGCTCCGCGGCAACTCGTGCCGGATGGCGACTGCAATTGAACGGCTCAGACAGGTACGAAGTCGTAGCGAGACGCGATTTCCGCCATCAGCGCCGGATCCGGTTGCTCGCCGGGCAGGGCCGCGGAGGCCAGCTCTTTGAGGTACTGCTCGAAGCCACCCGGCGCCATCAGGTTGAGTGCCCGCACCAGCCCGTCCGTACGGTTCGCGAACGAGTGGGCGGTTCCCGGGGGCATGGCGCCGTACGAGCCCGGGCCGGCTTCGACCTCGTCGCCCTCTCCAAGCCTGATCGTGAGCATCCCCTCGAGCACGTAGAAGGAGTCGAGCGTCCGCGCGTGACGGTGCAGGACGGGGCCCGGATAGCCCGGTGGGAGCATGATCTCGGTGAGCGAGAACGTTCCTTCCCCGTCCGTGCCCTCTGCCTTGAACACGACGGCGCCTCCGAGGATCGACTCGCCCTCGCCCGGGCCGCGAACGACCACGTCGCCGGCGGGACGGCCGCCGTCCGCGGGCGGACCGAAGGAGTCCCACTGGAAGTCGGTGCTCGTGCGCCGGAGCGACTCGGCGAAGCCCATGCTCGGCGCATGGATGTTGAGGAAGCGCGCCGTCGCGGGCCCGTCGTTCCGGAACGTGTGGATCACTCCCGCCGGGACGAGCACGAACGTTCCCGCCGGCGCCTGCCGCAGCTCCTCGCCGCCAGGCCCCAGCCCGAAGGTGAGCTCGCCCTCGAGCACGTACCACGCGTCCGCGTGCTGCTTGTGGACATGCGGGTCGGGGCCGCGCTCGCCCGGCTCGTAGCGCGTCCAGGTGACGTCGACGAGCTCGTGGTCGCACTTGACGACGACGTTCCGCTCGGCCTGGTCGGAGATCGTCTCGCCCTCGCCGGGGCCGAGTAGCCGCGGATGGGATACGTCGAGCTCCACTGCCATTCAGCCTATTCGTTCCTCGACGGGGCATCGCAGCCGGAGGAGCTCGCCGTCCGCGCCGCCGAGCTCGGGTACGAGGCACTCGCGCTCACCGACCACGACGGCCTCAGCGGCTCGCTCGAGTTCGCGCTCGCGGCGAAGGCGTTCGGCGTCCGCGCGATCACCGGGGCCGAGCTCACTCTCGCAGGCGGCGCGCACGTGACGGTGCTCGTCGAGACCGCGCGCGGCTACTCGAACCTCTGCCGGCTGATCACGGCGGCGCACGCGGAAACCCGGCCGAAGGTGACGGAGCTCTTGCCGCCCGCCTTGCCGCTCGAGCGCCTGCTCGAGCACAGGGAGGGACTGGTGTGCCTCTCCGGCTGTGCCCGGCACGGGCTGGCCGTTACTAGTCCAAACGACGCCGCGGTTGTTGCGGCGGCGTTTGGACGTGATCACTTTCTGGTCGAGCTGCAGCGCCCCTACGAGCGCGGCGACGCTCGCCGCAACGCCTCGCTCCGCGACCTGGCCGGGACGCTCGGCGTCCGCACGGTCGTGACCGGCGACGTGCACGCGCATCGCCACTCGCGCGCCGTGCTCCAGGATGCGCTCGTCGCGATCCGCAACCGCACCTCGCTCGAAGGCTGCGAGCCGGAGCGGCGCGGCAACTGGGAGAGCGTGCTGCTCCCGCCGGGCGATGTGCACGAGCGCTTCCCCGGCGACGCCGACGCGGTCGCGCGCACCCGCGAGCTCGCCGAGCGGCTCGAGTTCGACCTGACGCAGGAGCTCGGCTACCGCTACCCGGACTTCTCGGACCGGGACGATCCGGCCGACGTCCAGCTCCGCCGCGTCTGCGACCGCGCGTTCGCCGAGCGCTACGCGGGCGCGAACGGGCACAAGCGCCGGGCGCGCGAGCGGCTCGAGGAGGAGCTGGCCCTGATCGCCGACCTCGGCCTCTCCGGCTTCTTCCTGCTCCACCACGAGGTGCTCGAGCTGGCGGCGGAGATCGCCTGCAAGCTCCGCGGGCCGGGCTCGCCGCGCCACGCTCTGCCGCCCGGCCGGGGGCGGGGCAGCTCGGTCGGCTCGATCGTCTGCTACCTGACCGGCCTCTCGCACGTCGACCCGGTCGCCGCCGGTCTCTCGCTCGGCCGCTTCCTGAACCGGGACATGACCTCCGTCCCCGACATCGACCTCGACTTCCCGCGGGACATCCGGGAGAAGCTGATCGTCGCCGTCACCGAGCGCTACGGCCACGAGCACGCGGCGCTCGTCGCCAGCTTCTCGACCTACCACGCGCGCGGCGCGATCCGCGACCTCGGCAAGGCGCTCGGCCTGCCGTTCGCCGAGCTCGAGCGGCTCGCGCGGCTCACCGAGGGCAATCCGCACCGGGTCGCGGACGAGCTGCGCGCGCTCCCGGGCGCGAAGGAGAAGCTCTCTTCAAGGCGCTGGCGGGCGCTCGGCTGGCTCTGCAAGGAGATCGCCGGCCTGCCGCGTCACATCTCCCAGCATCCCGGCGGCATGATCATCTCGACGCGGCCGCTCGTCGAGCTCGTGCCCGTCCAGCCGGCGGCGATGGCCGGCCGGCAGATCTGCCAGTGGGACAAGGATTCCTGCTCCGACGCGGGGTTCATGAAGATCGACCTGCTCGGGCTCGGCATGCTCTCCGCGGTCGAGGACTGCGTCGACCGCATCGCCCGCGCGCGGGGAGAGACGATCGACCTGTCGCGGATCCCGCTCGACGACCAGGGCGTCTACGAGGAGATCCAGCAGGCGGACACGGTCGGCGACTTCCAGATCGAGAGCCGTGCGCAGATGCAGAGCCTGCTGCGGACACGGCCGGAGAACCTCGACGACCTCACCGTGCAGGTGGCGCTCGTCCGGCCCGGCCCGATCCAGGGTGGTGCCGTCCATCCGTACATCGAACGGCGGCAGCGCCGGCGGGAGGATCCGGCGTTCGAGCCGCCGGCCGACCATCCCCTGCTCGCGGAGCCGCTGCGGGACACGTTGGGGGTTGTCGTCTTCCAGGACCAGGTGCTCGAGGTGGCGATCGCGCTGGCCGGCTTCTCGGTGGGGGAGGCAGAAGGGCTGCGGCGCGCCATGAGCCGCAAGCGGAGCCACGAGGCGCTCGAGGCCTACCGTGCCCGCTTCGTCGAGGGGGCGCTCGCGAACGGGGTCGACGAAGCCACGGCCGACCGTGTCTACGACAAGCTGGCCGGGTTCTCCGGCTTCGGCTTCCCCAAGTCGCACGCGGCCGCCTTCGCCCTGCTCGCCTACCAGTCGGCGTGGCTCCGCCATCACTACCCGGCCGAGTTCCTGTGCTCGCTCCTGAACGCGCAGCCGATGGGCTTCTACCCCCCGGCGAGCCTGGTGCGGGACGGCGAGCGCCGCGGCGTCCGCGTCCTGCCGCCGGACGTCAATCGCAGCGCTGCTCGCTGCGATTTAGAGGAGGGCGCGGTTCGGATCGGGGTCGGTTACGTGAGCGGCGTGGGGGAGAAGGAGGCGGAAGGCGTCGCTGCCGGCCGGCCGTACGGCGGAATCAGGGATCTCGCACAGCGGGCGCCTGTCGACCGCGGCGGGCTCGAGGCGCTCGTCGAGTCGGGCGCCTGCGACTGCTTCGGCGAGCCGCGGCGAACGCTCCTCTGGCAGCTCGGGCTCGTGCCCCGGCCGCAGAGCGTGCCCGGGACGAGGGGAGAGGCGAAGCAGCTGGCGCTGCCGCTCGAGCCGACCGCCGAGGTGCCGGCGCTCCCGGAGCAGACACCGTGGGAGCGGATGCTGGCCGATTACCGGACGACGAACCTCTCCGTCGGCCCGCACCCGCTGTGCCTGCTCAGGCCGCTCTTGCCCGGGGAGGTGATCTCGAGCGCCGACCTGGCCGAGCGCCGGCACGGCGAGCAGGTCGCGATCGCCGGCCTGGCCGTCGCCCGCCAGCGCCCTTCGACTGCCAAGGGGGTTGTCTTCATGCTGCTCGAGGACGAGCTCGGCCTGGTGAACCTGATCGTGCCGCCGGCGGTCTACGAGCGCTTCCGCCCGCTCGTCCGGGGAGAGCCGCTCCTGCTCGCACGGGGAACCTTCGAGCGGGTCGGCCGCAACCAGAACGTCGTCGTCTCCAGGCTCGAGTCGCTCGGGCCGCTCGCCCGCGAGGCGTCCGGTCTCGCCGAGATCCGCGCCGGCCTGCCGAGGGCACATCACTTCGGCCACCGCTGAGCCTCCTCGATTCTTAGGCGGTTCTTATGCCGATTTGCAGCCTTTTTACGCGTACGATCAGCTTCGGCGGGCAATGTCAGACGCATGCGTTCGAGCCTGCTTGCGTTTGCGTCGATCGTCGTCGCGTGCTCGCTCGGTGCCGGCGTCCACGCAGTCACGGCCCGTGCGGCCACGCCCTGCTGGAAGACGGTGATCGCCGACTGGTCCCGGGAGGGGACGATCCACGGGAGTTACTCGACAGCGTGCTACCGGCAGGCGATGCAGAACGCGCCGACCGATTTGAAGATCTACTCGACCCTCGAGGACGACCTGCAGAGCGCGCTGCGGCAGCACTCGTTGCGTCGACTCGCCGGCGCGCACGCGACCGTCGCGACCCTGGATTCCTCCCGCCGGGTCTCGTCGCTCTCGCTCCTCGTCGCCCTGGTCGCCGGCCTCGGCCTGCTTCTGGCCGCCTGCTCGGTCGCCGCCGCCCTGGTTCGCCGCCGCCCGGCCCGTTAGCGCAGGTCGATCTCGAGCCCGAAGCGCGGCAGCCGCTTCTTGACCGTCCGGTTGAACGCGTCCTCGTACTCCTCGGCATCGTCCTCGTCCAGCGTCGAGGCGTAGGCCCAGCGCAGCTCGGCGAGCGCCTCCGTTCCCGACTCGACGAGATCGACGTAGTCGCCGTAGAACTCCTCTGCCTCATCGCGATCGGCGCGGTCGTACCGGCGCTCGGCCTCGGCGCACTCGCCGATGAGCTCGGCCTCCTCCCGCTCGAAGAGGTCGAGCTGCCGCGAGATCACGTCCGAGAACCGGTTGCGCCTCCTCACGTCAGCTCCCGGTAGAGCTCGAGGTGCGCGGCGGCCGCCCGGTCCCACGTGAGCTCGGCGCGGGCACGGCGGGCACCCTCGCGCGCTCGCTCGAGCGCGGCCGGGTCGCCGAGCAGCTCCCGGGCGGCCTCCGCGAGCGCCTCCACGTCGCCGGCGGCGACGACGCGGCCGGCGCCGTACGCGCGCACCGGCTCTGCGAGCCCACCGACGTCGTAGACGACCGCGGGCACGCCGGCACCGAGCGCGCGCAGCAGCGCTCCGGACTGGTCGAGCTCGGCGCGGTAGGGGAAGAGCGCGACGGTCGTCTCGCCGAGCGCGCGATCGAGCTCTGCCTCCGGCGCGTAGCCGAGGCGCCACTCGGCCAGTGCGCCCGCCGCGGCCCGATAGGCCTCGACGGGCTCCATCGGATCGCCGACGACGAGCAGGCGCGCGCCGTCCACCCGCTTCGTCGCCTCGATGGCGTCGCCGAGCCCCTTGTACGGCCTGATCACGCCGAGCGAGAGCAGCGTCCGCCCGTCGTCCGCGCGCGGCGGGTCGCTCGGGAACACCGGGTGCGGGATGATCCGCAGCCGCTCGGCCGGCACGCCGAGCTCCGTGAGCAGCTCGCGACCGCGCTCGCTGTGGACGACGATCCGCTGGAAGCGCCCGAACAGGTCGAGCCAGAGCCCGCGGTCGGACGCCGAGCGCCGCGGCAGCAAGTCGTGCGCCGTGAACACCGCCGGCGCCCGCAGCCGCAGGACCGTCCGGTCGAGCTTCGGCCACGCCAGCCACTGCAGGTGGACGACGTCGGCGGCGCAGCGGGCCAGCCGCCTCATGCCGAGCGGATGCTCGAGCGCCTTCAGCGGCAGGCGCAGCGGGGAGCGGTGGAAGGCGCGCGAGCTCCACGGATAGAAGAGCTCGACCCGCTCGTACCCGGCCGGCGCCGGCGCCGCGCCGAACCGGAACCGCGAGGTGACGAGCTCGATCTCGGCGCCCGCGCGCGCCAGCCCGGCCGCCAGCTCGTGGTCGTACTGCGGAGTGAAGGCGGAGGGATCGCAGAGGACGACGCGCACGAGCCTAGACTAGAGCCGCAGGCGGTGCTGATCCGGAGCTGGAACCTCTACCACGGCCGCTCGCACCCGCCCGGGCGGCGCGGGTACGTCGAGGCCGCCGTCCGGCTGGCGGCCGCGGACGATCCGGACGTGCTCTGCCTGCAGGAGCTGCCGCTGTGGTCGATCCCGAGGCTCGGCCGGTGGAGCGGGATGCAGACGTTCCCGGCTCCGACGCGGCGAGCGCCGCTCGGGGCGCATGCGGGGCGCGCGCTGACCGCGAGCCACTACGGCGTCGTCCGGTCCGCGTTCTCCGGCCAGAGCAACGCGATCCTCGTCGCGCCCGGGCGCGAAGCGCACGATCTCGGATCTGTCCGCATCAGCGAACGGCGCCACCATCCACGCGTCTGCCAGGCCGTGCGCGTCGACGACCGCATCGTCGTCGCGAACCTCCATGCGTCGGGCGAGGTCGTGCGGATGGAGGTTGGCCGCGCGCTCGCCTGGCTCGACGGCCTCGTGCGCGCGGACGAGCCGCTCGTCCTCGCGGGCGACTTCAACGCTTCGCTCGCGCTGCCCGGGTTCTCCGCGCCGCACGGCAGCATCGACGACGTCCTCGTCCGTGGTGCCGAGGCGACCGCTCTTCACGTCTGGCCGGAGGAGAGACGTCGGCAGAATGGGGTCGTGCTCTCCGACCACGCGCCCGTCGAGCTGACCGTACTGTGATCTTCGAGGAGGCCCGTGCCGCGTTCCCGGTCCTGGAGCGCCTCGCCTACCTGAACGCCGGGACGAACGGCCCGCTCGCACGGGCGACGGCCGAGGCGATGGTGGCGCAGACGCTGACCGACCTGGCCGAGGGCCGCTCGGGGGGCGGCTACCACACGAGCGTTCGCGAGCTCCGCGAGCGCGTGCGGGGCAAGGTCGCGGCGCTGATCGGCGCGCCGGCCGGCGACGTCGCGCTCGTCACCTCGACGACGAACGGCTGCAACGTCGTCCTGGCCGGCCTCGGGCTCGGGCCCGGCGACGAGGTCGTGACGACCGACGAGGAGCACTTCGGCCTGCTCGGCCCGCTGCACACCGCCGGCGTGCAGGTGCGGATCGCGGCCACGCGGGGGCTCGAGCCGGCGGAGGCGCTCGCGCGGCTGCTCGACGCGATCGGGCCGCGGACGAGGCTGCTTGCGCTCTCGCACGTCTCCTGGGTGACGGGCAACGTGCTCCCGATCGCCGAGCTGAAGCGGGACACCGGTCTCCCGCTGCTCGTCGACGGCGCGCAGTCGGGCGGCGCGATCGAGGTCGACGCGACGGCCTACGACTACTACACCGTCTCGGGGCAGAAGTGGCCCTGCGGTCCCGACTCGACCGGCGGCCTGTACGTGCGCGACGCCGAGTCGCTGCGGGTCTCGGCGCCGACCTACTTCTCGCAGGAGCGCTACGAGCCGGACGGCGCCTTCGAGCCGAAGGCCGGGGCGGTCCGGTTCGACCACGGCTACCTGGGCGCGACCCTGATGGCCGGCCTCGAGGCCGCCCTGGACGGCGCGCCCGAGTGGCGCTTCGAGCGCGCCCGCGAGACGGCGGCCCGTTGCCGGGCGCTGCTCGCCGAGCGCTACGAGGTGGTCACCGCGCCCGGACAGTCGACGCTCGTCTCGTTCCGGCCGCCCGGCGATCCGGCCGAGGCGGTGGCGCGCCTCGCCGAGCGGGGCGTGGTCGTCCGCGAGATCCCCGGCAGCGGCCTCGTCCGCGTCTCGTGCGGCTACTGGACGTCGGACGGCGACCTCGAGCGCCTGCTCGAGGGCCTCGGGGCCTAGAGCGCCGCGAACAGGGCGACGTCGTTGCCGTCGGGATCCTTGACGACGGCGTAACGCTGGCCCCAGAAGGCGTCCCACGGGTCGAGGTGCCCGGTGTACCCGGCTCCGGTCAGCTCGGCGTAGAGGCTGTCCACCTCGGCCGGCGACTCGACGAGGAACGCGAGCGAGAACGCCGCGCCACCTGCCGGGGCCGTCCAGCCGGGATCGAAGCTCTGCATCACCTCGACCGTGTCCCAGGCCACCCGCAGCCCGCCGGGCAACGTGGCCTCGACGTGCGCCTCGCTTTCCGCGCCGTCGGGGATCTCGAGACCGAGCCGGCGGTAGAACCCGAGCGAGGCCGCCATGTCGTGAGCGACGAGCCCGATCAGGTCGAGCCGAGGCGTCACTTCTCGAGCCCCGATCCCTGCAGGCTCAGCTCGGCGGCCGAGCCACGCATCGCCTCGATCACGTTGGCGATGTGCTGGTCGAGGTCGAGCCCGAGCAGCTCGGCGCCGGCGTAGACCTCGTCCCGGTGCACGCCGGCCGCGAAGGACGGCTGCTTCAGCTTCTTCTTCACGGAGCGGGGCTCCAGCGTCGCGATCCCGTCCGGCCGCACGAAGCAGCAGGCGGTGACGAAGCCGGAGAGCTCGTCGCAGGCGAACAGCGTCTTCTCGAGCAGCGTGTCGCGCGGCATCTCTAGGTGCTCGGCGTGGGAGAGCACCGCCTCGACGACCTCCTCGGGGTACCCGAGCTCGCGCAGGATCGGCGCCCCGTCCTGCGGGTGCTTGTCGAGCGTGGGGTGGATCTCGTAGTCGAAGTCGTGCAACAGGCCGACGACACGCCACCGCTCCTCGTCCTCGCCGAAGCTCCGCGCGTACCAGCCCATGCACGCCTCGACGCCGAGCGCGTGACGCAGGAGCGCCTCGCTCTTCGTGTGCTCGGTCAGGGTCTCCCAGGCCTGTGCGCGTGTCGGCTCCATGGGAGGGGTAGGGTACTTGCGCTGTGCAGACCGCCGTGGCCGACGCGCTGAAGCAGTCGTTCGTGATCGAGGGGGGCTGCCGCCTCTCGGGCCACGTGCGGGCCGCGGGCAACAAGAACGCGGCGCTGCCGATCCTCGCGGCCTGCATGCTGACCGACCAGCCGGTCGTGCTGGAGAACGTGCCTCGCATCAGCGACGTCGAGACGATGCTGGCGCTGCTCCGGCAGCTCGGCGCGGACGCCGACTGGACGGGGCCGAACGAGGTTCGCGTCCACGCGGCGGACGTCGCCACGACGGAGCTCGATGAGGAGCTGTGCCGCGAGATCCGCGCATCGATCCTGCTCGCAGGCCCGCTGCTGGCCCGCTGCGGCCGTGCCAGCGTGCCGCCGCCCGGGGGCGACGTGATCGGGCGCAGGCGGATCGACACCCACATGCACGCGCTCGGCGCGCTCGGCGCGCAGATCACGATGGGGCGCCGTTACGAGCTCGTCGGCCCCGAGCTCCGCGGGACGGGCATGTTCCTCGACGAGGCGAGCGTCACCGGCACGGAGAACGCGATCATGGCCGCCACGCGCGCGTCCGGCGAGACGCTGATCGGCAACGCCGCCTGCGAGCCGCACGTCCAGGATCTCTGCCGCTTCCTCGTCGCGCTCGGCGCGCGGATCGAGGGCATCGGCTCGAACCTGCTCCGGATCGAGGGCGTCGACCGGCTCGGCGGCGGGTCGTTCCGCATCTGCCCCGAGCACATCGAGGTCGCGAGCTTCATCGGCCTCGCCGCCGTGACGGGCAGCGAGATCACGATCGAGGACACGGTGCCGGACGACCTGGCGCCGATCCTGCCCGTGCTCGGGCGGCTCGGTGTCCACGTCGAGGTCGACGGGACGAGCGTCCACGTCCCGGCCGACCAGCAGTTGGCCGTGCAGGACGACCTCGGCGGCCAGATCCCGAAGATCGAGGACGGGCCCTGGCCCGCCTTCCCGGCCGACCTCACGTCGATCGCCGTCGTGGTCGCGACGCAGGCGCGCGGAACGATGCTCATCTTCGAGAAGATGTTCGAGAGCCGCCTGTTCTTCGTGGACAAGCTGGTCGGGATGGGGGCGCGCATCATCGTCTGCGACCCGCATCGCGTGGTCGTCGCCGGCCCGGCCAAGCTCTACGGGCAGCGGATGGAGAGCCCCGACATCCGCGCCGGCATGGCGATGCTGATCGCGAGCCTGTGCGCCGAGGGCACGTCCACGATCGGCAACATCGGCCAGATCGACCGCGGCTACGAGCGGATCGACGAGCGGCTGCGCGGGCTCGGAGCCCGGATTGAACGCGTCGACAGCTGACGGGCCGGACGCTCCCCGGCTGCGCGTTCGCGCGGCTGTCAGCGGGCAGCCGCAATCGTCGATCTCGACCGGGCTTCCCGTCCTCGACCATCTGATCTCGCTGCTCGCCGAGTACGCGTCGCTCGAGCTGTCGCTCGAGGTGCAGCCGGGCGCGACCGTCGACGAGGTGGCGGCGGCAGGTCGGGCGCTCGGCGAGGCGCTGGCATCCGAGCTGCGCGATCCCGGCGTTCGGGGCCACGGCTCCTCGGCGGTGCCCGCGGACGAGGCGCTCGCGCACGTCGCGCTGGAGGTTTCCGGCCGGCCGCTCGTCGTCTCGAACGTCGACCTCACCGAGGCGCGCGTCGGTGGGCTCGAGACGGACGTCGTGGCGGAGTTCCTGCGCGAGCTCGCCGAGGGCGCCGGGCTGACGTTGCACGTGCGCCTGATCGAGGGCCGGGACACGGCGCACGTGCTCGAGGCGATCTTCAAGGCGCTCGGAGTCGCCCTCGCCCAGGCCGGCCGTCCTCGCGGCGCCCTACCGAGAAAGGAGTAACCAGTGGAGGAGAAGATCGTCGTCTCGACCGATCGCGCCGCCGGACCGTTCGGCGGAGCGCCCTACTCGCAGGCCATCGTCTCGAACGGCTTCGTGTTCACCGCCGGGCAGATCGGCGCGAAGGCGGACGGCTCGGGGCTCGTCGGGGAGACCGTCGAGGAGCAGACCGAGCAGGTGTTCGCGAACCTGGCGGGGATTCTCGAGGCGGCCGGCTCGAGCCTCGACCGCGTGGTCAAGACGACCTGCTTCCTCAGCGATCTCGGGAACTTCGCGGCGTTCAACGAGGTGTATCGCCGGCACTTCGACTCGGGCTTCCCGGCCCGCTCGACCGTGGGCGCATCGCTCCCGGCCGGCGTGCTGGTCGAGATCGAGGCGGTCGCGACCGTCTGAGGCGGGTCACAATGTGACGATGAGGGCGGAAGAGGTCATCGTCACGCACGTCAACACGGACTTCGACGCCTTCGCGTCGCTGCTCGCCGCGCGCTCCCTCTATCCCGGCTCGACGGCCGCGCTGCCGAGCGTGCTGAACCGCAACGTGCGCGAGTTCGCCCGGCTCCACGCGGACGAGCTCCGCTGCGTCGAGGCGGCCCGCCTCGAGCTCGACGCGATCAGGCGCCTCGTCGTCGTCGAGACCGTCCACGCAAGCCGGCTCGGCGAGCTCGAGCCGGTCGCGCTCGACCCGGCCGTGGAGAAGGTCGTCTTCGACCACCACGCCGCCGAGCTTCCGGACTGGGTGCGGCCCGAGAACGCCGTGCTCTCCACGGACGGCGCGCTGACGACGACGATGGTCGGGATCCTCGCCGAGCGCGAGCTCGACGTGAGCCCGCTCGAGGCGACCGTGTTCGCGCTCGGCATCCACGAGGACACGGGCTCGCTCACGTACGCGTCTGCGACCAGGCGCGACGCGGAGGCGCTCACCTGGTGCCTGCGCCACGGCGCGCGGCAGGACGTGCTCGCGAGCTTCCTGCGCACGCCGCTCTCCGAGGAGGAGCGTGCGCTGATGGGCGCGCTGGTGGAGGTCGTCGAGACCAGGCGGGAATCCGGCATCGAGATCCTCGTCGCCGCCGTCTCGTGGCCGCGCTACGTCGAGGGGATCTCCAACCTCGCGCACAAGATCGTCGACCTCACGGACTGCCAGGCGCTCGCCCTGCTCGTAGAGATGGACCGCCGCGTCTTCGCGGTCGTGCGCAGCCGCACGGCCGACTTCGACGCGGGTGCGGCGGCGACGGCACTCGGCGGCGGCGGTCACCCGCAGGCGGCGTCGGCGATCTACCGCGGGAGCCTGAAGAAGGCGAGGAAGCGGTTCCTCGAGGGCATCGCGGGGGCGATCCGCAAGCCGCTCCGCGCACGCGACGTCATGGCGCAGCCGGCGCGTTCCGTGGCGCCGGACGAGACCGTCGCGGCGGCGATGGTGGCCTGCCAGCGCCACGGCCAGAGCGGGATCCTCGTGACCGAAGGCGGTCGTCTGGTCGGCTCGGTTCGCCGCGAGGACCTCGACAAGGCGATCGGCCACGGCCTCTCCCACGCGCCGGTCAAGGGGATCATGTCCAGCCGCGTCCCGACCGTGGACGAGGAGGCGAGCCTCGGAGACCTGCAGCGGCTGCTCGCCGGCTCCGCCGAGGGCCGCATCGCCGTGCTGCGGGTGGATCGCGTCGTCGGCGTCGTCACGAGAAGCGACGTCCTGCAGGCGCTGGGCCAGGCAGTCGAGGCGCCGTCCGAGCCGGCCGAGGCGATCAGCGAGGAGCTGCGGCGGCTCGAGCGGCTCGCGCCGGTGTTCGACGCTGTCGCAGCCGCGAGCGAGACCGTCGACGGCGTCTACCTCGTCGGCGGGACTGTGCGCGACATCCTGCTCGGCGAGCCGAGCTTCGACGTGGACGTCGCCGTCGAGGGCGACGCGATCGCGCTGGCGCGGGCGATCGCGAAGCAGCTCGGTGGCCGCGTGCGCACGCACGAGAAGTTCGGGGCCGCGATCGTCCTCTACGGCGAGGGACAGAGGGTGGACGTCGTCACCGCGCGCACGGAGTTCTACGACGCCCCGGCGGCGCTGCCGACCGTCGAGCACGCGTCGATCCGCGACGACCTCCACCGCCGCGACTTCACGATCAACGCCATGGCCGCCTCGCTCAGAGGCGACGACTTCGGCCGCCTCGTCGATCCCTTCGGCGGCCGCCGCGACCTCGTCGCCGGCCGCGTCCGCGTCCTCCACAACCTGTCCTTCATCGACGATCCGACGAGGATCTTCCGCGCCATCCGCTACGAGAACCGGTACGGCTTCCGGATGGACGAGCACACGGCCCGGCTCGCCCGCGCGTGCATCGAGATGGGCCTCGTCGGCGACCTCTCCTCGACGCGGCTCCTGAACGAGCTCGAGGCGCTGCTCGAGGAGGGCGAGATCGAGCACTCCGTCCTGCGGCTCGCCGACATCGGCGTGGCGACTGCGATCCACCCGCATCTCGCCGCCGACGAGGAGGCCGTACGGCTGATCAAACGGGGTCGCGAGCTCGCCGCGAGGTACGCGCCGGCCGTCCCCGCCTGGCGGATCGGAGTCGTCGCGCTCGCCCGCCGGATGCCCTCCGACGAGGTGTACGACTGGCTCGACCGGCTGAAGATGCGCCGCCGCGACGTCGAGCAGATCGCCCACGCGGTCACGCTCGGCCCGCGGCTCGTCGAGCGGCTGCGGGCGGAGCAGCTGTCCGCGGCCGAGGTGGTCGCCCTCGCCGAGCCGTACGCGCCGGACGCGCCGCTCTTCGCGCTGACGCTCGAGGACCTGCCTGCGCTGCACCGGTACTTCTCGGACCTGCGCGGCATCCGCCTCGAGGTGACCGGCGCCGACCTGGCCGAGCTCGGCCTCGGCGAGTCGCCGCGGGTGGGGGAGGTGCTCGCCGAGCTGCGCCGGCGGAAGCTGAACGGCGAGCTCGACGACCGGGAGTCCGAGCTCGCTGCCGCGAGAGAGCTGATCGCAAGTGAACGCTGACCGGGTCCGCGCGAGCCACGAGCGGATCCGTGCGGAGGTCGGCCCCGCGGTCACGATCGTCGCCGCGACCAAGTACGTGTCGGTCGAGGACATGGCCGTGCTCGTCGAGGCCGGGATCGACGTCGTCGGGGAGAACCGCCTGCAGGACCTGCTCGCGAAGCACGACCGCTGGGGCGACGCGTTCCGCTGGCACTTCATCGGCCACCTCCAGAGCCGCAAGGCGAAGCAGGTGAGCGATGTCTGCGAGCTCGTCCACTCGCTCGACTCCGACTCGGCGGCCGAGCGCCTGACCGTGCCGGCGCTCGTCCAGGTCAACCTCGCGGGCGAGGAGACGAAGTCGGGTGTCCCGCCCGGGGAGCTCGAGGCCTTCCTGGCGCGCGCCCCGGCCGAGATCCGCGGCCTGTCGACGATGCCCCCGCTCTCGGACGACCCGGAGGCGTCGAGGCCGTACTTCCGCCGGCTCCGCGAGCTGGCCGCGAGCCTGGGCCTGAAGGAGCTGTCGATGGGCACGAGCCAGGACTACCGCGTCGCGGCCGAGGAGGGCGCGACGTTCGTACGCGTCGGCTCCGTGTTGTGGCACGACTAACATTCGGCGCGATATGGGCCTCGGCGACCTCTGGAACCGCACGCTCGTCTACTTCGGCATCGCCGAGGAGTACGACGACGCCTGGGACGACGACGGCTATCTGACCGAGGAGGAGCTCGGGCAGAGCTATGCCGAGCGTCCGAGCACGAACGTCCGCCGGCTCACTCCGCGCGGTCGTCGCGACGAGTACGACGACTGGACCGTCTCCGAGTCGAACGTCCTGCCCGAGCCGGCGGCCGAGACCATCGTGCGCAGGCCGGGGCGGGAGCTCGACGCGCGTCGCGAGGCGGCGTCGAAGCGCGAGGCCCGGCGTGAAGGCGGATCGCGCTCCCGGCCGCGTCCCGTAGAGGCCGTTCCCTCCCTCGCGACGGCGCAGGTGCATCTCATCCTGCCGCGGAGCTTCAACGACGCCCAGCAGATCGCGGACAAGTTCAAGCAGGGCGTGCCCGTGATCGTGAACCTCCAGAACGCCGACCAGGAGCTCTCCAAGCGGCTGGTCGACTTCGCGAGCGGTCTCACGTACGCGCTGAGCGGGAGCATGCAGCGCGTCGCCGACCGCGTCTTCCTGCTGACCCCGCACAACGTCGAGGTGTCGGCGGAGGAACGCGCCCGCGTGCTCGAGCGCGGCGGCTTCTTCAATCAAGCGTAGGGAAAGCATCCACCAGCACGAACTGTGAGCCCATGGGCGTTGTGGGCGCCAGTCTTGCGCTGATCGCCGATGCGGCTTCGACCGCGGCGAGCTTCGTGGCCGTGTTCACCTACGTCTACGCGGCGCTGATCTTCGCCTACATCATCACGTCCTGGATCCGCATCCCGTACGCGCTCAACGGTCTGCAGCGCTTCCTGTACGACGTCTGCGAGCCGTACATCCGCATCTTTCGCCGGCTGCTGCCGCCGGTGGGGCCGCTTGACCTGTCGCCGCTCATCGCGATCGTCGTCCTCTACCTGCTCCGGCTGCTGATCAACCGGGTCGTCATCGCCCATCTGCACTGAGGAGGCACCCCATGAGCTACTCACCAGTCGAGATCCGTCACGTCCGTTTCGGGCGAACCCTGCTCGGCTACCAGCGTGGGTCCGTCGATCGTGCCCTCGCCGAGATCGCGTCCAGCTACGAGTCGGTCTGGCAGGAACGGATGGACCTCACCGACCGCGTCGACGAGCTCGAGCGCGAGGTCGCTCGTCACCGGGAGGTGGAGGAGCTCCTGCGGACGACTCTCATGACCGCCGAACGGGCCTCGCTCGACGTGCGCGAGGTCGCGAAGCGCGAGGCCGGCTCGATCGTCGACGAGGCTCACCGCGAGGCGCGCACGATCACGAACGAGGCACGGCGGGAGCGCGAGGTGCTGCTCGTCGCCGCGAGACGCGTGCGGACGCTGCTCACCGCGGCGCTCGACGCGGTCGGCGACGCCGACGAAGACGGCCTCGAGACCGGCCCGGAAGGTCGCCAGGCCGCCTAGATCTCACCCCGGAACCCCCGGCCTATACTTGATCTCGGTATGGCCGAGCCGACGACGCGCCTCCGCATCAAGGTCTCGCCCGGGGCCCGCCGTACCGAGCTCGTCGGCCGGCAGGGGGACGCCTGGAAGGTCCGCGTCGCCGCCGCGCCCGAGCGTGGCCGCGCCAACGAGGCCGTGCTCGAGCTGCTCGCCGAGCGGCTCCGGGTGGCGCCCGCCGAGCTCTCACTCGTCTCCGGCCGCTCGGGACGCGACAAGGTCGTCGAGCTGCGCGGCCTGGGCGCCGAGGAAGCGAACCGTCGGCTCGAAGGCGCCGCATGACGGTCGATACCGAGCGGTTCCGCGGGCAGCTCCTGGAGGAGCGCGCCCGCGTCGTGTCCGTCATCGACAACCTGCGCCACGAGAACTCGGGCTCGATGACCGACGAGGCCGAAGAGTCCTCGGTCGGCAACCACATGGCCGACACCGCCTCGATCACGGTCGATCGCGAGATGGACTACTCGCTCGAGGAGAACGAGGCGCGCGTGCTGGAGGCGATCGACGCGGCGCTCGCTCGCATCGAGGCCGGGACCTACGGCCGCTGCGAGCGCTGCGGCAAGGAGATCGAGGCAGAGCGTCTGGAGGCGATCCCGTACGCGACGCTGTGCATCGACGACAAGCGCCGGGACGAGCGGGGCTGATGGCGACCGACAGGAGAGTCGCCGTCCGGCCCGCTGCCCGCACCGACGCGTTCGGGCCGATCTCGGTTGCCGAGCGCTCGCTCGCCGCCGAGCGCCGCCAGTGGATCGGGCTCACGATCGTGGCGCTCGCCGCCGTCGGGGCCGACCAGCTCACGAAGCACGTCGTGGCCAGCAACGTCACGCTCGACTCGGCCGTCAAGGTGATCGGGCCTTTCTCGATCCGCCACGTCCAGAACTCGGGCATCGCGTTCGGGCTGTTCTCCAGCGCGACTGCTCTCGTGATCGTCCTGACCACCGTCGCCGTCGCGTGGATGCTCGTGTTCTTCGCCCGCTCCGGTGCCCGGCACCCGGCGCTTCCGGTCGCGCTCGGGCTGTTGATCGGCGGCAGCGTCTCGAACCTCGTCGACCGCGTCCGCCTCGGCTACGTGACCGACTTCCTCGACCTGCGCTGGTGGCCCGCCTTCAACCTGGCGGATGCCTCGATCGTGGTCGGCGTCTGCGTGCTGCTCGCCTCGCTCCTGCTCGCGGACCGGAATCCGCGCCGCCGCGCGGACGCGTCGACGGCCCGCTCCTGATCACGGTTCGCGTTCCGGCGGAGGGGGCCGGGCTCCGGCTCGACCGGTTCCTCGCCGGCCTGGGCGAGGTCGGCTCGCGGGCGGCGGCCGAGCGACTGTGCGAGGCGGGAGAGGTGCGGGTCGACGGTGCCGTGCGCCCGAAGTCGTACCGGCTCGAGGCCGGCCAGGCGATCGAGCTCGAGCCGCCGGTGCGCGCGCCGCTCGTCAGGGAGGCGCACGACTTCCGGATCGCCTACGAGGACGAGCACCTCCTGGTCGTGGACAAGCCGGCCGGGGTCGTCGTCCATCCGGGGCCCGGTCATTCCACGGGCACGCTCGTGCACGCGCTGCTGGGGCAGGCGGCCGGCGGTGCCGAGCCCGAGCGCCCCGGGATCGTCCACCGGCTCGACCGGGACACGTCCGGGCTGATCGTCGTCGCGCGGACCGAGGACGCGTACCGCCGGCTGCAGGCGCTCGTCCGCCGCCGCAAGCTCGAGCGGGTCTACCTCGCGCTCGTGCGCGGGCGTCCTCGCTCGCGGAGCGGGAGGATCGAGGCGCCGATCGGCCGTGACCGCTCGGAGCCTACGCGGCACTCGCTCGACACGGACACGCCGCGCGAGGCCGTGACGCACTTCGAGGTGGTCGAGCTCCTGCCTGAGCACGCGCTCCTCCGCGTGCGCCTCGAGACGGGGCGCACGCACCAGATCCGCGTCCACCTGGCCGCGATCGGCCTGCCGGTGGTCGGCGACCGCGTCTACGGCGTGCGCGATCTCGAGCTCGAGCGGCAGTTCCTGCACGCGACCCGGCTCGCGTTCCCGCACCCGATCACCGGCGAGCCGGTCGAGACGGAGTCGCCCCTTCCGGACGACCTCGTGGCTGCCCTCGAGCGCGCCCGAGGCCAGACCCCCTGACCGGCTCGTAGAGCCGGGTCCCGGGGTCTGACCCCGGGACCCGGCCAGGGCGGCCAGAACGCGGCCATGGCCGGTCCGGCCCGGTGGTGCCGGCGTTTTCCCTGCACAGAGCCGCGGGTGCGTCCCCACGGGCCACGGCCCGGGGTCTGGCACCGCCGTTGAGACACGTCCACATGGCCGCGACACGTCGCCGGTCGAACCGGCGGACGGTGCTACCGTTTGACGGCTTCTGTCACCCGACCCGGCGGCAGACGCGCGAGGGGTGGTGCCGGTTCTCCGATCGGTGAGCCGGTTCCTCTCGGGCGCCGCCGGCTTGTAGCACGCAAACCGAGAAAGGGGCTTGACCCGTGTCCGTCGTCTCCATGAAGGACTTGCTGGAGGCTGGAGTCCACTTCGGCCACCAGACGCGCCGCTGGAACCCGAAGATGAAGCGATTCATCTTCGCCGAGCGCGGCGGCATCTACATCATCGACCTCCAGAAGACCCTCGAGCTGCTCGAGGAGTCGCACGACTTCGTCCGCAACATCGCCTCGCGCGGCGGCAACGTGCTCTTCGTCGGCACGAAGAAGCAGGCGCAGGACGCCGTCTCCGAGCAGGCCCAGCGCGTGGGCATGCCCTACGTGAACCATCGCTGGCTCGGCGGCCTGCTGACGAACTGGCGCACGATCTCCGAGCGGATCGAGCGGCTGCACGAGCTGCGCCGCCTGAAGGACGAGGGTCAGCTCGAGCTGCTCCCGCCGAAGGAGCGGATCACCCTGGAAGGCGAGCTCGAGAAGCTGAACGCGAACCTCGGCGGCGTCGCCGACATGCGCAAGCAGCCGGACGCCGTCTTCATCATCGACCTGCGCAAGGAGCAGCTGGCCGTTCGCGAGGCGCACCGGCTCGGCATTGCGGTCGTCGGGCTCGTCGACACGAACTGCGATCCGGACGAGGCCAACCTGGTCGTGCCCGGAAACGACGATGCGATCCGCTCCTGCTCGCTGATCACGCGCGTGATCGCGGACGGGATCGCGGCGGGCAAGCAGAAGGTGACCGAGGAGGAGCTGCTGGCGCCTGCGCCCCGGGCCCCGGTCGAGCACGCAGAGCCGGAGGCCACGGCCGATCCGGCTGCCGCGGCTCCGGAGCCCGTGGCAGCCGCCGAGCCTGAGCCCGCACCGGCCGCCGAGCCGCAGGCCGAGCCAGCCCCCGAGCCCGCCCCCGAGCCGGAGGCCGAGGAGGTGCCCTCGTGACCGAGATCCCGGCCACCCTCGTCAAGGAGCTCCGCGAGCGCACCGGCGCGGGGATGATGGACTGCAAGCGCGCTCTTGTCGAGACCGAGGGCGACGTCGACGCGGCCGTGACGGTGATCCGTGAGAAAGGGCTCGCGCAGGCAGCGAAGAAGGCGGGCCGCGAGACGACCGAGGGCAAGGTCGTGTTCGACCTGTCGACCGAGAGCGTCGGCGCGATGGTCGCCGTCGGCTGCGAGACCGAGCCCGTCTCGAACAACGAGGAGTTCATGGTCTTCGCGCAGCGCGTTCTCGACGCCGTCGAGAAGCACGGTCCCGAGGCGGCACAGGAGCTCGAGGAGGAGCGGGCCGAGCTCATCTCGAAGCTGGGCGAGAACGTCGTCGTCCGCGACGCCGTCCGCTACGAGGGCGAAGACGGCGACGTGCTCACCGCCTACGTCCATCCGCCGGCCAACAAGCTCGGCGTGCTCGTGCACGCCCGCGGCGACGGCGACCAGGCCTACCGTCTGGCGATGCACATCGCCGCGTCGCGGCCGCTGTACGTCCGCCGGGCGGACGTGCCCGGGGCCGAGATCGACGCCGAGCGCGAGATCCTGTCCAAGCAGCCCGACGTGCAGGAGAAGCCCGAGCAGGTGCGCGACAAGATCGTCGAGGGCCGGATCAACAAGTGGCTCGAGGAGATCGTGCTCGAGGAGCAGCCGTGGATCCACGACACGAGCCGCCGCGTGGGCGACGTGCTCGACGAGGCGCAGCTCGAAGTGGTCGAGTTCAAGCGCCTCGCCGTGGCAGAGTAAGCGCGTGACCGCGAGCCCGACGCCGGCGCCGGCACCCGCTCCGCACTTCAAGCGCGTCCTGCTGAAGCTGTCCGGGGAAGCGCTCTCTGGCGAGCGCGACTTCGGCATCGACCAGGAGCGGATCGAGTCGCTCGCCGACGAGATCGCGGGCGTGCATGCGACGGGCGTCGAGCTCGCGATCGTGGTCGGCGGCGGGAACATCATCCGCGGCATGGACCGGGCCGCCGCCGGCATGGACCGCTCGACGGCCGACTACGCCGGCATGCTCGGCAGCGTCCTGAACGCGCTGACCGTCCAGGACGCGCTCGAGCGGCGCGACGCGCAGACCCGTGTCCTGTCGGCGATCACGGTGGCCGAGGTCGCCGAGCCGTACATCCGCCGCCGGGCGGTGCGCCACCTCGAGAAGGGCCGCATCGTCATCTTCGCGGCCGGCACCGGCAACCCGTTCTTCACCACCGACACGGCCGCGGCCCTGCGGGCGCTCGAGATCGGGGCGTCGGCGATCCTGATGGCGAAGAACGAGGTCGAGGGCGTCTACGACGGTGATCCCCGGCTCGACAAGACGGCGAAGTTCCTCCCCAGCCTGACCCATCTGGAGGCAATCGAGCGTGGTCTCAAGGTCATGGACACGACGGCGCTCTCGCTCTGCATGGACAACAAGCTGCCGATCCACGTCTTCGGCCTGGCCGACGGCAACATCCGCCGCATCATCTCGGGCGAGCGGGTCGGCACGATCATCTCGACGCCCGGAGGACAGGCCTAGACATGGCGACGATCGACGACTTCATCGCGGACGCGACCCGGCGGATGGACAAGTCCGTCGAGTCCACGCACGAGCACTTCAACTCGGTTCGGACGGGACGTGCCTCGGCCGCTCTCCTCGACCGCATCTCGGTCGACTACTACGGCGCGCAGACGCCGCTCAAGCAGATGGCGACGATCAACGTGCCCGAGCCGCGCATGCTGACGATCCAGCCCTTCGATCCCACCCAGATCAAGGCGATCGAGAAGGCGATCATGGAGTCCGACCTCGGACTGCAGCCCTCGAACGACGGCAAGCTGATCCGCCTCCCGATCCCGCAGCTGACCGAGGAGCGGCGCAAGGAGCTGGCCAAGTTGACGCGTCACTACGCGGAGGAGGGCCGGGTGGCGGTGCGCAACGTCCGCCGCGACGTGATGCGGCACCTCGAGGAGCTCGTCCGCAACGGCGAGGTCGGAGACGACGAGGAGCGCCGCGCGGAGTCGGGCGTCCAGAAGCTCACGGACGACCACGTCCACAAGATCGACGAGCTGCTGAAACGCAAGGAAGCGGAGATCATGGAGGTCTGAGCCGGCCGCGGGCTCGGACTGGCAACACGTGAACTTCCTGACCCGCATCCGCTCGCTCCGCGGCCTCAGGCCGCTTCCCGAGCGAGAGCTGCCCGACGTCGCGCGCTCCGTGGCGATCGTCATGGACGGCAGCGGTCGGTGGGCGCGCAAGCGCGGCCTGCCGACCGCCGCGGGTCACCGCGCCGGCACGAGGGCCGTCCGGAAGGTGGTCGAGGCGGCGATCGACCTCGGCGTCGACTCGCTGACCCTGTTCGCGTTCTCGACCGAGAACTGGTCGCGGCCGAGGGAGGAGGTCGACCAGCTGATGGACATCTTCTCCGAGACGATCGACCGCGAGTTCCCCGACCTCGTCCGCCAGGGTGTGCGCGTGCGCTTCCTGGGGCGGCGCGATCGCGCGCCCGAGCTGCTGAAGAAGAAGATCGCCGGGCTCGAGCGCCAGACGGCGGAGAACGACCGCCTGAACCTCTGGATCGCCTTCGACTACGGAGGCCGCGCGGAGATCGTCGAAGCGGCGCGGCGGCTGGCCGAGTCCGGGATCGACCCGCGCGAGATCGACGAGAACACGTTCGCCGCCAACCTGCACGCGCCCGACCTCCCCGATCCCGACCTGCTGATCCGCACCTCGGGTGAGCTGCGGGTGTCGAACTTCCTGCTCTGGCAGCTCGCCTACTCGGAGCTCGTCTTCGTCGAGACGCTCTGGCCCGATTTCGGGCCCCGGGAGCTCCAGCACGCCCTCGCCGAGTACGCGAGCCGACGCCGGCGCTTCGGCGGCCGGTGACGAGCGAGCCGCAGCCGGTCCGGCCCGCGCCGCGCATGCACGCGCGCACGCCGGGGACGATGAGCAACCTCTGGTCGCGCCTGCTCGTCGGGGCGGCCGGCCTGCCGCTCGTGCTCGGCATGGTCTGGCTCGGCCACTGGTACCTGTTCCTGCTCGTGCTCGTGGCCGGCATGGTCGCGCTGCACGAGTTCTACTGGATGACCCGTCCGCTGCGGCCGATCGCGATCGCCGGCCACGCGGGCCTGATCGGCGTCCTGTTCGCGATCCAGGTCAGCACGACGACCTGGGCGCTCGGCGCGCTGCTCGGGTCGCTCGGGCTCGCCTTCCTGCTCAAGGGGCTCTCGGGAACCAGCGGCTCGGCGACGGTGAGCGTCGCGACGACGCTTCTCGGTCCGGCCTGGATCGGCTTCGGCCTCGGCTTCGTCCTGCTCCTGCGCGACATACCGGGTCACGGGCGACTGGCGGCGTTCACGGTGCTGATCGCAGTCTTCGCCGACGACACGTTCGCGTACATCGGCGGGCGGACGCTGGGACGTCACAAGCTGGCGCCGGCGCTCTCGCCTGGGAAGACGCTGGAGGGGTTCGTCTTCGGCACCGTCGCCTGCGTGTTCGCCACCTTCGTCGCGCTCTACCACGACCGGCACACGTATCTGTCGATCGGCCAGGCGGTGCTGCTCGGCGTCGCGATCGCGGCGGCGGCACCCGCCGGCGACCTGTTCGAGTCGATGCTGAAGCGCGACATGGGCGTCAAGGACACGGGCGAGCTGCTCGGCGGCCACGGCGGCATGCTCGACCGCTTGGACTCGATCCTGTTCGCCTCGGTCGCGGCCTTCTACACGATCCTCGCCTACACCACGTAGCCCCGCCTACACTGGGCTGGAGATGAGACGCATCGCGCTGCTGGGCGCCACCGGCTCGATCGGCCGGCAGGCGATCGAGATCATCGATGCCCATCCCGAGCTCGAGCTCGTCGCCGCAGCCTCCGGCTCGCAGCCGATCGATGGCCTCGCGCCGCTGACCCAGGTCGGCGGCGACCTCGTCGGCCTGCTCGAACGGGCCGATCCGGACGTCGTCCTGAACGCGGTCGTCGGCTTCGCGGGCCTCCCGGCGACGCTGTGGACGCTCGAGCGCGGCGCCGACCTCGCGCTCGCGAACAAGGAGAGCCTCGTCGCCGCCGGGCAGCTCGCCCTCGCCGCCTGGAAGCGGGGAGGAGGGCGCCTGCTCCCGGTCGACAGCGAGCACTCGGCTCTGCACCAGTGCCTGGAGAACCGATCGGCGGAGACGATCGAATCACTTGTGCTCACCGCCTCGGGCGGGCCCTTCCGGGGGCGCAATCGAGACGAGCTCGCCAACGTCACCCCGGAGGAGGCGCTTGCCCACCCGACCTGGAGCATGGGCCCGAAGATCACGATCGACTCGGCGACGCTCGCCAACAAAGGACTCGAGCTGATCGAGGCGCATTTCCTCTTCGGCGTGCCGTACGAGCAGATCGAGATCGTCGTCCACCCGAGCTCGGTCGTCCACTCGATCGTCCGCTTCCGCGACGGTGCCGCGCTCGCGCACCTCGGCTACCCGGACATGCGGGTGCCGATCTCCTACGCGCTCACCTACCCTGAGCGAGCCGCCACGCCGGTGCCCGCGCTCGACCTCGCGGGCGGCCTGACGCTCGAGTTCCTCGCACCCGACGCCGACACCTTCCCCATGATCACGCTCGCCCGCGAGGCCGGGGTCCGCGGCTGCACCTTCCCGTGCGCGTTCAACGCCGCCAACGAGGTCGCCGTCGCCGCGTTCCTGGCCGGGCGGATCGGCTTCCTCGAGATCGCGGAGACCGTCGAACGGACGCTCGACACCGTCTCGGGAGCGCCCGCCGCCCGGCTCGACGAGCTCACCGCTTGCGATGCCGAAGCCCGCCGCATCGCCGAGACCGCTCTCCAGCCCGCATGAGCTACGCGATCGCCATCCTGGGCCTCGCCTTCCTGATCCTCATCCACGAGGCCGGGCACTTCTTCGCCTCGCTCGCCGTCGGCATGCGCCCGAGGAAGTTCTACATCGGCTTCCCTCCGGCGCTCTTGAAGACGAAGCGGAACGGCATCGAGTACGGGATCGGCGCGATCCCGCTCGGCGGCTACGTGCGGATCCCCGGGATGCACCGCCCCGCCGCCAAGGACGTCGACCTCGTCTTCTCGCGGGCGCTGCACGCCGCACCGGAGCTCGTCGGCCCCGCCGAGCGCCTCAAGCGCGCGCTCGCCGCCGAGGACTACGAAACGGCGAAGACGCGCCTGGCCGAGTTCCACGAGCGCGCCGAGGAGGCGGGGGTGCAATCGGTCGACAAACAGGTCCAGGACCTCGAGGACGCGCTGTCGCCGCAGGCGTACTGGCGCGCCCCCACCTGGAAGCGCGTCGCCGCGATCGCAGCCGGCCCCGCGACGAACCTCGTCTTCGCGGTCGTCCTCTTCGTGGTCGTCTTCATGGTCGCCGGCGGGAAGGCGACCTCGACCGTGGCCCTCGTGCTGCCCAAGAGCCAGGCGCACGCGGCGGGCCTCCGGCCGGGCGACCAGGTCGTCGGAATCGACGGGCAATCCGTCACGCCGGGCCAGATCTCGGACCACATCTCGGCCTCGCTCGGGCGGCCCGTGAAGCTCACCGTCGTGCGGCACGGGAGCCTGATCACGTTGCACGCCGAGCGGCCGAGGAAGGAGAGCGACGGCCGCTATCGCCTCGGATTCGCGCTCGCCGGCGAGACGCTCAGCTTCGGTCCGGCCGTGTGGGAATCGGTGAAGACGACGGGCATCGTCTCGCGTGAGACCGTCAGCGCGCTCGGCGGGCTGTTCCATTCGAAAGAGCGCAGGCAGCTCTCGGGCGGGGTGGGGATCACGAACGGGCTGAAGGACTCCGTGCACTACGGCTGGGTGTCGTACCTCTCGGTGCTCGCGTTCATCAGCCTCTCGCTCGCCCTCTTCAACCTGTTGCCGCTGCTGCCGCTCGACGGCGGCCACATCGCCTTCTCGCTGCTCGAGGGCATCCGCGGCCGCGCGATCGCCCGCGAGATCTACGAGCGCGTCTCGGCGGTCGGGATCACCCTCGTGCTGCTCCTGTTCATCGTCGGGCTCTCGAACGACATCGGCCGCCTCGGCGGCGGCTGAGCCGTCACAAGTCCGGCGCCGGCTGCCTTGCAACACTTTGTTACAAGGGTTGGGCCGGGCGGGCCGTTAAGCTAAGACGAGCGTGGCCAGCAAGAACCAGATCACCGTCGGCGGCGTGACGATCGGGGGCGGCGCGCCGGTCGTCGTCCAGTCGATGACGCTGACGAAGACGCACGACGTCGAGGCCACGACGGCGCAGATCGCAGCGCTCGCCTCCGCCGGCTGCGAGATCGTGCGCGTGGCGGTGCCGAAGAGCGAGGACGCCGACGCGCTGCCGAGGATCGTGCGCTTCTCGCCGATCCCGGTGATCGCCGACATCCACTTCAACGCGAGCCTCGCCCTGCGCGCGATCGACGCGGGCGTCGCCGCCGTTCGGATCAACCCGGGCAACATCGGCGGCCCCGACAAGGTCGAGCTCGTGGTCAGGGCGGCGAAGAAGGCGGGCACCCCGATGCGGATCGGGGCCAACTCGGGCTCGCTTCCCAAGCACCTGTCCGGTCTGGCCCAGAAGGACCAGGCCGAGGCGCTCGTCGCCGCCGCGGTCGAGGAGGTGGAGCTGCTCGAGAAGCTCGACTTCCACGACTTCAAGATCTCGGTCAAGTCGAGCCACGTGCCGACGATGATCCGCGCCTACCGGATGCTCTCCGAGAAGGTGCCCTACCCCCTTCATCTCGGCGTCACCGAGGCGGGCACGCCGTTCTCGGGCTCGATCAAGAGCGCCGTCGGCATGGGCGCGCTGCTCGTCGACGGCATCGGCGACACGATGCGCGTGTCCCTGACGGCCGACCCGGTCAAGGAGGTCGAGACGGCCTGGGAGATCCTCAAGGCGCTGGGCCTGCGGGAGCGCGGGCCGATCATGATCGCCTGCCCGTCGTGCGGCCGCGACAACGTCGGCGTGGAGAGCCTGGCCGTCGTCGTCGAGGAGCGGCTCAAGAGCTACCCGCAGCACATCGAGGTGGCCGTCCTCGGCTGCGCGGTCAACGGGCCCGGCGAGGCGGGCGACGCCGATTTCGGGATCGCCGGCGGCCGCGACGTCGGCTTCATCTACGCGCACGGCCGCGTGCTCAAGAAGGTCTCGTCCGACATCCTGATCGACGACCTGTTCCACGAGATCGACCGCTGGATCGCCGACGGCATGCACCGGCCGAAGCGGCTGAAGATGGCCAAGCCGGCCGCGCTGGCGATGGCCGAAATGTCCGAGATCCCGCTCGAGTCCGAACCGGCCCCGGCGCCGGTTTCCTAGTAGCCTGCGGCGACAACGATGATCGCCCGGGCTTCAAAGCTCTTTCGTACGTGTGCGGCACCAGCCTTGCGTGCGCTGAGGCGAGACCGCGCTCTCGCCGGAGCGCAAGAGCCGCTCGCGACGCGCCGACAAGAAGGAGGGGGCTCGTGGGGGAACCATGGGTTTCCCCACGCTGAACGATGATCGCCCGGGCTTCAAAGCTCTTTCGTACGTGTGCGCGACCAGCCTTGCGCGCGCGGAGGCGAGACCGCGCTCTCGCCGGAGCGCACGAGCCGCTCGCGACGCGCCGACAAGAAGGAGGGGGCTCGTGGGGGAACCATGGGTTTCCCCACGCTGAACGATGATCGCCCGGGCTTCACAGCTGTTCCTCCCGACCCTGCGCGACGCGCCGGCGGACGCCGAGGCGCTCTCGCACAAGCTGCTCGTGCGCGGCGGCTTCATCCGCCAGGTCTCCGCCGGCCTGTGGACGTTCCTGCCGCTCGGCTGGCGGGTGCACCGGAGGGTGGAGCAGATCATCCGCGAGGAGATGGACGCGATCGGCGGGCAGGAGTTCCTCTGCCCGGTGCTGACGCCGATCGAGCTCTGGCAGGCGACCGGCCGCGACAAGATCCCGGAGCTCTTCCACCTGCGCGACCGCAACAGCCGCGCGTACATCCTTCCGATCACGCACGAGGAGACGTTCACCTTCCACGCGCGCGAGATCCGCTCGTACAGGGAGCTGCCGCAGCTCTGGTACCACTTCCAGGTCAAGGACCGCGACGAGCCGCGGCCGCGCGGCGCCCTGCTCCGCCTGCGTGAGTTCATCATGAAGGACGCCTACTCGTTCGACCGCGACGAGGAGGGTGCGCTTGCCTCGTTCGAGAAGAACCTCGCGGCCTACCACCGGATCTTCGACCGCTGCGGCGTCGAGGCGCACGCCGTGCAGGCGGAGAGCGGGATCATGGGCGGGAAGCTGACGATGGACTTCCTCGCGCCCTCCGGCTCGGGCGAGAACACGCTCGTCCGCTGTGAGCGCGGCGACTACGCTGCCGACGCCGAGATCGCCCGCGGCATTCCGCGTGCGCCGGAGTTCCCGTCGCGGCTCGACAAGCCCGAGGAGGTCGAGACGCCGGGCGTGGTCACCTGCGAGGCGCTCGCCGAGTTCCTCGGGGTCGATCTCGCCGCCACCTCGAAGGCGATGCCGGTGACGAAGGAGGACGGCTCGGTCGTGCTCGCGCTCCTCCGCGGCGACGACCGGCTCGCCGAGTCGAAGCTGCTGTCCGCACTCGGCTCCGACTCCCGGCCTTCGACCGACGAGGAGATCCGCGCCGCCTTCGGCGCCGGCGGCGGCTCGCTCGGCCCGGTCGGGTTCGCGGGCGAGGTGCTCGCCGACGAGACGCTCCGCGAGGGCCAGTTCGTCGCAGGCGCGAACCGCGACGGCTACCACCTGCGCGGCGTCGAGGCCGCGCGCGACTACCAGCCGCGCTTCGCCGACATCCGCGAGCCGCGCGAAGGCGACCGCTGTCCCGAGTGCGGCGGCCGGCTCGTGTTCCAGACCGCGATCGAGGTCGGCCACATCTTCAACTTCGGCGACAAGTACAGCTCCGGGCTCGAGGCGAGCTTCCTCGACGAGGACGGCGTCGAGAAGCCGCTCCTCGGTGGCAGCTACGGGATCGGCCCCGCTCGCGTAATGGCCGCGATCGTCGAGCAGCGGGGCGACGAGCAAGGGATTCTCTGGCCCGCGTCGATTTCGCCGTACGATGCCCATGTGATCGTGTTGGCCGGGGCGGAGGAGATCGCGGCGCAGGCCGCAGAGGCACTGTCCTCCACCGGCCGATCGGTGCTCCTCGACGACCGCGACGCCCGCGCCGGCGAGAAGTTCGCGGACGCCGATCTGATCGGCGTCCCGCTCCGGATCACGGCCGGGAAGAAGAGCCTGGAGGACGGGCTCGTCGACGTCCGTGACCGGGAGACGGGCGAGGAGCGCCGCGTAGCTCCGGACGAGGTCGCCGGCTAAGTGCCCCACCATGCGATGCCCAGCGGCCTCTGGAACGCGATCACGCGGCGCGCTGCGGCGTCCTCAGTCGCGCCCGTATTTGCCAATACGAACGCTCCCTGCGTCCTTGCATCGCTTGGTGCTCGCGCCCCAGAAGCTCGCCAGCATCACCTGGAGGGGCACTGATGCCGAAGAAGCGCCGGTTCAGTGAGGAGCCGTTCGGCCCGACGATCGTCCGGCTGATGGACGACACCGCGACGACCTACCGCGGCCTGGCCGCGAAGACCGGTCTCTCCGCCGGGTACCTGAACCACATCGTCCACGGGAGCCGGCCGGTGCCGTCCAACGAGGTGATCGCGAAGCTGGCGAAGGCGCTGGTCGTCGAGCCGGAGCACTTCCTCGAGTACCGGATCAGGGTGATCACGGAAGGGCTCGAGCGGATGCCGGATCTCGTCGACCGGCTCTACAGAAGGCTGAGAGGGGAGTAGGACATGCTGGGACTCGTCGGCGCCGTGATCAACGCCGTCACGATGGTGGTCGGGCTCGTGGTCAAGCTCGTGCTCGGCGTCGTGAAGGGAATCGGCAGCCTGGTGCGGGCGATCGTGCCCGGGGGGAAGTGATCTAGCCCAACGCGGGGAACGGGTCGACGGCGGCGCCGCGGACCCGGACCTCGAAGTGCAGGTGCGGCCCGGTCGTCTCGCCGGTCGCGCCCACGAGGCCGACCAGCGTGCCGACGGTCACGGCCTGCCCGCGGGCGACGAGGATGCGGGAGAGGTGGGCGTACAGCGTCGCCACGCCGTCTGCGCCCTTCACGACGACGAGGTTTCCGTAACCGCCGGTCGTCGGCCCTGCGAACGTGACGCTGCCGATGGCGGCGGCGTGGACGGGCGTGCCGAAGGGCGCCGGGAGATCGAGGCCGGGATGAAAGCCGGCGCCGCGCGGTCCGAACCCGTCGCCGACCGGGACGCGGATCGGCCATGCCAGTCGAACCGGGCAACTCGGGATCGGTGCGTGGAGGGCCGTGAGCGTGTCCGGGCCGACGGTGCCGGTGGTGGACAGTCCGGCCCACTGCTGGAAACGGACGAGCGCCGTCTCGGTGTGCGAGCCGAAGGTGCCGTCGATCGTGCCGGACGGGAATCCGTGCCAGGCGAGCAGGAACTGGAGCTCGACGACGTCGCCGCCGACGTCACCCGGCCCGAGCGCGCGGGTGCCGAGCGCCGGGCCGGCCAGCGGCCCGAGCGCGGCGAGCGTCTGCGGCCCGGCCACGCCGTCCGGGGGAAGGCCCGCCTGCCGCTGCAGCGTGACCAGCGCAGCGGTCGTGGCGGGCCCGGCGTGTCCGTCGACCGTGCCGTCGTAGAGGTGCTTGGCGCGCAACGCGACCTGCACCGCCGCGATCCGCGGGCTGCCGATCGCGAGCGCTGCCGCAGGCAGCACGAGCGATGCCCCGAAAAACGCCAGGATGGCCGCGAGCCACGTCGATCGCGTCATCGAGAGGGTTTTCGGCAGCGGCCGCGAGCCGCTTGAGCCGCTCGGCTAGACTCGGCAGGCCGGGGCGTGGCGCAGCCTGGTTAGCGCGCTAGTCTGGGGGACTAGAGGTCCCGAGTTCGAATCTCGGCGCCCCGATAGCACGGGGGAAACGGCCGGTTTCCCCCGTGGGCCCCCTTCCCCCTTGTGGTCGCGTGTCGGGCGGCTCGAGCTACGCCCGGGCAAAGCCCGGGCTCCGCGGCGACTGGGGGCGTCGGGCTGATTGCAGCCTCCAAGTAGATTCCGGCGGGTCCCGCTGTCATGATCAGCGGTCAGGCCACCCCTCGGCCCCTGCTGCATGACACGAATCGCCCTCTTCCTCGGCTTGATCGCGCTGCTCGTTCCGGCGCGTGCGCTCACGGGCGGGCACGCGGCCTCAGCGGGCCCGACCTCGATCTTCTACTACCCGTGGTACGGGACACCGCAGCGTGACGGCAGCTACCTGCACTGGGACCAGAGCGGCCACGTGCCGCCGCTCGACCTGGCGTCGAGCTACTACCCGGCCCGGGGGGCGTACTCGAGCTCCGACCCGGCGGTCGTCCGTGCGCAGATGCGCGACATCGCCGGCGCCGGCATCCGCGAGGTCGTGAGCTCCTGGTGGGGTGAGGGCTCAATCGAAGACCAGCGTCTGCCGATGATCGTGCAGATGGCAACGAGACAGGGCCTCCAGGTCGCCGTCCAGATCGAGCCGTACGCGAACCGGACCGCGGCGAGCGTCGCGTCGGATATCGCCGACCTGCGCCAGCTCGGCATCAGCCGCTTCTACGTCTACCACCCGTTCGACATCGACGTGGCGAGCTGGGCGGCGCTGCTCCCGACGCTGCCGGGCGTCCAGGTGCTCGCCCAGACCGTGGACGTCACCCGTGCGCAGGCCGCTCACTTCGCCGGGGTCTACACCTACGACATCGTCACGTACGGGCCCGCCACCTTCGGGCCGCTCTGCACGCGCGCGCACCGGGCCGGTCTCATCTGCGCGCCGTCGGTCGGTCCCGGCTATGACGCACTGCGCGCGACCGGCGACACCCGTTTCCGCGCGCGCAACGGCGGGGCGACCTACGACGGCATGTGGCAGGCCGCGATCCACGCCGGGGCCGACCGGATCACGATCACGAGCTACAACGAGTGGCACGAAGGCACGCAGATCGAGCCGGCGCTGTCCAGGCCGCCTCGGAGCCTCTCGGTCGTCGGCCGCCCGACCGCCTCGCCCGTGACAGTCCCTTATTCGAGCTATGACGGCGCGTACGGGCTGCACGGGGCAGCCGCCTCACGGGCATATCTCGTCCGTACGGCCTACTGGACGGCGCTTTACCGGGACGGGGTAGCACCGGCACGTGCCCTGGCCGTTCGCCGGAAAGCCGCTGCACAGGGGAGGAAACCGGTATTCCGGCCCGAAGGTGACCCCTTGGCGACGACCACGGCCGCAGCTTCCAGCATCGCCCCGGGCCGCTCGAAAGGCAGGCCCCGAGCCGCCTTTCGAGGCTCGGGTAGCAACTTGCTTTTGGGCGCGGTGCCGTCTAGGCTCATGCCTGCAGTGCGTGTGACGGGAAGTGACACGGTTGTACGACCGCTGGGGCGCGGCGCGCTCCGGACAACGCGCGTGACGCGCGAGCGATCCTGCTACCGTGGTCGCTGTCCGCTCGCACTGGTAGGAATGTCCGTCATCACAAGGTGCGCAAGCTCCTCGAGAAACTCAAGGAGTGCCTGCACCAGACGTACTGCCAGCAGGGCAGTTTCATATTGGGGGAAAAGCTAGACGTTTGAAAGGGGGGTGATGGCCTCGAAGGCAGGGATGTTTGTTGCAGTGCTGTTTGAGGAGGAGGAGAGAAGAAGTTGGAATCGAGAGGAGAGGAATCTGTGAAGCGACGCAAATTCGCACCAGCGGCGGCCTTTCTGGTCGTGCTGCTGGCAGCTGCGGTTGCAGCCGCGTCGGTGAGCGCAGCGACCTCGTCGCACAAGTCGGCAAAGGTCGCCGGCAAGGGCTACCAGAAGGGTCCGGGCCATGTGAATAGCAAGGGCGCGAACCTTCCGGCCAAGCTCGTCGGCACAGGTCAGTTCAAGTCGACCGCGCCTCACCAGGTTGGGTTCATCGGCACAAGGCTCAACAAGGCCGACCTGCCGAGTGGACCAACAACCAAGACCAGTGGAGGCAATGCCGGGATCCTGTCGCATGACAAGGTCCCGTACGGAAAGCTCGGTAAGAGTGGCGGGTTGACCCCGAATGCGGCGGTTGCGCCGAGCGTGGTCGGCGTGCCTCACGCGCATAGCCTTCCGATCACTTCGCATAGCTACACGTCGGCCAAGGGTCTGAACGCGTTCAGCCAGGACTCGGCCGGCGGCTACACCGATACGCCTCCGGATCAGGCACTCGCCGAGGGCAACGGCTGGGTCTTCGAGGCCGTGAACAACGTGTTCCAGATCTCGGACACGAACTTCGGCCATGTGACCAACGCGGAGCCGATGGAGCAGTTCTGGGCCCCGGCGATCCTCGCCACGGGCTACTGCTCGGTCTCCGATCCGAAGGCTCTCTACGACAACAACACGCGCAAGTGGTACGTGACCGAGGTTGCGTATGGTCCGCCTGGTTGTGCTCCCGGCTCGGCTGTGTTCATCGCCGTGAGCACGACGTCGGACCCGTTGTCGATCTACAACATCTACATCCTCGACACGAGCTTCGACGGCAGCACGTGCACCGGCGATGGTTGTCTTGCTGACCAGCCGCTGCTCGGGATGAACCGCAACGCACTGTTCATCTCGACGAACTCGTTCGACTGGGATACGCCGACGTTCAACGGCACCCAGATGTACATCATCGACTCGACCGCCCTGGCGGCCGGGTTCCTGTTCCCGAACATCGTCTACATCGACATCGGCAACTTCGTGCCGACGCCCGAAGGGTTTATCGGGTGCGGTCTGACGTTGATCTATCCGGACGACGCGTACTGCTGGTACTCAGTCCAGCCCGCGACCTCCCCGAATCAGTCGTTCGCGACTGATCACGGTGGCACGGAGTTCGCGTTGTCGGCGCTCGACTGGTTCGGCTCGAACGACAACCGGGTCGCGACGTGGGCGTTCACGAACACAGCGTCGATCAGCAGCTTCGCTCCGCTGATCTTCTTCAACTACGCAATCGCAAGCACGGAGAACTACGGCTTCCCGTTCACGGACACGCCGTTCTACTCTCCGTTCGCGGAGCAGCCGAGCGGGGGCAACACGCCTCTGTGCGACTTCTTCATCGGCCCGTTCTGTGAGCCGGGGCCGATCGCGAACAACGACGACCGCATGAACGCAGTCAGTTCGGTCAAGACCGCGTCAGCGCCGGCCGCCCTCTGGGCCGGTCTGAACACGGATGTCCTCGTTGCCGACCCGATCGGGCATCTCCATCGCCGGTCCGGGATCGCGTACTTCGACATCTCGCCGTGCGGCTACTTCGGTCCGTTCATCGGCTGCGCAGCGGTCAACGCGCAGGGCTATGTCGCCAACTGGAACAACGACGTGATCTTCCCTGCGATCGGCGTCGCCACTGACGGCACCAGCGCTGCGATGGTCTACACGCTCACGGGCAACACGAACTATCCGAGTGTTGCCGTCTCCAAGGTGGGCGTGCACAACCCGATCACCAGCATCCCCGTCGTTCTGGCGGGCCAGGATGTACTGGACGACTTCGCCTGGTACTTCTTCGGCACACCGCGCTGGGGCGACTACTCCGCCGCTGTTGGAGACACCAGGACGATCTACCTGGCGACGGAGTACATCCAGTACCCGAGCTGTGACGATGCCACGTTCGTCTTCGATCCGACGTGCGGCGGTACGCGCAGTGAGTTCTCGAACTGGGGCACTGGGCTCGTGAAGGTAGGCGTCTAGCTCGATATCACCCCCAAGTCGTCTCGCGAGAGGCGACACCAGGAGCCGGCGGGGAAACCCGCCGGCTCTTTTTTTGGTCCGGGTGGCTAACTGAAGACGTCGGCGCTGCAGGAGGAGACGAGCGCCGCCGGCACATCGGCAGGCGCGACGCCCTGCAGCGCCGGATGGGAAAGGTCCGTCTCGACGCGAGGCCAGGCCTCGAGGCCGAGTGACGCAGCGCCGTTGGTGGAGCCGATTGCGAGCAGCTCCGGGAGCGGGACGATCTCACGACGGCCTGTCTGCCTCCGAGCGATCCCCTCGAGCTCGCGGAGCTCCTCGAGCGGATCGATCCGCACGTTGGAGTCGGAGCCGATCGCAAGCGGGATCCCTCGCTGGAGCAGGCCCTCGATCGGCGGAAAGCCGTCGCCGAGGTTCGCCTCGGTCGTCGGGCAGAGGCAGACACGCGCCCCGGCGTCCGCGAGCAGATCGAGCTCGGCGTCGCTCGCGTGCGTTGCGTGCACGACCGTCGTCGAAGGCGACAGGCAGCCGGTGCGGGCAAGGAGCTCGATTGGCGTCACACCGTGCTCGGCCAGGCACTCCTCGATCTCGCGCGGCTGCTCGTCGGCGTGGACGTGGAGGACGAGCCGCTCGCGCTCCGCGTAGCGACCGATCTCGGTCAGCCACGCGGCCGAGCAGGCACGTACGGAGTGGGGGGCGACACCGACCCGCGCGCCGCCCGAGCGCAACATCTCGACCTGCTCGAGGTATTCGCCCGCCGAGCCCTGTCGGAACCGCTCCAGGCCACCGCGCTCGTAGGCGGCAAGGAGGAGCACGATCTCGATCTCCGCCGCGCGGGCGGCTTCCAGCGCCGCCGCGGCCTCGGCCATCCCGAGATAGTGGAACTCGCCGACTGCCGTGTACCCGCACGCCCGCAGCTCGCGATAGGTCCGCTCGTAGCCGGCGCGGACGGTCTCGGGCGTCTGGCGCGCCGCCTCGGCGAGCATTTCCTCTCGCCAGGCCCAGAAGTCGCCGCCGGCCCCTCGTCCGCGCAATGCGCGCTGGAACGCGTGCGAGTGCGCCGTGACGAAGCCGGGCAGCGAGAGACGATCAGCGGTCATGGGGAATGATTGTCACGCTTTCGGCCGGCGGCCGCGCGATCCGTGAAAGCATGAGCGCGAATTCGTGCCGCTCGCGTACAAGCACATTCCGAACGCCCTGACTGTCCTCCGCTTCGCGCTCGTACCGTTGTTCGTCGTCTTGATGGTGGACGCGAGTGGAGGTCACAGCTGGCCCGCGGGTGTCGTGTTCGCGGTCGCGGGAGTCACGGACCAGATCGACGGCGCGCTCGCCCGGCGCTGGCGAGTCCAGTCCGAGTTCGGCAAGTACGCCGACCCGCTCGCGGACCGGCTGATGATCGACGCTGCGGTGCTGATCCTGTTCGTGGCCGACCGGCTGCCGTGGGCGGCGCTGGTGATCGTCTTCGGCCGCGATGTCCTGCTGATCGCCGGCGCACGCGTCGTCAGGACGCACGGATACGAGTTCTCGGTCAACTTCCTGGGCAAGACCGCGACCTGGGTCCTCTATCTCGCCGTCGGCTGCGTGATCGTCACCTTCAGGAGCGACAACTGGCCTCTGGTGATCTTCTGGACGGGTGTCGGGCTTGCGATCGCAGCCGCCGTCGGCTACGCGGCGGGCGCGCGGCGCGTGCTGGGGAGGAGATCGGGCCCGGGCCGCAAATCTCAAGTAGAGGTTGACCCTTGATCGGCCTGCTGCTTCAATGAGCCGACCGGCCGAACCCGACGAAAGGGCCATGTGGAAGCGCTTCCTGATCTGACCAAGCTCGGCGATGACGATCTCGACCTGCTGATCGAGGAGCTCGAACGGCAGGAGAGCGACGTCTCCTACCAGCGCCGCATGCTGCAGGGGAAGATCGACATCCTCCGGGCCGAGCGGGTGGCACGGAAGCGGGGCAAGCCCGAGGAGGAGCTCGGCCACGTCGACGTGGCCCGTCTGAGCGAGATCCTCTCCCGCAAAGCCACGCCCGGGCCAGAGTGAGCCACGTCTACTGCTCGGAGTGCGGCTTCCAGAACTCGGAAGCTGCCAACTTCTGTGCCCGCTGCGGTGCCATGCTCGAGCGCGAGGGCACCGACTCCGCCGAGACGACGCTGAGCTACATGCCCGAGCACCCGACCGAGGAGGCCGCGACCGGGGTCGAGGGCGTCGAAGGGCCCGCGCTCGTCGTGCGCTCCGGCGGCGGGCGGGCCGGCGAGGTGTTCTCGCTCCAGCGGGAGCGGACGACCGTGGGCCGCTCACCCGACTGCGACATCTTCCTCGACGACGTCACCGTCTCCCGTCGCCACGCCGTCATCAGCGAGCAGGACGGCCGTTTCGCGATCGAGGACCTCGGCAGCCTGAACGGCACCTTCCTCAACCGTTCTCGGATCGAGCAGGCGCAGCTCTCCGACGACGACGAAGTCCAGATCGGCAAGTACCGCCTCGTCTTCCTGGCACAATGAGCGTCGCGACCACGTTCGAGCCCTCGGCCCCGTCGCCGCGTCTGCAGACGATCGGCGCGGTCTGCCGGCGCCTGAAGTCGGAGTTCCCGGACATCTCGATCTCGAAGATCCGCTACCTGGAGGACCAGGGGCTGCTGACACCGAGGCGCACGCCGGGGGGTTACCGCCTGTTCAGCGACGACGACGTCGATCGCCTCGAGACGATCCTGCGGCTGCAGCGGGACGAGTTCCTGCCGCTGCGCGTGATCCGGCAGGAGCTCGCGACCTCGGTGCAGAAGGGCAAGCGCCGCCAGCGTGCGGCGCTGGGCGCCGAGGAGCAGGACCTGTCGCTCGAGGAGCTCTGCGCGCGGGCAGGGATCGCCGCTGGGCTCGTCCGGGACCTGGAGGGGTTCGGGTTGCTCGTGCCGACGATCACGCGAGGAGAGCGGCGCTACCGGGAGACCGACGCCGAGATCGCTGCGCTGTGCGCCCAGCTAGCGGCCTACGGAATGAGCGCGCGGCACCTGCGGACCTTCCAGACGTCCGCCGAGCGCAACGCGGCGCTTCTCGGCCAGATCACGGCGCCGGCATTGCACGCGCGGAGCCTCGAACGGCGCCAGGCCGGGCTCGAAGACCTGCGCGCTCTCGGCGAGCTGACGCAGGAGCTGTCCCAGCTTCTCCTCTGGCGGAGCCTGAGACGCCTCGCCGTAGGCTGACGGACGGTTAGGCTCCGCGGGTGCCCGTCGACCTGAAGGCCAAGATCCGCGATGTCCACGACTTCCCGAAGCCGGGAGTCGTCTTCAAGGACATCATGCCGCTGCTCGCCGACGCCGAGGCGCTCCGCGACACGATCGACCGGATCGCGGACTGGGCGGCACCGCGCAAGCCGGACATCGTGCTCGGCGCCGAGGCGCGCGGCTACATCACGGGCGGTGCGCTCGCATGCCGGCTCGGTTGCGGATTCGTGCCGGCCAGGAAGCCGGGGAAGCTGCCGTGGCGCACGGTGGCCGTCAAGTACGCGCTGGAGTACGGCTTCGACCAGCTCGAGGTGCATGCCGACTCGATCCGCGCCGGTCAGCGGGTGCTCGTGCACGACGACGTGCTGGCGACGGGGGGGACGGCCAAGGCGACGGTGGAGCTCGTCGAGCAGCTCGGAGGGATCGTGATCGGGCTGCCGTTCATCATCGAGCTCACGTTCCTGAACGGCCGCGAGCGGCTCGAGGGCCACGACGTCTTCTCGCTGATCGAGTACTGAGCGGAGCCCGCGCTGGCCCCGGCCCTAACAATTCCGTCCGGCCTGCCGACTTAGATAGGGGAATGTACGACCCGATCAGCACCCGCTACACCTTCCCGTGTCCCGTCCACGGCGAGGCTCGGGTGAGGTTGCACGACTTCCGCGAGCTCGACAGGCTGCCCGGCGCGGCACATCCGGCCGTGTTCCGCGTTCGCTACGCGTGCTCGTGCGGGGACGACCACCTCGGCCTGGTCGCGCACGACGATCTCGACTGGGCGCCACTCGGATTGCAGGCGGGGATGTTCCTGAACCTCATGACCGACCGGCTCGAGCCCGTCCAGGACGAGTTCGGCGATCTCGCCGCCAGGCGCATTGGAGCGGGGGAGTGGCCGTGGAGCTTCTTCTGCTATCCGGAGGAGCGGCCGCGCCCGGTGTTCCCGTCGATGTTCTGGCTCCTCGCTCCCGGGACCGCCGCCGGCTCGATCGGCCTGGCCGTACGCTGCCCGGCCTGCCTGCGGCTCTCGATCAACATCGTGTCCGCCGAGCACGTCGACGTGCCGTTCCACAACGACGCGGCCGTCGGCGTCGTCGAGCACGTGTTCGCGGGGGACGCCCTGAACACGATCGAGGAGTTCGAGTCGGAGCTCTACTCGGCGTCGTTCGACGCCCGTCGGCTCAAGCTCCACTAGCTAGTAGCATCGCCGCGCGCTTCCACTCTCGTCAGGGATACGCGGCGGCCTGCGTCGCGTCGATGATCGGAGCGAGACCGATGACCTCCTTAGCGCTACAGAAACCGCGAGCGCCTCACAGGCTCCTGCGCCACTGCGCTCTCCTCGGCAGCGCACTGCGCCGGCGGGTGCCGGCCAGGCGACGGCTGGAGGCGGCGGTCGGCACCGAGCAGGCGCGCCTGCTGCTAGAGGCGCTGGCGAGCGATCACGGTCCCGTGCGGCGACCGCGCCGCGGGCGCGTCAGGTCTTCTCCGTAGAGCCGCACGAGCAGGAACACGCCGCCGCCCGCGACGGCGGCGACGATGCCGGCCATGGCGTTCGAGTCGCCGACCCCGGCCATGAGCAACCAGATGTACAGGGCGAACACGATCGCCCAGATGAACGCCTGGACGCCCGGAGCGATGCTCGGGAGGCGAAGATGGGGCACCGGGGCATCCTAACCGGCGAGGCGGCCCACATGCCGGTCCAAGAAAAATGCGCCGAGCCGGTGGCGCTTTCGTCCTCCGGGCCCGCCGACACTCCGCTTGCGCTTCGTGCCGCCTGGCTCGGATTCGTCCTACCGGCGCTCCGTACTCGACGCAGTTGCGACTCTAAGGCTCTGCGCCGCCCGGTGCAAGACCCGCAGGAGCGAAAAGTCCGCAATTTGCAAATAGTCCAGTTTTCCACATTTCCACAGCCGTTTCGCCAGCATGTGGAGAAGGGTGTGGAAAAGCGCGATCACCGCGCGGGCAGAACCGCCAACTTGACATAACGCGCGTTATCGTGCAGACCGGTTTCCGGCCCGGGCTTTCGCTCGGCGGAGTCCGCGGGCTATGCTTAGCGCGGATGAGTGCCGTGGGCAGGAGCGGTGCGCTCGACCCGAGCATGCCGTTGCGAGGAGCGGAAGGTGAGGCGAGGATGACGACCACTGAGCGGCCCGAAGAGCCGACAGTCGATTTCGAGACTCTCTTCCAGAGCGAGGACTTCCTCCAGCTCCTGGAAGTCGCGGACGCCCAGGGGTCGATCAAGAGCGCCGAGCTCGGCGAGCTGCTCGACGTCCACGGGTTCGACCCGGTCGAATCCGATCTCGTCTTCCGCGAGCTCGAGTCCCGCGGCTACGAGCTGATCGAGGACGAGCGCGAGACGGCGGCCGCCGTGCTGACGGCCCCGGTCGAGACGACGACGGATGCACTGCAGTTGTTCCTCCGCGAGGCCGGCCGTCATCCACTGCTGACGGCCGCCCAGGAGGTCGAGCTCGCGAAGCGGATCGAGCGCGGCGACGACAACGCGAAGCAGCACATGATCCAGGCGAACCTGCGGCTGGTCGTCTCGATCGCCAAGAACTACCGGAACCAGGGCCTGCCCTTCCTCGACCTGATCCAGGAGGGCACGCTCGGGTTGATCCGCGCCGTCGAGAAGTTCGACTGGCGCCGCGGCTACAAGTTCTCCACGTACGCCACCTGGTGGATCCGCCAGGCCGTCGCCCGTGCGCTCGCGGACAAGGCGCGCACGATCCGGATGCCCGTCCACATCGTCGAGCGCCTGCAGAAGATGAACCGCGCCGAGCGGAACCTGTGGACGCAGCTCGGCCGTGAGCCCTCGCTCGAGGAGATCGCCGAAGAGGCCAGCCTGCCCATTCAGCAGGCGCGCGAGGTGCGTGCCGCGGCGCGTGCAGCCACGAGCCTCGACCAGCCGGTCGGCGACCAGGAGGAGGCTGTCCTGGGTGACTTCGTCGCCGGCGAGGGCCCGCTTCCCGACGAGCAGGTGGAGCTGTCGCTCCGGACCCAGGCGTTGCAGCAGGCGCTGCGGGCGCTCACCGAGCGGGAACGCGAGGTGCTGGCGCTCCGCTACGGCCTCGACGACCAGGAGCCGAAGACCCTCGAGGAGATCGGCCGCCGCCTCGGGCTGACGCGCGAGCGAGTCAGGCAGATCGAGGTCGAGGCGCTGCGCCGCCTCTCCAGCCTGCGCGAGATCCAGGCCGTTCCGTACTAGCCCGGCCTACTCGTTGATCAGGTAGTACGAGAGCTCGGGTGCGGTCGACCGGAGCTCCTTCAGCGCCCGCGTCTCGAGCTGGCGCACGCGCTCGCGTGTGATCCCGAGCTCTCTGCCGATGTGCTCGAGGGTCTGCGGATTCGTGCCTGAGAGGCCGAAGCGGCGCTCGAGGACGTCGCGGAGGCGGGGCTCGAGCCGTTCCAGCGCCTGATTGAGCTCGACCGCCCGCAGCCGCTCGGCGGTCACCGACTCGGGCTGCCCCATCGTCTCGTCCTCGATCAGATCCGAGTACAGGCTGTCGCCGTCGCCGACCGGGGTCTCGAGGCTGACCGGATCCTCGACCAGCTCGAGCAGCTCCTTCACGCGACGGTCGGGAAAGCCGCTCTCCTTCGCCATCTCGGCGATGGTCGGGTCCCGGTTCAGCTTCTGGGCCAGGATCCGCCGCGAGCGGACGACGCGTCGCACCTGGTCGGCCACGTGGACGGGCAGCCGGATCAGCCGTCCCTGATCGGCGAGCGCGCGCGTGATCGCCTGCCGGATCCACCAGGTCGCGTAGGTCGAAAGCTTGTACCCCATCCGGTAGTCGAACTTCTCGACGGCGCGGATCAGGCCGAGGTTCCCCTCCTGGATCAGGTCGAGGAGCGGAACGCCCGCCTTGGTGTAGTTCCTCGTGATCGACATCACGAGCCGCAGGTTGCACTCGATCAGGCGACGCTTGGCCGCCTCGTCGCCGGCGTCTTTGCGGCGCGCGAGCTCGCGCTCCTCGTCCCGGGTCAGCAGCCGTCCGTCGCCGATCTGGCGAACGTAGAGCTTGAGCGGGTCGCGGAGCTGCGGTTCGCTCTCCTCTTCCTCCTCGGGCTCGTCAACCGGCTCCAGGTCCGGGAGCAGCTTCGGCTTATCCTCGCCGTCGGGCTGGATCTGTGGCAGCGCTCGTGCCATCCCTGCACCTATCGGCAGGGCGAGGGCGGAGCGTGAGTCGTCTACGCCTGCAGCGTGCCGTCCGAGCCGACCTGGATCCCTCGTTCGAGGAGGCGGTCGCGGACGAGGAACTGGAACGTCGACCAGGCGCCGCGGCGCGCGTCGAACATCCGGTACACCTGCCACTCGCTGAGCAGGCTCGAGTCGGCACGGCGCGCGTCGGCCCAGTCGGCGAAACGAGGCAAGCGGCCGAGCTGCTGCGCCAGCGCCTCGCCCTGCTCGATCGCGCGCTCGAGCCGCTCCTCCCCCACGGGCACGTCGAACCCGGCCTCGCGCAGCGCGTTCGTGAACGACCCGAAGGTGTGCCAGTACAGCGACTTGGACGGGCAGGTCCCGCGGTTCGCGTCGACGTCCTTCGCGGTGGGCGTGCGTCCGATCCTCTCCCCCAGCTCGAGCAGGCAGCGCAGCAGCTCCTCCTTGGTCGCGAACCGCCTCGGGACGAGCCCTGCCGCCCGTTTGGCGCGGTTCCAGCTGCCGAAGCGCTCGATCACGGTCTGCGGGTGGATCGTCGTCCCGGCGTCCTCCGAGAACTCCCGCATCGTCGGCGAGCGGCCGAGGCGCTCGGCGCAGGACTTCAGCTGTCCGAGAATCTCCTCGTGGGAATAGCGCTTGCGGATCCCCGCCTGGAACTCGGCGAGAGCCTTCGGGTCGACCCGCGAGATTGCTCGATACGCGCGACGGCGCGCCATGGCAATCAGAATAGAGCATAGATACCAAAGTGCAAGAGAAGCCGGTGTTCGCTGACAGCTTCCTCCCTCCATACACTGGCGACCATGCGTCTCGAGCTCGAGGTCGCCCTGGCACGCGGTGTCGGCCGTCTTTCGCGGCTCGCGCGGACAGGCGGTGGCACGACGCTGCCCGGCAAGCTGCTGGCAGCGGTGGACCGCGACGCGGTGGACGCTCTGGCCGCGCGGCTGGAGCGCGGTTGCGCGCTCGTGTCGGCGACGAACGGCAAGACGACTACCTGCGCGCTGGCCACGTCGGTGCTGGCCTCGCACGCGCGGCTGGCCCGGAACGCCGCCGGCGCGAACCTGATGTCCGGGATCGCCTCGACGCTAGTGGCGGCCCGCGGCGCCGAGCTCGGGCTGTTCGAGGTGGACGAGGCTGCGCTGCCGGAGGTGGCGCGCCGCGTGCGCCCGCGAGTCGTCTCGCTCGGGAACCTGTTCCGCGACCAGCTGGATCGCTACGGCGAGCTCGAGATCATCGCCGAGCGCTGGCGGGCGATGATCCCGGAGCTTCCGCCCGATGCCGTTCTGGCCGTCAACGCGGACGACGCGCTGGTCGGCGACCTGGCGACCGAGCACCCGCGGAGCGTCACGTTCGGCGTGGACGATCCGGACCAGGCCCGGCCGAGCCTCCAGCACGCAGCCGACTCCAAGTACTGCCTCCGGTGCGGGACGCCGTACGAATACGCCGCGGCGTACGTCGGGCATCTCGGCGACTACCGCTGTCCTGCCTGCGGCCACGGGCGGCCGGCCCTCGACGTCGCGGCGCGGCGGGTGGAGCTGCACGGGACGGACGGCGCGTCGTTCGACCTCGTGACGCCGGAGGGAACGCGGCGGGTCGAGCTGGCGCTGCCCGGGCTGTACAACGTCTACAACGCGCTGGCGGCGGCGACGCTGACGCGCGCGCTCGGCATCGGCCTGGACCAGATCGCGGCCGGACTCGGGCGTGCGGTGGCCGCGTTCGGCCGTTTCGAGCGGATCGATCTGGGCGGCCGCACGCTGCTCACGCTCCTGATCAAGAATCCGGCCGGCGCCAACGAAGCCCTGCGGACGATCGTCTCGGCCGGTGCCCCGAAGGTCGCGCTCGTGGCGCTGAACGACGCGATCGCCGACGGCCGCGACGTCTCGTGGATCTGGGACGTCGACTTCGAGCTGCTCGGGGCAGGCCTGGAGCGGCTGGTCGCGTCGGGCGACCGGGCGGCCGAGCTGGCGCTCCGCTTCAAGTACGGAGGGCTGCCTGCGTCGGCGATCGAGGTCGTCCCCGATCTCGAGGCGGCGCTCGACCGGGGGCTGGAGCTGACCCCGCCCGGCGCCGAGCTCGTGTGCCTTCCCACCTACACGGCGATGCTCCGCCTGCAGGCGATCGTGACCGCACGTGGCCACACGCGGCCGTACTGGGAGCGGGCGGCGTGAGAAGGTGCTGGGCGAAGCGGCTCGCGTGTTCCTCGGGCGCCGCTGACGGTGCGGGGCCGGAGGGGACAGTNNGGCGGGAGCCGCCGCTGGCGAGGGGCGCGCGGCGGATCGGATCACGGTCGGGCATCTGTACCCGGGCTACCTGAACATCTATGCCGACCGGGGGAACATCGCGGTGCTCGCGGCGCGCGCGGCGTGGCGGGGGGTCGAGCTCGACGTGCTGACGATCGGTCCCGGCGAGCCCACGCCTGCCGGCGTCGACCTGTTCTACGTCGGCGGTGGGCAGGATCGCGAGCAGGCCTTGATCGCGCCGGATCTCGCCTCGCGCGGGCCGGCGCTGGCCGAGGCCGTCGCCGCCGGTGCCGCGGCGCTCGCNNGCTCGCCGTGTGCGGCGGCTACCAGCTGCTGGGCCGGTTCTACCGCGACCGCAGCGGCGAGGAGCAGCCCGGTGCGGGTGTGCTCCCGCTCTCCACGGTGGCGGGCGAGCGGCGGATGATCGGCGACGTCCTGCTCGAGTGCGAGCTCGAGGCGGGCACTCTGCGGTCGCTGGCCGGCTTCGAGAACCACGCCGGCAGGACGATCCTCGACGAGGGGGCCGAGCCGCTCGGCCGCGTCGTTGCCGGCTTCGGGAACGACGGCCAGTCCGGCTACGAGGGCTGCCGGCTCGGCCGGGCGATCGGCACGTACCTGCACGGCCCGCTCCTGCCGCGGAACCCCTGGCTCGCTGACTGGCTGCTCGCGCAGGCGCTCGCACACCGGACCGGCGAAGCGCCCGTGCTCGATCCGCTGCCGGACGAGCTGGAGGCGGAAGCCCACGGCGTCTCTGCAGCTCGGGCTCGCTCCCGCGGCGGCCGCTTCTAGCTCTGATCTGCGGGCGCCTGCCATGCGCAGCGAGTTGCCGCGAAGCCGTGGCTTTGCCGCGGCGTAGCTCTACCCGCCCGAAACGCGCCTCCGAGGGGACGGGGGCCCGCGGGGGAAACCGGCCGTTTCCCCCGCGCTAAGGTGCCCAGAGGGCGCCGAGATAGACGCTCGGGTCGCCGGGCTGCCAGCGCGCCAGGAAGCGCTGGATCGGCGGATGCAGCACGGCCTCCTCGAGCTCTCCCTGCGTGAACAGCCGGTGGCCGCGTACGGCCGCGTCCTGCGACGTCACCGCCTCGAGCGAGCGACCGGAGAGATCGCCCGCGAAGATGATGTGGACGACGTGCTTGCGTGCGAACGAGCGGGCGGGCGCGATCGAGTCGACGAGCGCCACCGGCCCCTCGAAGGGGAGCTGCTCGTCGATGCCCACCTCCTCGTACAGCTCGCGCCGGAGCGCCTGCAGGAGGCTCTCCCCCGAGTTCACGCCGCCGCCCGGGAGCAGCCAGTAGCCCTTGTCGGCCTTCTCGTGGCGGCAGAGCAGCACTCGATCGCTCCAGCGGAGGACGGCCGAGACCCGAATGCGTGGCTCGCTCGTCACGTTCCCGACGATCCGAAGCCGGCCAGCCCGCGCTCCGTCTCGGGCAGAGCCTCGACCTCGACGGGCTGCGCAGCGCAGACCGGGACGAGCACGAGCTGGGCGATCCTCATCCCCGGCTCGACCGTGAAGCTCTCCTCACGATCGGTGTTGACGAGCACGACGCGCACCTCGCCGCGATAGCCCGCGTCGATCAGGCCGGGCGCGTTGACGATGCCGATGCCGTGCCGCGCGGCGAGGCCCGACCGCGGGACGACGAGCCCGGCGTGTCCTGCCGGAACGGCGATCGCGATGCCCGTCCCCACCACGGCCCGCTCGCCCGGCTCGATCACGAGCCGTTCGCAGGCGACGAGATCGAGCCCGGCGTCTCCGGGGTAGGCCCGCTCCGGGAGCACCGCCTCGTCGCGCAGGCGCCGGACGGCGAGCTCGGTCACCGCAGGGCGGAGGTCGCGCCGTTGCGGCGCGCCTCGGCGACGAGGAAGGGAGCGAAGCGGCGCAGCTCGTGCTCGGGGAGCCGGGCGCGGATGAAGACGCCGTCGGGGCGATCCTCGCGCAGCTCGATCGGCGGCCCCAGCGCGTACAGCTCGGCCAGTCGCCCGCCCTCCTCGTACGGGACGAGCAGCTCCACGAGCTCGAACCGGCCCGCGAAGCGCTGGGCGATCCGCACGCGCAGTGCGTCCAGCCCCTCGCCGGTCACGGCCGAGATCTGCAGTGCGCCTGGGTACCGGTTCTCGAGCCGTCGCCGCGTGAGCGAGCCCACCGTGTCGATCTTGTTCAGCACGAGCTCGATCGGCAGCTCGTCGGCGCCGATCTCCGCCAGAACCGAGTCCACCGCGTCGATCATCTCGTGGAGGCGCTCCTCGGACACGGACGCGTCCGCGACGTGCAGGACGAGGTCGGAGACGAGCGTCTCCTCCAGCGTCGCCGCGAAGCCCTCGACGAGCTGGTGCGGGAGGCGGCGGATGAACCCGACGGTGTCGGTCAGCAGGTAGCGGCGGCCGTCGTGCTCGAACGAGCGGGTCGTGGGGTCGAGCGTCTCGAACAGGCGGTTCTCGACCGAGACCTCCGCGTCCGTGAGCGCGTTCAGCAGCGTCGACTTGCCCACGTTCGTGTAGCCGGCGAGGGCGACCGTCGGCGTCTGGGAGCGCCGCCGCGACTTGCGGCGGGTGTCGCGCTGCCTGCTCAGCTCGATCAGCCGCCGTTTCAGGATCGAGACGCGACGGCGGGCCAGGCGCCGGTCGGTCTCGAGCTGCGTCTCGCCGGGCCCTCTCGTTCCGACGCCGCCGCCGAGGCGCTCGAGGTGCTTCCACATGCCGCGCATGCGCGGGAGGTTGTACTCGAGCTGGGCGAGCTCGACCTGCAGCTTCCCCTCGGCGCTGACGGCGTGCTGGGCGAAGATGTCGAGGATCAGCTGCGTGCGGTCGACGACGCGCGCTTGAAGCTCGTTCTCGAGCAGCCGCTGCTGGGAGGGTTGCAGCTCGTCGTCGACGATGAGCACGTCCGCCGCCGCGTTGGCGAACGCCTGCTTGAGGTCCGCGAGCTTGCCCTTGCCCACGTAGGAGCGTGGATCCGGCCGCGAGCGGTGCTGGACGAGGTCGCCGACGGGCTCGACGCCGGCCGTGCGTGCCAGCTCGCGCAGCTCGGCCAGCTCTTCGGCCTCACGCCCTTGCGGGAGCACGGCGACGACGAGCCCGCGCTCGGGCTCGGCGCCCGGCGCAGGATCGGGCTGGCGTGGCGTCACAGCTGGATTATGCCCCTACCAGCAGCGGGATCAGGGGCGGACTTCAGTCTGTCCCTGATTCGGTTTCAGCAGCTAGCGTTCGCGCTGTGAACGTCTCCCCCATTCTGGCCGCACAGGCCACGTATCCGTTCGTCCGCATCGAGCAGGCGAAACGGAATGCGGCTGCCGCAGGCGTCGAGATCTTCGACTTCGGCCAGGGCGACCCGCGGGAGCCGACCGATCCGCTGATCCGTCAGGCTCTCGTCGACGCGCTCCCGCAGACGCGCGGCTATCCGAAGGCGGAGGGGCTCCCGGAGCTGCGCCAGGCGATCGCGGGCTGGCTCGAGCGGCGGTTCGGCGTCGCGATCGACCCTGCGACCGAGATCGTGCCCACGCTCGGGAGCAAGGAGGCGATCTTCAGCTTCGCCCAGGTCGTCGTCGACCCCGCCGAGGGCAAGGACACGGTGCTCGTCACGGAGCCCGGCTACCCGGTGCCCGAGCGGGGCGCGCTGTTCGCGGGCGCGCGGGTCGTCCACGTCCCGCTCCACGAGGAGAACGGCTTCCTGCCCGACCTGGACGCGATCGATCCGGACACGCTGTCCCGGACGGCGATCCTCTGGCTCAACTACCCGAACAACCCCACCGCCGCCGTGGCTCCGCTCGCTCTGTACGAGCACGCCGCCCGGCTCGCAGCCGAGCACGACTTCCTCCTCGCCTCCGACGAGGCGTACACGGAGCTCTGGTTCCACGAGCCGCCGCCCTCGGCCCTGCAGGTGGCCGACCGCTCGAACGTGGTCGTGTTCAACACGCTGAGCAAGCGCTCGTCGATGACCGGCTACCGGTCGGGGTTCGTCGCCGGTCCCGGCTGGGTGATGGACGCGCTGCGGGCGTACCGGCCGACGGTGGGCACGGCGCCGCAGGAGTTCGTCCAATGGGCCTCCGTCGTCGCGTGGAACGACGAGGAGCACGTCGCTCGCGCTCGCGACGTCTACCGGAGGAAGCGCGAGGTGCTGCTCGGGGCCCTGGACGAGCTGGGCTGGCGTGTGGCGGGCAGCGAGGCGACGATGTACCTCTGGGTCGAGGTGCCTGCCGGAGCGAGCTCCGAGGAGTGCGCAGAGCGGCTCCTCGAACACGGCATCGTCGTCGCGCCGGGGGCCTATCTCGGCCCGAGCGGCGAGGGGTACGTGCGGTTCGCGCTCGTGCCCACGGTCGAGGACTGCGAGCGGGCGGCCGCGATCCTGCGAGGGCTCGCATGAGCGAGATCGATTCGGCCGCCGTGGAGGCGATGATCGCCCGCCTCGACCGCGGCGAGGCGCGCGTCGCGGAGCGCATCGACGGCGAATGGGTCGTGAACGAGGACGCGAAGCAGGCGATCCTCGACTACTTCCGGCTGCGCCAGGTCGAGCCGATGGAGGTCGGGCCGTTCGAGTACCTGGACAAGATTCCGCTCAAGCACGACTACGCGGAGGCCGGCGTCCGCGTGGTGCCGCCGGCGGTGGCGCGGTACGGGTCGTTCCTCTCCCGCGACGTCGTGATGATGCCGAGCTTCGTGAACATCGGCGCCTGGGTCGGGCCGCGGACGATGATCGACACCTGGGCGACGGTCGGCTCCTGCGCGCAGATCGGCGCCGACGTCCACCTCGCCGGCGGCGTCGGCATCGGCGGCGTGCTCGAGCCGGTCAACGCCCGGCCGGTCATCGTCGAGGACGGCGTCTTCATCGGCTCGCGCTGCGCCGTCACGGAAGGAGTGATCGTGGGCGAGCGGGCGGTGCTGGGGCCGCATGTCTCGCTGACTGCGTCCGTGCCGGTCATCGACGTCACGGGGCCCGATCCGGTCGAGCACCGCGGCTACGTGCCGCAGGGCGCCGTGGTCGTGCCGGGGACGCGTCCGCGGGACTTCCCGGCGGGGACCTTCCAGCTGGCGTGCGCGCTGATCATCGGCTGGCGCAGCGAGTCGACCGACCTGAAGCTGAGCCTGAACGAGACGCTGCGCGAGTACGGCATCGGCAGCGGCTAGGCCACGCGCTCGACCGGGCCGATCAGCGTCGCACGGCCGTCAGCGAGGCGGACAGTCAGGTCGCCTCCCGGAAAGTGGACGACGACCGTGCCCTCGCCGTGCGTGGCCGCGGCGATCGCCACCGCGCTCGTGCCGGACGAGGCCGTCTCCCCCACGCCTCGCTCCCAGACCCGTGCCGTCACCTCGCCCGGCGCGTCGACCCGCGCGACCTGGACGTTGGTGCGATCCGGGAAGCGCGGATGTGTCTCGAGCAGCGGGCCGAGACGTCCGATCTGGCCGGGCTCGCCCAGCACGACGGCGTGTGGATTCCCGACCGAGACCGGCACGACCTCGATCCCGTCGACGAGCTCTGGCGGGCCGACCTCGACGGCGCCGAGCTCCTGCTCGACCAGGCCGCCCGGCAGCAGGCGCGCAGCGACCTCGCGCGGCCCGACCCGGATCCGGACGCTGTCGAGCCCGGTCTGCTCGGCCAGCCACCGGGCCGCGATGCGCGTGCCGTTCCCCGACATCTCGGCCCGCGAGCCGTCCGCGTTCCAGATCACGATCTCGGCCGTGTCGCCGTCGATCGCCACGACCTCGAGGATCCCGTCGGCGTCCGCACAGGCCTCGCGGACGTTCTCCGCGCTCAGCTCGTGCTCGAGGTCAGCCCGCTCGACGAGCAGATAGCGGTTCCCGGCAGCCTGCCAGGTGGAGAATCTCGCGGGCGGTCTCAAGGGCAGGGCGATCTCCGCGGACGCTAACAAGGCCGGGGATGCGCCGCATCCACTTACGCTGGTACGCCGCATACTGCCGCGTGCGGAGCGCGATGGCGGCGACTGCCTCCTCCTCCGGGAGCTCTGCGGCCTCGCGCAGGCCGATCACCTTCGCAGCCGTCGACGAAAGCCCACGGGCGAGAGCCTCGCGAGCCTCCTCGGCGCCGCCGCGGCGCATCATCTCCCGCGTCCGCTGCTCGATCCGGCGCAGCAGCTCCTCGCGCGGAACCTCCAGTCCGGCGACGAACGTCCGATGGCGGGTCTCGCCGGCCCACAGGCGATCGCGGCCCGGCCGCAGCGTCGATCCCGCGTCGGCGAGCTCGAGTGCCCTCACGACCCGGCGCCGGTCGTTCGGGTGGACGGCGGCGGCTGCGGCGGGATCCCGGGCTGCGAGAGCCGCATGCGCAGCCTCGGGACCGAGACGCTCGTAGAGCCGGCTCCAGCGCTCCCGCGCCCCGGGAGCCGGAGCAGGCGGCACGTCCAGCTCGGCCAGGGCCGCGCGGAAGTAGAGGCCCGTGCCTCCGACGACGACCGGCGTGCTGTCGCGGGCCAGGATCGCGTCCACCGTCGCGTGGGCCACGCGCGCGTACTCGACGACGGATGCATCGTGGTCGAGCTCCCAGATCCCGACCAGGTGCGTCGGCGAGGCAGGCTGGTTGGTCAGGATCGGCAGGCCGCTGTAGACCTGCATGGAGTCGGCCGAGACGACCTCGGCCGGGATCAGCCCCGCGATCGCCTCGGCGACCGCGGTCTTCCCGGAGCAGGTCGGCCCGAAGAGCCCGAGAACGAGCGCGTCAGGCGGCGACGAGTGCCTCCTGCGTGCCACGCAGGGTCGTCGAGGTCGAGCTCGTGATCGCGACCGGGACGAGCTCGCCCGGCGCCGCCGCCCCGGCGAAGTTGACCGTCGTGTTGCGGCGCGTCCGTCCGCGCAACATGGTCGGATCGGTCCTGCTCGGGCTCTCCACCAGAACTTCCTCGATGCGGCCGATCCGCGCCTGGTTCCGTGCGGCCGCGATCTGCTGGACGAGCTCGACGAGTCGCTCGATGCGGTCGCGCTTCACCTCGTCCGGAACCTGGTCGTGCATCTCCGCGGCCTCGGTGCCGCTGCGCGGCGAGTAGACGAACGTGAACGCGCCGTCGAAGCCGACCTCTTCGACGACCTCGAGGGTGGCGCGGAAGTCCTGCTCGGTCTCGCCCGGAAACCCGACGATGATGTCGGTGGTCAGCGCCAGATCGGGGATCGCGCCGCGAAGCTCGTCGACCAGCCGCAGGTAGCGCTCGCGAGAGTAGGTGCGGCGCATCCGCTTGAGGACGTGCGTCGAGCCGGACTGCAGCGGCAGGTGCGCGTGCTCGCAGACGGCGGCGCACTCGGCCATCGCCTGGATGACGTTCGGGCGGAAGTCCTTCGGATGCGGGCTGGTGAACCGGATGCGCTCGACCCCGTCCACCCGGTCGACGGCGCGAAGCAGCTCGGCGAAGCCGGTGTCGATGTCGGGCGCCAGATCGCGGCCGTACGAGTTGACGTTCTGACCGAGCAACGTCACCTCGCGGACGCCGTGGCGCGCGAGCGCCGTCACCTCTGCCAGGATGTCGCCCGGCCGGCGGCTCACCTCGCGCCCGCGGACGCGCGGCACGATGCAGTACGAGCAGACGGAGTTGCAGCCCATCGACACCTGCACCCAGGCCTGCACGAGCCGGTCGCGCTGGGTCGGAAGCTCGGCGGAGAATCGGCGCTCGTCGGCTGTTCCGAACGCGTGTCGCGCCACTCCGGCGCCGCCGGCGCCCAGCCACTCGGCCAGGTGGCGAATCGTCCCGGGCCCGAAGGCGACGTCGACGAACGGGTACCGCTCGAAGATCCGCTCGCGTTGCGCCTCCGCGTAGCAGCCGCCGACTGCGACGACGGTGTCGGGACGGCGCCGCTTGAGCGCCGCTGCGTTGCCGAGATGCGCGGCCAGGCGCTGGTCGGGCTTCTCGCGGATCGTGCACGTGTTGAACACGATCACGTCGGCCTCGTCCGCAGCAGGCGCCTCGCCCAGCCCGAGCTCTTCGAGCACGCCCTTGATCCGCTCCGAGTCGTGAGCGTTCATCTGACAGCCGAACGTGGTGACGTAGTAGCGGCGCATCGGGCGCAGTGTACGGACGGGTCGGCCGCTAGCGGGCGAACTCGATCGCCCTGGACTCGCGGATCACCGTCACCTTGATCTGGCCCGGGTAGTCGAGGTGCTGCTCGATCTCGCGGGCGATCTCGTGCGAGAGCAGCACGGCGTCGTCGTCCCCGATCTCCTCGGGCTTCACGATCACCCGGATCTCGCGGCCGGCCTGGAGCGCGTAGACGCGCTCGACNNCCGCGGGCGCCGGGCCGCGAGGCCGAGATCGCGTCCGCCGTGATGACGAGCACCGCCTCGACGGTCTGCGGCTGCACCTCGTAATGGTGCGCCTCGATCGCGTGCACGACGCCGTCCGACTCGCCGTAGCGCTTCGCGTAGCGGGCGGAGATCAACGCGTGGGAGCCTTCCTCCTCGTGCGTCAACGCCTTGCCGAGATCGTGCAGGAGCGCCGCGCGCTTCGCCGTCTTGACGCCGGCTTCGAGCTCGCTCGCCATGATCCCGGCCAGGTGCACGACCTCGAGCGTGTGCTTGAGGACGTTCTGCCCGTAGCTGGTGCGGAACTTGAGGCGGCCGAGGATCTTCACCAGCTCCTCGTGGAACTCGCCGCAGTTGGCCTCGAAGACGGCCTGCTCGCCGGCCTGACGGACGAGGTCGTCGACCTCCGCCTTCGACTGGTAGAACATCTCCTCGATCCGTGCCGGGTGGATGCGGCCGTCCTCGAGCAGCTTCTGCAGCGTCAGCTTCGCGACCTCGCGGCGCATCCCGTCGAAGGACGAGAGGACCACGGCCTGCGGAGTGTCGTCGATGATGAAGTCGACGCCGGTCAGGTGCTCGAGCGCGCGGATGTTGCGGCCCTCGCGGCCGATGATCCTGCCCTTCATGTCGTCCGAGGGGAGCTCGACGATCGAGACCGTGGTTTCGGCTGCATGGCTTGCCGCCACGCGCTGGAGGGAGTCGGCGACGAGGTTGCGGGCGCGCCTGCGGGCGTCGGTCTGAGCCTCCTCCTCCAGCTGGCGAACGCGCCTGGCGAGCTCGTGCCGGACGAGCTCCTCCGACCGGGCCAGGATCTCGGCCTTCGCCTCGCCGACCGTCAGGCTGGAGATCCGCTCGAGCTCGGACACCTCGTGGTCCTTGGCCTCCTTGATCTCGTCCTGCAGCTGCCTGACGTGCGTCTCCCGGTCGGCGATCCCCTGTTCGCGCCGCTCGAGCTCGAGGAGACGGCGGTTCACGTCGTCTTCCCGGGCGTGCAGTCGCTCTCGCTCGCGGAGCGCGTCGGCGCGCTGGCCCTGCAGCTCCCGCTCGCCCTCGGCACGGTGGTTGACCGCCGCCTCCTTCGCTTCCAGGTCCGCCTCGCGACGGAGAGCGTCCGCTTCGGTGCGAGCCTCGGCGAGCATCAGCTGACGCGTGCGGCGCGCGGCGGCGAGCTTGCTGCCGGTGAAGGAGACGAGGATGAGCCAGACAGCCGACGACCCGGCGGCGAGGCCGATCAGGATTCCCACAACGTACGCCACAGGAGCTCCTCCGGTCGGTTGTCCGTGTCACGGGTGGACACGGGCTCGACCCGGCAGTAAGCCCGCACGGGCTCTCGCGAATCGGTCGGAGAGGCGGTGTCGACCGCCTGCGGAGGCCTACCTCAAGCCTGACCCTTGCCTCCTAGCTACAGCCCCTTTCTCATTCGACGTCGTCGTGATTCGGTGGTCGTGTCAGGAGTTCCGATTCGAAAGATCCCTGGTGTGCAGACAATTTGTCGAGTCGTACACTGCGAATCCTACCGCCGTCTTCGGCTACTCCGCAATGGGCCGGCGGATCGTGCGCTCGACGACTTCCTCCGGGTAGCCCTTGCGAAGGAGCGCCCGCGCCGCCCGTGCGCCGCCACCGAGCCGCGCTGCGAGCTGCGCGGCACGCTCCGCTTCGGGTGCGACCGCCGCCAGCGCCGCGTCGGCTCGGTCCTCTGCCACCCCGCGCCGGCGGAGCTCGGCACGGATCGCAGCGTCGGAAGCGCCCCGCTCGGAGAGCCTCCGCGCGCGCTCTACGGCGACCCGCGTGTCGTCCAGGTAGCCGGCGTCGGTGGCCCTCCCCAGAGCGTCACCGCAGGCGGCCGGGTCGAAGCCCGCCTGCTCGAGGCGTCGTTCGAGCTCGGCGGCCGTCAGGTCGCGCCGCGCGAGCGCGTCGACGATCGCCCCGAAGGCATCGGGCACCGGTGCTACGCGCGCGCTGTTGCCTCCGCCTTGCCGTTGCTCTTGGCGTCCGGCTCGACGTTCTCGACATCGCGCTCGGGCTCGCCACCCTCGGCCGCCGAGCCGGCGGCCGGCAGCAGCCGAGCGGAGACGACCTGGCCCTCGTCCGCCTGCGCCTGGATGCGCGCCAGGATCTGCTGGCACACGTCCGGATGCTCGCGCAGGAAGGCGGTCGCATTCTGGCGGCCCTGGCCGAGCCGCTCGTCCTCGAAGCTGAAGTACGAGCCGGACTTCTGGACGATCTTCTTCTCGAGCCCGGTGTCGAGGACCGTGCCCTCCCAGGAGATGCCGGAGCCGTAGATGATGTCGAACTCGGCCTGCTTGAAGGGCGGCGCCACCTTGTTCTTCGCCACCTTGACGCGAACCCGGTTGCCGATCGCCTCGACGCCCTCCTTCAGGGTCTCGATGCGCCGGATGTCGAGCCGCACCGAGGCGTAGAACTTCAGTGCGCGGCCGCCGGGGGTGGTCTCCGGGTTGCCGAACATCACGCCGATCTTCTCGCGCAGCTGGTTCGTGAAGATGCAGATCGTGTCGGTGCGGTTGAGCGTGCCGGCGAGCTTGCGCAGCGCCTGGCTCATCAGCCTCGCCTGGAGCCCGACGTGGCTGTCCCCCATCTCGCCCTCGATCTCGGCTTTCGGCACGAGCGCGGCGACCGAGTCGATCGCGACGACGTCGAGCGCGCCCGAGCGGATCAGGAGCTCGGTGATCTCGAGCGCCTGCTCGCCGGTGTCGGGTTGCGAGACGAGCAGATCGTCGATGCTGACGCCGATCCGGCGCGCGTACTGCGGGTCCATCGAGTGCTCCGCGTCGATGAAGGCGCAGATCCCGCCGCGGCGCTGGGCCTCGGCGATCACGTGGTAGACGAGCGTCGTCTTCCCCGACGACTCCGGGCCGAAGATCTCGACGATCCGGCCGCGTGGCAGCCCGCCGATGCCGAGGGCGAGGTCGAGCGCGAGCGAGCCGGTCGAGACCGCCCCGATCGATACCTGTGCCCGGTCGCTCATCTTCATGACCGACCCCTTGCCGAACTGGCGCTCGATCTGCCCGAGCGCGGTGTCGAGAGCTTCAGCGCGATCCAACCTGATCAGCCTCCTAGTGCAAACGTTTCGAGAGTCTCGTACTGCGCCCCACCGGGGCGAAGCAGAGAATGGTAGACAGCGGCCTCGGACGGACTGAACTCGCCGAGGTCGGGAAGCGCCGGTGAGAGGCGCGGCGGCCGGCGGAAGCGGAGCACCGTGACGTGCGGAAGCCAGCGCCGGCGCTCGGGCTCGAACACGCCGATCCGCTCGAGGCGCCGGAAGACGTCGAGCGCGAAGCTGCCGGCGTGGTCGTCCGCATCGTCGAGGAGAACCATGCCCACGCTGCGGGTCTCGCGGTACCCACGGGCCCGGAAGCGGACCGGCTCGGAGACAGCCGCGGCGGCTCCGAGCTCGGCCGCGACCGGCCCGACGTCCGTGGCCGGTCGGCTGCCGAGAAACGCGACCGTGACGTGGAGATTGCCCCGCGGAACGGCTCGCCCGCCGCCCGAGAGCTCCCCGGCCTGCCATTCGACGAGGCGGTCGAGAACCGCTTCCGGCAGCGAGAGAGCGCAGAAGAGCCGTAGACGTTCACCGCCTCCGACGGTAGCCGGAGAGGTCACACGTGACTGTCGCGACTCTGTGACAAAAGTCGGCGCACCAGGTGGAGCGCCGCGACGGCGGCGCGGCGGCGGATCGACTCGCGGTCGGCCGGGAAGTTGAACTCGATGCCGTGGCTCGCGTCGGGCGTCTCGGCGTGCAGATAGACGAGCCCGACGGGCTTCTCGTCGGTGCCGCCTCCGGGCCCGGCGATGCCCGTGACGGCCACGCCGACGTCGGTGCCGAGTCTCGACCTGACGCCTGCAGCCATGGCCGCAGCGGCCTCCGGCGACACCGCGCCGTGCTCGCGCAGCACGTGTGCCGGCACGCCGAGCTCAGCCTCCTTGACCCCGTTCGCGTACGCGACGATCGCGCCCACGAAGACGTCGCTCGATCCCGGGATCGACGTGAGGCGCGCAGCCACGAGGCCGCCGGTGCACGACTCGGCAGCCGCGAGCGTCAGGCCTCGCTCGCGGCAGAGCTCGAGCACGATCTCCTCCACCGGCCGCTCGTCCTCGGAGAACAGGTGGCAGCCGAGCGGCTCCAGCAACGCAGCCACGAGCGAGTCCGCCTGCGCCTCTGCTCCCGGGTCGACGACGAGGTCGACGTGGATCTCGAAGTCGCGAGCGCAGATCGTCGCCTCCACCCCGTTCCCGTCTCCCCCCGCTGCCGCGAGCGCCTGCGCAACCGCCGACTCGCTGGCGCCGTAGAAGCGCAGCACCCGGCGCGAGGGCCGCTCGGCGCGACGCAGCAGCTCCAGCATCGGCCCGGTCTCGAGCGCGCGCGGCCATAGCTGCCGGAGTTCCCACGGCGGCCCGGGCAGGACGACCGCGACCCGGCCGTCGAGGGGCACGACCAGCCCCGGCGCGGTGCCGACGAGGCCGATCGGGATCGCGGTGGCGGGACGCGTCGCCTGCTTGGTCACGCCCGCCGCGAAGTCCGCGTACGGACGCCGAAGCCGCTCCGCGACGGCTCTGGACCGCGACTCGATCTCGCGCTCGAGCTCCTCGTCGACGACCAGGTCGAGCCCCGCGGCCGCAGCGAGCAGCTCCACCGTCCGGTCGTCGTGGGTCGGCCCGAGCCCTCCCGAGACGACGCAGAGGTCGGCCTGGAGGCCCTCGCCGAGCGCGGCCGTGAGCTCGCGGGGCGTGTCGCCGACGATCGAGATCCGGGCGGGCGCGAGGCCGAGCGAGAGGAGCTCGCGCGCCAGGAAGGGGCCGTTCAGGTCGGTGCGCTCACCGCGTACGAGCTCGCTGCCGGTGACGACGATCGCGGCCCGTGGCCGGCCGGCGGCGGGGGGTTTCAGTGGCAGGAGACGGCGGACGTGGGCTGCTGCGTGATCTGTTGCGGCGTGACCGCGACGTCGACCGGGCAGCTGCCGCTGAGCGGGAGCGGGCTGGCACCGTTCAGCGACAGGACGACGTGCTTCGGGGAGCTGACGCTGAGCCAGATGTCACGCTTGACGAAGGTCTGCGACTCTCCTAGCTCGAGCGTGCCGTGGAAGAGGAGACGGCCGACCCGGCCGGAGCTGCCGAGCACGTGGACGTCGACCAGGGAGCTGCCTCCCGTCGCCTGCACCACGAGCGTCGCCAGCGAGCCCCGCTTCACGGTCGTCGGCTTCGTCGGGGCGCTCGCCGGTGGATTCGTCCTCGCCGGGGGAGTCGTGCCCCCGAACTTCCAGGCGGCGATGACGAGCGCGGTGACGCCGATGATCGCGACGAGCGTGAGCACGATCATGTTGAGCTCGATCCGCCCATGGTGCTTCCGGCGCACACGCACCTTTCTGGGCGTGCGCGGGCCGCCGTCCTCGCTGACCCAGAACCGGGAGCTGTACTCGTCCACGTAGAGCTGGCCGTCGAGGCCGAGGAAGTCGGCGTAGGTCTTCAGGAAGCCCCGGACGTAGGTCTGCCCCGGGAGGACGTCGAATTGCTCGTCCTCGAGCGCCTGCAGGTGTCGCGAGCGGATCTTCGTCGCCTCTGCGGCTGCGGCCAGATCGAGCCCCTTGCGGAGACGTGCCTCCTTCAGGCTGCTGCCGATCGCGAACATCCGGGCCGATTCTACGCCAGTGCGCCGCCGGAGCGGTTACGACTTGGCGAACACGGTCAAGAGACCGTAGAAGCCGACCGCCAGCCCGGCGGTGAGGCCCATGCACAGGCCGAGCGCGCCCAGGAGCTTGCCGACGCGTGCCGCGCGCTGGCCTCCGGCCCGGCCGATCGTCCGGGCGAACGCCTCCCGGCCGCGCCGGGAGAGGACGATCGCATACAGGCCGAAGATGATCGCGAGGCCGGCCGAGCTAGACGACTCGACCAGCGTCACCGTCACCGAGTAGTAGGACACGGCGACGCCGGCCGGGATCGCCAGAACGGCGAGCAGGCCGAGGACGACCGAGGCCGCAGCACGCGGGTTGCCGCTCCGTCGCCGCTCCGCGGCAGGGCCGAAGCTATTGCCTTTTGTACGGGCGACCATCGGCTGCCGGTGGGATCGAGCGGCCGATCACGCCGGCCACAGCAATCAGGGTGAGGATGTACGGGAGGGCCTGGAACAGGGCGCTCGAGCGCAGGACTGACGAGGCCGTGTCGGAGTACGCGGGCGGAATGGCGTATGCGAGCGCGGTCGAGAAGCCGAACAGGAGCGCGGCGGCGAAAGCCCCGAACGGCCTCCACTTTCCGAAGATGAGCGCCGCGAGGGCGATGAATCCTCGGCCCTCGGTCATGTTCTCGTTGAAGGAATGCGTGAAGCCGACGGAGAGGTAGGCGCCGCCCATCGCGGCGAGCATCCCCGAGACGACCACGGAGACATACCTGACCTTGTAGACATCGATGCCCACGGTATCCGCCGCGCGCGGGTGTTCGCCGCAGGCACGGATCCGAAGGCCGATCGACGTCCTGAACATGAGCAGGTACGAAAGCACGAGGACGGCGAAGCTGATCCAGATCATCAGGTTGAGTTGCCCGAACACCTGCGCGAAGAAGTTGTTGCCGCTCGAAATGGTCACGTCCGGGATCGACTCACCGGTGAGCCAGTGTCCCGTGGAGAGCGACGGCGTCCCGTTCGAGCCGTAGACCTGGATGAACAGGTACCCGGTAAGGCCGAGTGACAGGAAGTTGATCGCCGTGCCGCCCACGATCTGGTCGGCGCGGAGGTGGATGGCGAAGATGGCGTGGACGAGTCCGAAGACGCCGCCGGCGAGCATCGCGATCGCCACCCCGCCGATCCACGAGCCCGACTTGTCGGCGCCCCAGATGCCGAAGAAGGCGCCCGCGAGCATCATCCCCTCCAGGCCGATGTTCACGACTCCGCTCCGTTCGGAGAACATGCCGCCGAGCGCAGCGAACGTGAGCGGCGTCGCGTAGCGGAGGGTTGCGGCGAGGAGGGTTCCCCACGCGAACGCCGCGTCGAGGTGGGAGACGCTCGAGTGCTGGACGAGCAGCCCGAGGGGGATCCCCACGATGCCCGCCGCGACCGCCCCGTAGCCCACACGGCGTTCGTCGCGCAGCGCCGCGTAACCGCCGAGCGCGATCGCGATCGCGCCGAGCACGATGGGGACTGTCGACGTTCTCACCGTCGCCGGGGGGAGAGCCAGCCACGCGGCCAGGATGCCGAGGAAGGTGCCCGTGATCGCCACCTGTTTCGGGCCGGCCACGGCGCGGTCGGCGAGTCGCTCCCGCAGTTCGACCGTGCTCATCCGGCGGGCTGCCTCGTCCGCAGCCGGACCCTCTTCCGCCACTGCCAGATACCGATGATGAGCAGGTCAGCGCCGACGAAGAGCACGACCAGCCCCTGGATGATGAGCGTCAGGTTGCTGGCCAGTTGCGGGTCGAAGACGGTCGCGTCGAGTTGCCGGGTGGAGGTACCCACGTAGAGCGCGCCGAACAGGAGTGCGCCCAGGAAGGTTCCGATCGCCGTGTTGCGGCCGAGCAGGGCGACCGCGACGCCGATGAAGCCGATCGACGACGCATGAATCGCCGGCGTCGAGAGGTTGAACTCCCAGCCCAGGATGTCCATGGCGCCCGCGCATCCGGCGAACATGCCCGAGATCGCCATGGCGCGGAAGTAGTTCTTCTTGACGCTGATGCCGCCGTACTCGGCCGCGGACGGATTGAAGCCGACGGCGCGGACCTCGTAGCCGATCGTCGTCCGGTTGAGGATCACCCAGAAGACGACGAGCGCTCCCAGGGCGATGAAGATCCCGACGTGAAGACCCTGGAGCTCGGGGTCGCCCCAGAACACGGGCAGCTTGGCGCTGTCCGCAACGGTGTTCGAGATCGGATTGAACTGGTCCGGTCCCTGGAACGGTCCGGACAGGCCGAAGAAGTAGTCGCCGACCCAGATCGCGACCCAGTTCAGCATGATCGTCGAGATCACCTCGTGGGCGCCGGTCGTGGCCTTCAGGAACCCGGCGATGCCGCCCCACACCGCTCCTGCCAGTGCCGCCAGGGCCACGGCGAGGAAGACGTGCGCCGGGCCCGCGAGATGCGCCCAGGACGAGCCGACGAAGATTGCAACGTACGCGCCGACGAGATACTGGCCCTGGCCGCCGATATTGAACATGCCGCAGCGGAAGGCGAAGGCGACCGCGAGGCCGGTGAGGATGAGCGGCGTCGTCTGGATCAGCGTCTGCTGGAGGTTTATTGCCGCGTCCACCCGGTCGGCCCCGCTGACCCAGGGGAACAGCCAGTTGAGCCCCGTCCCGTTGAAGATCGCGCGGTACGTGGAGAGCGGGTTGTGGCCCGTCGCGCCCACGACGATTCCTCCGGCCAGGAAGGCGACGACGGTGGTGATCAGCGGGGCCACGATGCCGCCGATGCGATACCTGGCCGACAGCCGCGCGGCGAAGGTCTCCGGCGGCTCGGAGTCGGGAGGCGGAGGAGCGGCGCCGGGCTGCTCGGCCGGTGTCTCGCTCATGCGGCGTGCTCCTTACCCGCTCCGATCATCGCCAGACCGAGTTCCTCCTCGGTCGCCGTCGGCGGATACTCGCCGACGATCTGCCCCTCGAACATGACGAGGATCCGGTCGGAGAGTGACAGGATCTCCTCCAGCTCGAGCGACACGAGCAGGATCGCGCGACCCTCGTCCCGCTCGGTGACGAGCCGCCGGTGGACGTACTCGATCGCGCCCACGTCGAGGCCCCGTGTCGGCTGGGCGGCCACGAGCACCTTCGGGTTGCGGTCTACCTCCCGCGCGACGACCACCTTCTGCTGGTTGCCGCCCGAGAGGGCCCCTGCCCGAGTCGTCGGCCCGCCGCCGCGCACGTCGAAGTCCTTGATCAGGCGCCGGGCGTGCTGGATCAGGCGGCGCGGGAACAGCCATCCGTGCTCCGAGTCGGGCGGATAGCAGTAGTCGTGGAGGGCGATGTTCTCCGCCAGCGAGAACTCGAGCACGAGGCCGCGCCGCTGGCGGTCCTCGGGAATGTGGCCGGTGCCTGCGTCGAGCATCGCCCGGGAGTGGGCGTGGCGGGGCATCGTCTTCCCCGCGACGGCGATCGTGCCGCTCGAGGAGGTTCGCAGTCCCGTGACAGCTTCGACGAGCTCGGTCTGGCCGTTGCCGTCGACACCGGCGATACCGAGAATCTCCCCGGCCCGCACCTGCAGCGAGACTCCGCGCACCTTCGCGATGTCCCGGTCGTCGAGGACGTGGAGATCGTGGATCTCGAGCAGCGGATCGCCGACTGACGCGGGCGGCTTCTCGACCCTGAGCAGCACGTCACGGCCGACCATCATCCGCGCCAGGCCCTCCTCCGTCACCCCTGCGCGCGGCACCGTGTCGATCTTCTTGCCGCGTCTCAGGACACTGATTCGATCGGCGATGTCGAGCACCTCGTTGAGCTTGTGGCTGATGAAGATGACCGACATCCCTTCGGCCTTGAGCGACCTGAGGATCCCGAACAGCTCCGTCGCCTCCTGCGGCGTCAGGACGGCGGTCGGCTCGTCCAGGATGAGGATGTCTGCCCGGCGATAGAGCGCTTTCAGGATCTCCACCCGCTGCTGCTGGCCGACCGTGATGTTCTCGACGCGTGCGTCCGGGTCGACCTGGAACCCGAACGTCCGTGCGATCTCGCGAACGCGCTCACGGGCGGCGCCGTAGTCGAGCATGATGCCGGCCCCCGTCGGTTCGGCGCCGAGCACGATGTTCTCGGCGACCGTCATGACGGGGATCAGCATGAAGTGCTGGTGCACCATGCCGATGCCCTGCGCGATCGCGTCCTTCGCGGACGAGAACGTGACCGGCTTGCCGTTGACGCTGATCTCGCCCTCATCGGGCCGGTAGAGCCCGTAGAGGATGTTCATCAGCGTCGACTTGCCGGCGCCGTTCTCTCCGAGCAGCGCGTGCACCTCGCCGCGCTTCAGGTCGAGGTCGATGTGGTCGTTCGCGAGCACGCCGGGGAACTGCTTCGTGATCCCGCGGAGCTCGAGGACGGGCGAGGCTGCCATCGGTGGCGCGATTCTAGACCGGCGGCGCGAGCGCGTTCGAAGAGACGAGGAGGGCGGGTATGTGCCCGCCCTCCTCGACCGTTCTCATCTATCCGTCTAGCAGTTCGGGTTCGGCGAGCACTTGACCGGCGGCTTGATCGTGCCGGCCGCGACCTTCTTCGCGATCGCGAGTGTTGCCGCCACCTCGGACTTCGGAACCGCTGCATTGATCTTGCCCAGGCCGACGCCGCCGTTCTTCGCATTGAAGAGGAGGTTGTTGCCGGCGGCGAACTTGCCGTGATAGAGGTTGACGATCGCCGTGTAGACGGAGACGTCGACCTTCTTCTGGGCGCTGGTCAGCACCTTGTTGTTCACGAACGACTGGTCGGAATCGACGCCGATACCCCAGACGTTCTTCTCCTTCGCCGCGTCCAGAGCGCCGAGGCCGCAGCCGCCTGCCACCTGGAAGACGACGACGGAGCCCTGGCTGATCTGGTTGAGCGCGACGCTCTTGCACTTGTCCTGTGCGACGAAGTCCTGCGAGTAGCCGTTCAGGACCTTCACGCCCGGGTCAGACGCCTTGGCGCCCGCCTGGTAGCCGGCGATGTAGCGGATCACGGCCGGAACCGGGATGCCGCCGACCGAGCTCACCGTCGTGCCCTTCAGGCGCTTCGCCTCGAGTCCGGCCAGGTAGCCGACCTCGTAGCCGACCTCGTTCTCGGCGAAGATCAGGCCCTCGAAGTTCTTGGTGATCTTCGGCTTCGTGAAGTCGGTGATCGCGTTCATGTCGACGCCGGCGAAGTGGATCTTCGGGAACTTCTTCGCCATCTGCCCGCACGACGCCTCCTGCAGGAACCCAACGCAGATGATCAGGTTGTAGCCCTGCTCCGCGAGCGAGGACAGGTTCGGAATGTAGTCGGCCGAACTGTTCGACGTGTCGACCTTGTACTTGATGTGCAACTGCTTGGCGCCCCGGAGCAGGCCGATGTACGACAGGTGGTTGAAGCCGCGGTCGTTCAGGCCGCCGATGTCGGTGTTGAGGCCGACCTTGAACGTCGTGGCCGCCTTGGCGGCCTTGGCCGCATGTGACGACTTCGCCGCGTAGCTTGCAGTGACGACGCCGAGCGCCAGAACTGCAAGCGCAGCTGTCGCCAGAAAGATGCGTTTCTTCACGTGCCCTCCCCTGAAGTTGGTACCCGTTGTTCAGACGGGATGGTAAACCGAAAGTTGGGGAAAGACTAGGTAAGCGGCTCGGAGCCGCCCCCGTTCACCAGACTGCTACCGGTCGGCGGCGGGTACGCGGTCGAGGTCGCCCTCGCCGACTAGCACGTGGCGGGGCTTCGAGCCCTCGTAGCCGGAGATGATGCCGCGCCGCTCGAGCATGTCGATCAGCCGGCCGGCGCGCGTGTAGCCGACGCGGAGCCGGCGCTGGATCAGCGAGACGGAGGCGGTCTGGGTCTGGACGACGATCTCGATCGCCTTCTCGAGCAGCGCGTCCTCGTCGGGATCGAACTCCTCGTCACCCTGGTCGCCGTCCGCGTCCTCGCGCTCGGGCGGGACGAGCAGCGACTCGTCGAGCTCCTGCGGACGCTGCGCGCGGCACTGCTCGACCACGAGCGCGATCTCCTCCTCGCTCACGTAGGCGCCCTGCAGGCGCTGCAGGCGCGACGTGCCGAGCGGCTTGAACAGCATGTCGCCCTGGCCGAGCAGCGTCTCGGCGCCGGACTGGTCGAGGATCACGCGCGAGTCGGTCTGGCTCGAGACGGCGAAGGCGATCCGGCTCGGCACGTTCGCCTTGATCATGCCCGTGATCACGTCCACCGACGGGCGCTGCGTCGCGAGCACGAGGTGGATGCCGACGGCGCGCGACTTCTGCGCGAGGCGGATGACCGCGTCCTCGACCTCCTGCGGAGAGGTCATCATCAGGTCGGCCAGCTCGTCGATGACGACGAGCAGATACGGAAGCGTCTCGAAGCCTCGCGAGCGCAGCGCGCGGTTCAGCTCCGGCAGGCTGCGAGCTCGCATCAGGCTCATGCGCTCGTAGCGGCGCTCCATCTCCCCGACGACGTTGATCAGCGCGGCCGCGGCCTGCTTCGGGTTCGACACGACCGAGGTGAGCAGGTGCGGGATCGACTCGTAGTAGCCGAGCTCGATCCGCTTCGGGTCGATCATGATCATCCGCACCTCGTCGGGCGTGGCGCGGAGCAGGATCGAGGTCAGCATCGTGTTCAGGCAGCCGGACTTGCCCGACCCGGTCGTGCCGGCGATGAGCAGGTGCGGCATGCGGGCGAGGTCGGTCCAGATCGCGTTGCCGGAGATGTCCTTGCCGAGCCAGACCGAGACGGGGCTGGCCGCGGCGGGCAGGTCGTCGAAGATGTCGCCGAGCGTGACGAGGTTCGGGGTCGCGTTCGGAACCTCGACGCCGACCGCCTGCTTGCCGGGGATCGGGGCGAGGATGCGGATCTCGGTCGTGGCGAGCGCGTAGGAGAGGTCGTCCTTGAGGCCGGAGACCTTCGAGACCTTCGTCCCGGCCGCGAGCTGCAGCTCGTAGCGGGTCACGCGCGGCCCCGAGATCTCGCCGACGACGGTCGCGTCGACGCCGAAGTTCGCGAGCGTGCGGACGAGCAGCTCGGCGGTGCGCGCGTTCTGCTCGGCCGTGGAGCCGGCAGCCGCCTTCGAGCGGCGGAGGATGGCACGGTCCGGCAGGCGATACTCGGCCGGCGGCTCGGCGCCGGTGTCGAAGAGCGATCCCTGTGTCTCGTCGACTGGCTCCAGCGGCTGGATCAGGAGCGGCTGCGGCTCGTAGACGTTCTCCTCCGAGGAGACGATGTCCGGATAGTCCTCGACGACGTCGACGAGCGACGGCGCCGGCCCGGCAAACGGCTCCGGACCGCCTTGCAACAGACTGTTACTTGGCTCGGGGAGGGGTCGCTCGAGGCGCTGGCGGGCAGAGCGGCCGACGATCCGTGCCGCGTGGTGAGAGCGGCGCAGGATGGCGCCGACCGAGGCGCCGGTGACGAGGAGCACCCCGGCGAGCAGCGTGAAGACGCCGAGGATGGTCAGGCCGGTCGAGCCGATCGCGCGGCCGAGGACGGCGTCGAGGCCCTTCCCGAAGTAGCCGCCGTGGTGGCGGCCGAGCAGGAAGCCGAGCCCGAGCGTGGTCGCGACGAGGCCGAGGCGGAACGGCCGGAAGTCGACGAGGCGGCTGCGGCCGAGCATGAGCGCCCCCAGGGCGACGAGTGCCACCGGGACGACATAGGCGGCGGCTCCGGCGGTGTCGTGGAGGCCGCGCGCGAGCGAGGCGCCTGCCGTGCCGCCGTTCCAGCTTCCGTAGAGCGTGGCGCCGAAGAAGACGCCGATCGCGACGAG
>PLBK01000022.1:62920-63780 GCA_003134505.1 Actinomycetota bacterium | reverse complement strand
ACGTTCATCATCAACGGCACCGAGCGTGTGATCGTCACGCAGCTCGTCCGCTCGCCGGGCGCCTATCTGATGGAGCCGAAGGACCCGACGAAGCAGGTCTTCACCGCCAACCTGATGCCCTCTCGCGGCTCGTGGCTCGAGCTCGAGATCGACAAGAAGGGCGTGGTCTACGCACGTATCGACCGGAAGCGCAAGCTGCCGATCACGACGCTCCTGCGGGCGCTGCCCGCCGAGGACCCGTCGACGGGCTTCAAGCTCGACACGTCGTCGAACGAGGCGATCCTGGCCCTGTTCGACAACTCCTTCTTCATCGTCAACACGCTCGAGAAGGACGCGACGACGCGTGAGGAGGAGGCGCTGATCGAGGTCTTCAAGAAGCAGCGACCGGGCGAGCCGCCGACGCTCGACAACGCGCGCAACCTGCTCCGCTCGCTCTTCTTCGACCCGAAGCGCTACGACCTGACCAAGGTCGGCCGCTACAAGCTGAACCAGCGGCTCGGCGTCAACGTCCCCGACGACACGCGTGTCTTGACGACCGAGGACATCCTCGCCCTCGTCAAGAGGCTGATCGCGCTGCCGACGAACCTGGGCGTCGATCCCGAGTCGAAGGACTTCGCCGCCGACTCGATCGTGCTCTCGCGCGACCCGATCCGGGCCGAGCTGGACGAGTACGAGGACTTCGGCAACCGGCGCCTGCGCACGGTCGGTGAGCTGATCCAGGAGGCGTTCCGCGTCGGGCTCTACCGCATGGAGCGCGTCGTCCGCGAGCGGATGACGACCGAGGACGTCGACGCGATCACGCCCCAGACGATCATCAACATCCGTCCGGTCGTGGCCGCGCTGAAGGAGTTCTTCGGCTC
>PLBK01000022.1:59124-62866 GCA_003134505.1 Actinomycetota bacterium | reverse complement strand
TCGGCCTGATCGGCTCGCTGGCGTCGTACGCGACCGTCTCCGAGTTCGGCTTCATCCAGACGCCGTACCGCCGCGTCGTCGGCGGCAAGGTGACCGACGAGATCATCTACCTGGACGCGGCCGAGGAGCGCCAGTACACGATCGCCCAGGCCTCCGAGCGGTTCGATCCGAAGACCGCCAAGTTCCTGCAGAACCAGGTGCTGTGCCGGTCGAAGGACGGCGAGGCTGTGATGGTCGACGCGAAGCACGTCGAGTACATGGACGTGTCGCCGGCGCAGATCGTCTCCGTTGCGACCGCGCTGATCCCGTTCCTCGAGCACAACGACGCGAACCGCGCGCTGATGGGCTCGAACATGCAGCGGCAGGCCGTGCCGCTCCTGATCACCGACCCGCCGCTCGTCGGCACCGGGCTCGAGTACCGGGCCGCGGTCGACACCGGCGACGTCGTGATCACGAAGCGGGCCGGGTCGGTCGTGGACGTCGACGCGGAGCGGATCGTGGTCGAGGGCCGCGAGGGCGACCGCGACGCATACGAGCTGATCAAGTTCATGCGCTCGAACCAGGGCACGCTGATCCACCAGCGGCCGGTCGTGAAGCTGGGCGACAAGGTCAAGGCCGGCGACGTGCTCGCCGACGGATCGTCCACGCACCAGGGCGAGCTGGCGCTCGGCAAGAACATGCTCGTCGCGTTCATGCCGTGGGAGGGNNTACGAGATCGACGCGCGCTCGACCAAGCTCGGCGACGAGGAGATCACGCGCGACATCCCGAACCGCTCGGAGGAGTCGCTGAAGGACCTCGACGAGCGCGGCGTCGTCCGCATCGGGGCCGAGGTCGGGTCGGGCGATCTGCTCGTCGGCAAGGTGACGCCGAAGGGCGAGACCGAGCTGACGGCGGAGGAGAAGCTGATCCGCGCGATCTTCAAGGAGAAGGCGCGCGAGGTCCGCGACACGTCCCTCAAGGTCCCGCACGGCGAGGGCGGCAAGGTGATCGACGTCAAGACGTTCTCGCGTGATGGCGGTGACGACCTGCCGCCGGGCGTGAACGAGCTCGTCCGCGTCTACGTGGCGAAGAAGCGCAAGATCGCCGAGGGCGACAAGCTCGCCGGCCGTCACGGCAACAAGGGCGTGATCTCGAAGATCGTGCCTTCGGAGGACATGCCGTTCCTCGAGGACGGCACGCCGGTCGACGTCGTGCTCAACCCGCTCGGCGTCCCGAGCCGGATGAACATCGGACAGGTCCTGGAGACGCACCTCGGCTGGGCCGCCTTCCACGGCGTGTTCGGCGAGGACGGCAAGAAGTCCGACGGGCCCACCCCGGTCGCCACGGCCGTCTTCGACGGGGCCACACCGGAGGACGTCGACAACGCGCTGATCGAGTGGACGAAGCAGAACGCGGACTCCCCGATCAAGATGAACGTCGACACGAGCCGCCCGGTGGGCCGGCGCTGCTCCGGCAAGGTGCGGATGTTCGACGGACGCACCGGCGCTCCCTTCGAGCAGAAGATCACGGTCGGCTACATGTACATCCTCAAGCTGCTCCACCTGGTCGACGACAAGATCCACGCTCGTTCGACCGGGCCGTACTCGCTGGTCACGCAGCAGCCGCTCGGAGGCAAGGCGCAGTTCGGCGGCCANNTGGGCGCTCGAGGCCTACGGCGCCGCGTTCACGCTGCAGGAGATGCTGACGATCAAGTCCGACGACACCGTTGGGCGGGTCAAGGCTTACGAGGCGATCGTCAAGGGCGAGAACATCGCCGAGCCGTCGATCCCGGAGTCCTTCAAGGTGCTGCTCAAGGAGATGCAGTCGCTCTCGCTGGACGTGCACGTCCAGAGCGAGGAGGGCCACGAGGTCGAGGTGCGCGAGGAGGAGGACGAGCTGCTCCGCGCGGCCGAGGAGCTCGGCATCGACCTGTCGCCCGGCTCGCTGCGGGCCGCGGCCCGCGAGCCGACGGCCGAGGAGGTCGAGGAGGGGGCCGACCGCGTCGACGAGGCGGGCGAGCTCGCCTTGCCGGCCGACGAGGCGCTGAGCGACCTCGCCGTCGACCTCCCCGAGGAGCCGGAGGAGGCCGAGCCCGAGGAAGAGGGGCTCGAGCCCCTGGACGCCGAGCTGGCCGACGTCGAGATCGACGAGTAGCTGAACCTGTAACGACTGACTGAAAGAGGGCGCGACTTTCGTGACACAGATCGACATCAACGAGTTCGACTCGATTCGCATCGGCCTCGCGTCGGCAAAGCAGATCCGGGACTGGTCGCACGGCGAGGTGACGAAGCCGGAGACGATCAACTACCGGACGCTCAAGCCCGAGCGTGACGGGCTGTTCTGCGAGCGCATCTTCGGTCCGACCAAGGACTGGGAGTGCTACTGCGGCAAGTACAAGCGNNGCTGCGGCGTCGAGGTGACGCGGCAGAAGGTGCGCCGCGAGCGCATGGGTCACATCGACCTGGCCGCGCCCGTCTCGCACATCTGGTTCTTCAAGGGCGTCCCGAGCCGCATCGGCTACCTGCTCGACATCGCTCCGCGCGAGCTCGAGAAGGTGCTCTACTTCGCCGCCTCGATCGTCACGTACGTCGACAAGGAGGCACGGCAGAAGGACCTCGCCGACCTCGAGGACAAGGTGCGCGCCGAATACGAGCAGACGGTCGTCGACCGCGACGAGCAGCTCGCCACGCTCGAGGAGCGCCTCGTCCGCCGCCGCGACTACCTCGCGAAGGGCAAGGAGAAGAACTTCGACGAGGACGACGAGTTCTGGGCCCGTGGCCTCAACAACTGGGCCGAGGAGCAGGGCATGCCTGCGCTCGCCGACGTCCGCGAGCTGGTCGGCGGCATGTTCTCCGAGCTGACCCCGAAGATCACGACCGAGGACGCGAAGAAGATCCGCGAGCTCGTTCGCAACTCGGCGATCCGCGACGACCGGCGGCTGACGCCGCGCGAGCTCGAGTCGGTCGCCCTGACCACGATCGAGATCCGCGACGCTCTGGCGCCACTGCGCAAGGAGCTCGCCAAGGTGACAGGCTCGAAGAAGGGCGCGATCACGAAGCACCTGAACCGGGTGCTGGACGCGCTGCTGCAGGCCGGGAAGCTGAGCGAGGAGGACGCCGCGCTCGTGGCCGGCGTCGACGCCAAGCGCCTCGAGGCCACGCGCGGGCTCGGCAAGGGCCTGCTGGCCGACCTCGTGGCCCAGATCGACACGGAGTCGGACGACGCCGTCCGCGAGCTGGCGAACGACCTCTGCCTGCGCACCGACGGCCGGATCCAGAAGGAGGACCTGGACGCGGTCATCGCCTGGCTCCTGAAGGCGCGCGAGATGTACCAGGACATCGAGCAACGGCGCGAGGACTGCCGCGAGGCAGCCGTCGAGGCCCGCAACCGGCTCGAGCAGACCTGGCTCCTGTTCAAGGACCTCGATCCGAAGATGGTCGTCAACGACGAGCAGATCTTCCGCGAGATGAAGGACCGGTTCGGCTCGCCGTACGGGTTCGGCGTCTACTTCCGCGGCGGCATGGGCGCGGAGGCGATCCGTGACCTGCTGCGCGACCTCGACCTCGTCGCCGAGGCCGCGTCGCTCCGCGAGACGATCCGCACCTCCAAGGGCCAGAAGCAGGCCCGTGGGATCAAGCGCCTCAAGGTCGTCAACGCCTTCATCAAGTCCGAGAACAAGCCGGAGTGGATGGTGCTCGAGGCCGTGCCCGTGATCCCGCCGGAGCTGCGGCCGATGGTGCAGCTCGACGGCGGCCGGTTCGC
>PLBK01000022.1:0-59036 GCA_003134505.1 Actinomycetota bacterium | reverse complement strand
AAGCGCGTCGACTACTCGGGCCGCTCGGTGATCGTTGCCGGCCCGAACCTGCGGCTGCACCAGTGCGGCCTGCCGAAGCTGATGGCGCTCGAGCTGTTCAAGCCGTTCATCATGAGCCGGCTCGTCGAGCGGAAGATCGTCCAGAACATCAAGGCGGCGAAGAAGTACGTCGACTCGATGGAGCCCGAGGTCTGGGACATCCTCGAAGAGGTGATCGCCGAGCATCCGGTGCTCCTGAACCGCGCGCCGACGCTCCACCGCCTCGGTATCCAGGCGTTCGAGCCGGTGCTCGTCGAGGGCAAGGCGATCCAGGTCCACCCGCTCGTCTGCCACGCGTTCAACGCCGACTTCGACGGCGACCAGATGGCCGTGCACGTGCCGCTGTCGGCGGAGGCCCAGGCCGAGGCGCGGATCCTGATGCTGTCCTCGAACAACATCCTGTCGCCGGCCGACGGCCGCCCGCTGGCAACACCGTCCCAGGACATGGTGCTCGGGCTGTACTACCTCACCTACGCGCCGAACACCGACCTGGGCTCGGTCGATCCGAAGACGCTCGACCCGCGCCCGAAGCGGTTCGCCTCCGAGGAGGAGGTCGAGCTCTCGCTTGACGCCGAGCAGGTGCACCTGCAGGACACGATCGAGTACCGCCGCGGCGGGGAGCTCATCGTCACCACGCCGGGCCGCGTCATCTTCAACGAGGAGATCGCGCGCGCGGTGAACGAGCTGATCGGCGAGGATGGGGTGCAGGACACGCCGTTCATCAACCGCACGATGGCCAAGAAGGAGTCGAGCGAGTTCATCTCCGAGCTCGTCGACCAGTTCGGTGCCGCCACGATCGCCGCCGTCCTCGACACGATCAAGCGGCTCGGCTTCAAGTACGCGACCCAGGCCGGGATCACGATCTCGAAGAACGACATCGTCATCCCCTCCAACAAGGAGGAGATCCTGGCGCGCTACGAGACGCGGGTCGCCGAGGTCGAGGGGCAGTACGAGCGCGGCCTGATCACGGAGGGCGAGCGGCACGAGTCGATCGTGAACATCTGGACGGAGGCGACCGACACGGTCGCGGAAGCGATGGAGAAGACGCTCTTCGAGCTCAACCCGGTGTTCATGATGGCCAACTCGGGAGCGCGCGGATCGTTCAAGCAGATCCGCCAGCTCGCCGGCATGCGCGGCCTGATGGCCAACCCGAAGGGCGAGATCATCGAGCGTCCGATCAAGGCCAACTTCATGGAGGGCCTGNNCGCAAGGGCCTCGCCGACACGGCGCTGCGCACGGCCGATTCGGGCTACCTGACCCGCCGCCTGGTCGACGTCGCGCAGGACGTGATCGTCCGCGAGGAGGACTGTGGCACGGAGGAGCACATCCTCTCGCCGCTGTTCCTTCCGGACGGCCTCAACCGCAGCGCGGCCGGCCGCGTCATCGCCCAGGATCTCTACAAGCCGCTCTCGTCCGGCAAGCCCGGAAAGACGAAGCTGGCCGACAAGGGCGAGGAGATCACGCTCTCCCGGCTGCGCACGATCGTCGAGGAGCTCGGGGAGCTCGCGGCCGACGCGGCCATCCCGGTCCGCTCGGTGCTCAAGTGCCGCAGCGAGTTCGGCCTCTGCCGCGCCTGCTACGGCACCTTCCTCGCCACCGGCGAGATGACGGAGATCGGCGACGCGATCGGGATCATCGCCGCGCAGTCGATCGGCGAGCCGGGCACGCAGCTGACGATGCGGACGTTCCACACGGGCGGCGTCGCCGGCGCCGACATCACGCACGGCCTTCCGCGCGTCGTCGAGATCTTCGAGGCGCGCAACCCGAAGGGAGCTGCACGGCTCGCTGAGGTGGCCGGCACGATCGCGATCGAGCAGACCGACCGTGGCCCGCGCGTCCTCGTCCACCCCGACGCCGAGGGCAAGGAAGAGGCTCCGGACCCGATCGAGTACCAGCTCCCGCGGCGCACACGGCTGCTCGTCACGAACGGCCAGCGGATCGAGCCCGGCGACCCGATCGACGAAGGCTCGATCAATCCGACCGAGCTCCTCGAGCTGCACGCCCGGGGCAAGCGCGGCTCCACGCTGACCGAGCTCTACCTCGTCGGCGAGGTGCACAAGGTCTACAAGTCGCAGGGCGTGGACATCCACGACAAGCACATCGAGCTGATCGTCCGCCAGATGCTGAAGAAGGTGCGGATCGAGAACTCGGGCGATGCGGACTTCCTGCCCGGCCAGATGGTCGACCGGGTCGCGCTCGAGCGCGAGAACGGCCGCGTGAAGAAGGCGAAGGGCGAGCTGGCGACGTACGAGCCGCTCATCCTCGGAATCACGAAGGCTTCGCTCGCGACCGAGTCGTTCCTCTCGGCAGCCTCGTTCCAGGAGACCACGAAGGTGCTCACGGACGCGTCCATCGAGGGCAAGGTCGACCGGCTGCTCGGGCTCAAGGAGAACGTGATCATCGGCAAGCTGATCCCGGCTGCGACCGGCCTCAAGCGCTATCGCACGATCGAGATCGGCCCGTCCGACTCGGTGCCGAAGGAGGCCTACCAGCGCGAGGCAGTGCTGGCGGCGCTCGAGGAGATCGGCGACGGCGCGGCCGGCATCGACCTCTCCTCGCTGGGGATCGACTTCGGCGGCGAGCCGGGCTCGGAGACCACGAGCTCGCACGACGCCGGCGAGGCCGAAGAAGTCCCCGAGGTCGACTCGCCGCTCGACGGCGAATAGCCGACCGGTGACATGACTGGACTGCGGAGGGGCCTTCGGGCCCCTTCGTGTTAGGGCGTGCCGTTGCCGGCGGGCTCGATTTGGCCCTTGCCGGCCTGCTTCGCGCGGTAGAGCGCGTCGTCCACGCGCTTGAAGAAGGTCTCCCTGTCCTCCTGACCTTTGAGCTCGCCGATCCCGCAGGAGAGGCTGATGCGGCCGATCGGCTCGATCGGCGTTGCGGCGATATGGTCGCGGAGCCGCGTGTAGAACTGCCGCGCGTCGTCGATCCCGGACTCGGGCAGGATGACGGCGAACTCGTCGCCGCCGTAGCGGGCTGCGATGTCCGCCGAGCGGAGCACCTCGCGCATCCGGTCGGCGACCCCCGCCAGGGCCGCGTTGCCGGCCAGGTGGCCGAGCCGGTCGTTGATCTGCTTGAAGTCGTCGAGGTCGAACACGACGAGCGCCAGCTTGCGGGTGTATCGCCGGGCGCGCGCGACCTCGCGCTCGAGCGTCTCCTCGAAGTAGCGGGCGTTGTGGAGCCCGGTGCGCGGATCCAGGTCGGCCAACCGCCGCGCCTCCAGATACCGGCGCGCGTTGTCGAGCGCCGGCCCGGCCCGCGACGCGAGATCCTCGAGCGCCTGTTGCGTCTCGTCCGGGAACGACCGCAGCTCGTCACGGGAGAAGACGCTGACGACCCCGATCGTCCGGTTGCGCGCCTCGATCGGCACCTGCAGGCTCGTCGCGACCGGCGGCGGCTCGTCCGACCCGGGTGTGGGCACCGGCGCGTAGGAGATCGTCAGCGACTGCACCCGGCCGCTCCCGGCTCGCTGGTCGAGCTCGAGCTGGCGCACCTCGTCCTCGGACAGGCCGGCACCCTTGGTCATCGGCTCACCCGTTTCGTCGAGCGCGGTCACAAGCGCCGCGTCGACACCCTCGAGGCCTGCGGCGGCGTCCAGCGTGCGGCGCATGACCTCCTCGAGCTCGATCGTCCACGCGAGCTCGCCGAGGTACCGCGAGCGCCGGCTCTCCTCCTTCGTCCGCTCGAGCTCCTCCGAGAGATTCTCGCCGAGCTGGCGCATGCGCAGGTCGAGCTCGCGGACGAGGGCGGAGACGCGCTCCTCGGGGCTGCCGCGCCCGCGGCGCAACCGCTGCACGGCGCCGACGGCGATCCCGACCAAGACCAGGCTGGCGCCCGCGGCGACTCCCGCCGCGATGCCGACCGTCTCCCACGTCGAGGAAAGAACGCCCATCACACCCCGCTTCTCCCGTGGCCGCCGACGATCGGCCGCCGGACTCACTGTAGTGGCGAATCGGTGACCTTTCCATAGGGGCCGGGCGGGTCGGTTTGCGGCTGACGGCGGGGTTCCGCTACCATGAGCCGTCCTGGGGTTGGCAGGGTTCCGCCCTGCCGACTCTTGTTGTGCGTAAGGAGACGGAACGACTTCACATGCCTACGGTCAATCAACTCGTGCGGAAGGGCCGCGTCTCGAAGAAGGCGAAGGTCAAGACGCCTGCGCTCCGCGGTGCTCCGCAGAAGCGGGGTGTCTGCACGCGCGTGTACACGACCACGCCGAAGAAGCCGAACTCGGCGCTGCGNNAACCTCCAGGAGCACTCGGTCGTGCTCATCCGTGGCGGCCGCGTCAAGGACCTTCCCGGCTTCCGCTACAAGGTGATCCGGGCCGCGCTCGACGCGTCGGCCGTCCAGGATCGCCGCCAGGGCCGCTCGAAGTACGGCGCCAAGAGGAGCTAGGTGCCCCTCCAGGCAATGTCCAACGGTCTCTGGCCCGCGATCACGCGGCGCGCTGCGGCGTCCTCAGTCGCGCCCGTATTTGCCAATACGAACGCTCCCTGCGTCCTTGCATCGCTTGGTGCTCGCGACCCAGAACCTCGTCAACATCACCTGAAGGGGCACTAGCATGCCCCGGAGAGCAGGAGCCCCTGTCCGGACGCTCGATCCGGACCCCGTCTACAGCTCGCGCCTCGTCTCGCAGATCGTGAACCGCGTGATGACGGACGGCAAGAAGTCGACCGCCGAGCGCGTGGTCTACAAGGCTTTGGACCGCGTCGGCGAGAAGACCGGCCGCTCGCCCGTCGAGGTGCTCGAGCAGGCGATCAAGACGGTCACGCCCGTCCTCGAGGTCAAGAGCCGCCGCGTCGGCGGCGCCAACTACCAGGTTCCCGTCGAGGTGCCGCAGCGGCGCGGGCGCACGCTCGCCGTCCGCTGGCTGGTCACGTACTCGCGCGACCGGCGCGAGAAGCACATGGACGAGAAGCTGGCCGGCGAGATCCTCGACGCGCTCGAGCAGCAGGGCGGGGCGTTCAAGAAGAAGGACGACATGTACCGCATGGCCCAGGCAAACAAAGCATTCGCCCACTACCGCTGGTGAGCACGATGGCTGCAACGACGACAGCGGCGGCGCTCGACCGCGTCCGGAACATCGGGATCATGGCCCACATCGACGCGGGCAAGACCACGACGACCGAGCGCATCCTCTACTACACCGGCCGCACCTACAAGATGGGCGAGGTCCACGAGGGCGCCGCGGTCATGGACTGGATGGTCCAGGAGCAGGAGCGCGGCATCACGATCACGTCGGCTGCGACGACGGCGTTCTGGCGCGACTTCCGCATCAACATCATCGATACGCCCGGGCACGTGGACTTTACGATGGAGGTGGAGCGATCGCTCCGCGTCCTCGACGGTGCCATCGCCGTCTTCGACTCCGTCGCGGGCGTCGAGCCGCAGTCGGAGACCGTCTGGCGGCAGGCCGACCGCTACGGGGTGCCGCGGATCGCCTTCATGAACAAGATGGACCGCGTCGGCGCGGACTTCTTCGCATCCGTGCAGTCGATGGTTGACCGGCTGGGCTGCCGGCCCGTGCCGGTGCAGCTCCCGCTCGGCCGCGAGGACGGATTCCGCGGCGTCATCGACCTCGTCGAGATGCGCGGCCTCGTGTGGGCCGACGAGCTCGGCATGCAGGCCGAGTCGATCGAGATCCCGCCCGAGCTCGTCGAGCAGGCCGAGGAGTACCACCACCAGCTGATCGACGCGGTCGCAGACCACGACGACGAGCTGATGGAGGCCTACCTTTCCGACGAGAGCGCGGTCAACCCGGACATGCTCCGTCGCGCGCTGCGCAAGGCCACGCTCGATCTGAGCGTCGTCCCGGTGCTCTGCGGCACGGCGTTCAAGAACAAGGGCATCCAGCCGCTTCTCGACGCCGTCGTCGACTACCTGCCGAGCCCGCTCGACGTGCCGCCCGTGCACGGGGTCGATCCGCGCACCGAGAACGAGCTCTCACGTCGTGCCTCGACCGAGGAGCCGTTCGCGGCGCTCGCCTTCAAGGTCATGTCCGATCCGTACGTGGGCAAGCTGACCTACATCCGCGTCTACTCGGGCCAGATCAAGTCGGGCGACCGGCTGCTGAACACCACCACCGGCAAGACCGAGCGGGTCGGGCGCATCCTGCAGATGCACGCGAACCACCGGGAGGAGCGCACCGAGATCGGCGCGGGCGAGATCGCAGCCGTCGTCGGCTTCAAGGCGACGACGACCGGCGACACCGTCGCGGTCGGCACGGCGCCCATCCGGCTCGAGTCGATGCAGTTCCCCGAGCCGGTGATCTCGGTGGCGATCGAGCCGAAGACGAAGTCCGACCAGGACAAGCTGGGAATGGGCCTGCAGCGGCTGGCCGAGGAGGATCCGACCTTCCGTGTCCGGACGGACGACGAGACCGGTCAGACGCTCATCTCGGGGATGGGCGAGCTCCACCTCGAGATCATCGTCGACCGCCTGATGCGCGAGTTCTCGGTCGACGCGAACGTCGGCCGCCCGCAGGTCGCCTACCGCGAGACGGCGGGCAAGGCCGTGCAGAAGGTCGAGGGGAAGTTCGTCCGGCAGACCGGCGGTCGCGGGCAGTACGGCCACGCCGTCATCGACCTCGAGCCGGCCGAGCCGGGCGCGGGCTACGAGTTCCTGGACAAGATCGTCGGCGGCAAGATCCCGCGGGAGTACATCCCCGCCGTCGACCTCGGCATCCAGGAGGCGATGGAGTCGGGCATCCTCGCCGGCTACCCGGTCGTCGACATCCGCGTCTCGCTCGTCGAGGGCTCGTACCACGACGTCGACTCGAGCGAGATGGCGTTCAAGGTCGCCGGCTCGATGGCGTTCAAGCACGCCATGCAGCGCGCCAAGCCGAAGCTGCTCGAGCCGGTCATGTCCGTCGAGGTCGTGACCCCCGAGGACTATCTCGGCGACGTGATGGGCGACCTGAGCTCCCGGCGCGGTCACGTGCTAGGGCTCGAGCCTCGCGGCAACGCCCAGGTCATCCAGGCGCGCGTCCCGCTCGCCACAATGTTCGGCTACGCCACCGACCTGCGCTCGACGACGCAGGGGCGGGCCACGTTCACCATGCAATTCGATCGCTACGAGGAAGTCCCTCAGTCGATCGCGGGCGAGATCGTCGACGCCCAGGGCTAACGAGGAGATTCGGAGGAAGAATGGCCAAGCAGAAGTTCGAGCGCACCAAGCCGCACCTCAACGTCGGCACCATCGGTCACATCGACCACGGCAAGACGACCCTGACGGCAGCGATCACGAAGGTGCTGTCGGAGCAGGGCACGAACACGACCGTCCGCAGCTTCGATTCGATCGACAACGCTCCCGAGGAGCGCCAGCGCGGCATCACGATCAACACCGCGCACGTCGAGTACGAGACGGCGAACCGTCACTACGCCCACGTCGACTGCCCGGGGCACGCCGACTACATCAAGAACATGATCACGGGCGCTGCCCAGATGGACGGCGCGATCCTGGTCGTCTCGGCGGCCGACGGCCCGATGCCGCAGACNNCAGACGCGCGAGCACATCCTCCTGGCCCGCCAGGTCGAGGTGCCGTTCATCGTCGTCGCCCTGAACAAGGTCGACATGGTCGACGACCCCGAGTTGCTCGAGCTCGTCGAGCTCGAGGTGCGCGAGCTGCTCTCCAAGTACGAGTTCCCGGGGGACGACATCCCGGTCGTGCAGGTCTCGGCGCTGAAGGCGCTCGAGGGCGACCCCGAGTGGACGCCCAAGATCCTCGAGCTCATGGAGGCCGTCGACACCTACATCCCGGAGCCGGCGCGTGACGTCGACAAGCCGTTCCTTATGCCGATCGAGGACGTGTTCACGATCACCGGTCGCGGCACCGTCGTCACCGGCCGGATCGAGCAGGGCAAGATCAAGACGGGCGACGAGATCGCCATCGTCGGCATCCATCCCGAGATCGCGAAGACGGTCGTCACTGGCCTGGAGATGTTCAACAAGGTGCTCGATTTCGCGCAGGCGGGCGACAACGCCGGTGCGCTCCTCCGCGGCATCAAGCGCGAGGAGATCGAGCGCGGCCAGGTGCTCGCGAAGCCCGGCTCGATCACGCCGCACACGCACTTCAAGGCCGAGGTGTACGTCCTCTCCAAGGACGAGGGCGGGCGCCACACGCCGTTCTTCAACGGCTACAGGCCGCAGTTCTACTTCCGGACGACCGACGTCACCGGCTCGATCAAGCTGCCCGAGGGCCAGGAGATGGTCATGCCGGGCGACAACACGAACATGGAGATCGAGATGATCCAGCCGATCGCCATGGATCAGGGCCTGCGCTTCGCGATCCGCGAGGGCGGCCGCACCGTCGGCGCCGGCGTCGTCACCGACATCATCGCCTAGGAGAACAGGAAAGGTCACGTGGCGCAGCAGAAGATCCGCATCAGGCTCAAGGGCTACGACCATCACCAGGTCGACAAGTCGGCTCGCGACATCGTCGAGACGGCTGAGCGCTCCGGCGCGACGATCACCGGCCCTGTGCCCCTGCCCACCGAGAAGAACGTCTACTGCGTNNAGGACTCGCGCGAGCACTTCGAGGTGCGCACGCACAAGCGGCTGATCGACATCCACAGCCCGACGCCGAAGACGATCGATCAGCTGATGCGCCTCGACCTTCCCGCAGGCGTCGACATCGAGATCAAGCTCTAAGGAGCAGCATGAGCTCAGGAGCAATGTGAAAGGCATCGTCGGCAGAAAGCTCGGCATGACCCAGGTCTTCGACAAGGAGACCGGGGTGGTGACGCCTGTCACCGTGATCGAGGCTGGTCCGTGCCCGGTCGTCCAGGTCAAGACCGTGGCCACGGACGGGTACGACGCGGTGCAGCTCGCGTTCGACGCCGTCGCGGAGCGGAAGCTGACGAAGGGCGAGCTCGGCCACCTGAAGAAGGGCGGGGTCGAGCCGCACCGCCGGCTCGTCGAGCTGCGCGGCCCGTCCGAGCTGATCGTCGGCGAGACCGTGACGGTCGAGGTATTCCAGCCCGGCGACGCGATCAAGGTGGCGGGCATCTCGATCGGCAAGGGCTTCGCCGGCACGATCAAGCGGCACAGGTTCCATCGCGGCCCGAAGACGCACGGGTCGCACAACATCCGCAAGCCGGGCTCGATCGGCGCGTCCGCGACGCCGTCCCGTGTCTTCAAGGGCATGAAGATGGCCGGGCGGCTGGGCGGCAAGCGCGTCACGCAGGTCGGGCTCGTCGTGCACGACGTCGACACGGAGCAGGGGCTGCTGCTCGTCAAGGGCGCCGTGCCGGGACCGAAGAACGCCATCGTCGAGGTGCGGGAGGAGAAGTCGCATGGCAAGCACTAGCGCCAAGGCAGCGGCGCCCAAGGCACCGCTCCTCGACGGCACCGGCAAGGCCTCGAAGCAGGTCTCGCTCGACGGCGCGGTGTTCGCGGCAGAGATCAAGACGCATCTCGTCCACGAGGCCGTGAGGGCCGAGCTGAACGCCAACCGGGCGGGCACCCGCGGCGCCAAGAGCCGCGGCCAGGTCTCCGGCGGTCGCGCGAAGCCGTGGCGCCAGAAGGGCACCGGCCGCGCNNCCGTGGCGCCAGAAGGGCACCGGTCGCGCCCGGATCGGGACGACGCGGGCGCCGCACTGGACGGGCGGGGGTCTCGCCTTCCCGCCGACGATGAGGAGCTTCGCGTTCAAGGTCAACCGCAAGGAGAAGCGCGCAGCGATGCGTGCCGCGCTCTCGGCGCACGTCTCCGAGGGCACGCTGGCGCTGTTCGACGCCGCGGCGTTCGACGCTCCGTCCACCCGCGTCGCGGCCGACCTCCTCGGCACCTGGGCCAAGGAGCTGCCGCTCGTCGTCGTCCTCACGGACGAGGAGGAGGTCGCGCAGAAGTCGTTCCGCAACCTGGCCCACGTCGTCGTGACGACGCCCTCCGAGCTCGAGGTGTCCGCGGTCGTCTGGGCCCGCTCCCTGCTCGTCTCCGAGCAGGCGCTGGCGGCCGTCGAGGCCCGAGCCGGAAAGACGAAGGAGCCCACGTGAGCCTCCACCCGAACGAGATCCTGATCTCCCCGATCGTGTCCGAGAAGAGCTACAGCCTGATCGCCGACCGCAAGTACACCTTCCGCGTCCACAAGAACGCGCACAAGACGCAGATCCGCCAGGCGGTCGAGCAGCTCTTCAGCGTCCACGTGACGGCGATCAACGTCTCCAAGGTGCAGCCGAAGCTGAAGCGGCGCGGCAACACGAAGGGCTACAAGCCCGGGTTCAAGAAGGCGATCGTCCAGGTGCGCGAGGGCGAGACGATCCCGATCTTCGAGGGGGCTCAGGTCTAGCCGTGCCTGTCAGGAAGTACAAGCCGACGAGCGCGGGTCGCCGGTTCATGTCGGTCTCGACCTTCGACGAGGTGACGAAGACGGAGCCCGAGAAGAGCCTGACCGAGCCGCTGACGAAGAAGGCCGGGCGCAACGTCCACGGCCGCATCACCACGCGCCACAAGGGCGGCGGCCACAAGCGCCGCTACCGCGTGATCGACTTCAAGCGCCGCAAGGACGGTGTGCCGGCGAAGGTGGCCGCGATCGAGTACGACCCGAACCGCTCGGCGCGGATCGCGCTGCTGCACTACGCCGACGGCGCCAAGGCGTACATCCTCGCGCCGGCCGGCCTCAAGGTGGGCGCGACGGTGGAGTCGGGCCCCGGCGCGGACATCCGCCCCGGCAACTCGCTGCCGCTCGCCAACATCCCGACCGGCACGCTCGTCCACAACGTCGAGCTGAAGCCGGGCCGCGGCGGCCAGATGGCCCGGAGCGCCGGAGCCGGGATCCAGCTCGTCGCCAAGGACGAGCCCTACGCCGTGCTGCGCCTCCCCTCCGGCGAGCTGCGCCGCGTGGCACTCGTCTGCCGCGCTACGATCGGCCAGGTCGGGAACGCCGATCATCAGAACGTCACGATCGGCAAGGCGGGTCGCAGCCGCTGGCTCGGCAAGCGCCCCTCGGTGCGCGGCTCGGCCATGAACCCGGTCGACCACCCGCACGGCGGCGGCGAGGGCAAGTCCAAGGGCGGCCGCCACCCGGTCACCCCCTGGGGCGTGCCGACGCTCGGCAAGCGCACGCGCGGGAAGCACAAGGAATCCGACAGATTGATCGTTCGCGGCCGCCGCCGCGGCAAGGAAAAGAGGTAGCGCGTGGGTCGTTCGATGAAGAAGGGGCCGTTCGTCGAGGAGCGGCTGTTCAAGAGGATCGAGGCGATGAACACGTCGGGATCGAAGACGATGATCAGGACCTGGTCGCGCTCGTCGACGGTCTTCCCGGAGATGGTCGGGCACACGATCGCGGTCCACGACGGCCGCAAGCACATCCCCGTGTTCATGACCGAGCAGATGGTCGGGCACAAGCTCGGCGAGTTCGCGCCCACGCGTCATTTCCGCGGTCACTCCGGCGACCGCCAGACACAGATCAAGAGGAAGTAGGGACCGAGGAACGTGGCCACGAGGGAGACACAGACGGTCCGCGCCCAGGCGAAGTGGGTGCGCACCTCGGCGCGCAAGGCGCGGCTCGTCGCGGAGCACATCCGTGGCCGGTCCGTGCCCGAGGCGCGTGCCGTGCTCGCGTTCACGCCGCGTGCGGCGGCCCGCGACATGGAGAAGGTGCTGCGCTCGGCCGTCGCGAACGCCGAGGCGAACCACGGGATGATCGGCGACGAGCTCTTCGTCAGCGCTGTCTTCGTCGACGAGGGCCCGACGCTCAAGCGCTGGCGGGCCCGCGCGCGCGGGCGGGTCGCCCGCATCCGCAAGCGGACGTGTCACATCACGCTCATCGTCGAGCAGGCGCCCGAGCGTCCCGGCTCCCCGTCGAGGCGCGCCCGGCGCGCACGGGCCGAGGCTGCCCCGGTGCAGACCGAGCCGAAGCGCCGTCTGCCGACGCCGCGCCGCCCGGCTGCGAGGAAGCCGAAGGCCGAGACCGCGGCAGCGACGACGGCGACAGAGACACCGGCGAGCAAGCCCGAGGCAGCGCCGGCGAAGCCGAAGCGCCGGGCACCCGTCCGCCGCAAGAAGACCGAGGAAAAGGAGTAGGAGTGGGGCAGAAAGTTCATCCCGGCGGGATGCGCGTCGGCGTCATCCACGACTGGAAGTCCAACTGGTACGTGTCGAACAAGGACTTCGCCGGAGCCCTGCTCGAGGACGTCCGCATCCGGGAGCACATCTACGGCAAGCTGTCCCACGCCGGGCTGTCGGACATCCTGATCCGCAAGGACAAGCAGCGGATCACGATCGACATCTACACGGCGCGGCCGGGGATCGTGATCGGCAAGTCCGGAGTCGAGGTCGACGCGCTGCGCCGCGAGGTCCACGGCATGACGCACAAGAACGTCCAGATCAACATCAACGAGATCAAGCGGCCCGAGCTGGACGCGAAGCTCGTCGCCCAGTCGATCGCGGAGCAGCTCCAGAACCGCGTCAGCTTCCGGCGCGCGATGAAGCGCTCGCTCGCCTCGGCGATGCGCTCCGGCGCGCACGGCGTCAAGGTCCAGTGCGGCGGCCGTCTCGGCGGCGCCGAGATGAGCCGCTCCGAGAGCTACTCGGAGGGCCGCGTGCCGCTGCACACGATCCGCGCGGACATCGACTACGGCTTCGCCGAGGCGAAGACGACCTTCGGCCGCATCGGCGTGAAGGTCTGGATCAACAAGGGCGAGATCATGCCCGAGGGCTTCGAGGGGATGACCGGGGGTCGCGAGCTCCGCCTCGGCGACCAGGACCAGGCGCGCCGGCGGCGCGGTGCAGGCCGTCCCACCGAGGGCCTGGGCCAGCGCGAAGGCCGCCGCGGCCCCGACCGCGAGGGTCTCGGCCCGGTGCGCCGCCGCCGTCCCGGCCGCGGAGGCGGCCGCCCGCGCGCCCGCGCGAACGAGAGCACGCCGGCCGCCGACGTCGAGCAGACGCCGGGCGCCGTCGAGCCGAGGCCGGCTCCCGAGCCGACACAGGCTCCCGAGCCGACGGTGCCGGAGGCACAGGCACCCGCGGTCGAGAGCCCGGCTGTGCAGCCTGAGCCGACGGAAGGAGCTGAGTCGTAGTGCTGCTCCCCCGCCGAACCAAGTTCCGGAAGTACCATCGCGGCCGAAGGCGCGGCACCGCCAAGGGCCAGCTCTCCGTCCAGTACGGCGACTACGGCCTGAAGGCGCTCGAGTGCGGCTGGGTCACGAACCGGCAGATCGAGGCCGCCCGCATCGCCATGACCCGCAAGATCAGGCGCGGCGGCAAGGTCTGGATCAACGTCTTCCCGGACAAGCCGTTCACCAAGAAGCCGGCCGAGACGCGCATGGGCTCCGGCAAGGGGTCGCCCGAAGGCTGGGTGGCCGTGGTCAAGCCCGGCCGCGTCATGTTCGAGCTGGCGGGTGTCCCCGAGCCGCTGGCCAAGGAGGCCCTGCGGCTTGCAGGCAGCAAGCTCTCGATCAGGACCAAGATCGTCCAGCGGGAAGCCGACATCTTCGAATGAGCCGTTCGACTGGGCCGACCGCCCTGTGGAGGAACCGATGAAAGCTAGGCAGCTACGCGACATGACAGACGACGAGCTCGACAAGAAGATGGCCGAGACGCGCCACGAGCTCTTCAACCTGCGCTTCCAGGCGTCGACCGGCGCGCTGGAGAACTCCGCGCGGCTGCGGCTCGCGAAGCGCGAGATCGCCCGGATCCTGACCATCCGCCGCGAGCGCGAAGCGAGCCTGGAGAGGAAGTAATGGCAGAGCGAAAGCCGAAGAAGACAGACGATCAGACCGAGAAGGCCGACGAGACCAGCGCCGAGGCGGAGGCTCCCGCGACCGAGGAGGCCGCGGAGGCCAAGCCGAAGCGAACTCGGAAGCCCAAGGCCGAGGCCGCAGAGCCGAAGGCGGAGGCGACGGAGCCCAAGGCCGAGAAGCCTGCTGCCAAGCCGCGCGCGAGGAAGCCGAAGGCCGGGGAGGCTCCCGCAGAGGCGGTCGTCGACGCCGTTGCCGAGGAGCCCGTTGCGGAGCCTGAGCCCGTCGTCGAGGAGCCGGTTGCCGAGGAGCCGACCGCGGAGCCTGAGCCTGTCGTGGAGGAGCCGGTTGCCGAGGCCGAGCCTGTCGTGGAGGAGCCGGCTGCCGAGGAGCCGACCCCGGAGCCCGAGCCCGTTGTCGAGGAGCCCGTCGCCGAGGAGCCGGTTGCCGAAGCGCCCGTCGCGGAGCCCGAGCCTGTCGTCGAGGAGCCGGTTACCGAGGAGCCGACCCCGGAGCCCGAGCCTGTCGTCGAGGAGCCGGTTGCCGAAGCGCCCGTCGCGGAGCCCGAGCCTGTCGTCGAGGAGCCGGTTGCCGAAGCGCCCGTCGCCGAGGCGCCCGCAGCCGAGGCCCCGGCAGCGCCTGAAGCCGAGCCTCCGGCAGTCACGCCGGGCCGCCAGCCGAAGCCGAAGCGCAAGCGTGTCTCGCGCACCGATCGCCGGCAGCGCCCGCGTCCCAGGAGCGAGGCCGGCAAGGCGCGGAAGCCCCTCGTCAGGCTGCCGAAGCCCGAAGGCGAGCGCGGCCGAAGCCAGGAGCGCCGCGGCGTCGTCGTCTCGAGCGCGATGGACAAGACCATCGTCGTCCGCGTCGAGACCCTGAAGTCGCACACGCGCTACAAGAAGATCGTCCGCCGGTCGAACAAATTCCACGCCCACGACGAGCGCAACGAGGCGAAGGTCGGCGACACCGTCCGCATCGTCGAGTCGCGCCCGCTCTCGAAGACGAAGCACTGGCGCCTGGCCGAGATTCTCGAGGTGGCGAAGTAATGACGGCCCCACTCCTCACATCTCGCGCCCTCCGGCTCGCTGCAAAGCGGCGCCATGCGTCGTCCTCAGTCGCACCCGTAGCCTCCGGCTACGAGCGCTCCCTGCGTCCTAGCCTGGCTTGCTTTTCACGGCCGGAGAACACGATCTGCAAGGAGCGTGGCCTGTGATCCAACAAGAGACGAGAGTCCGGGTGGCCGACAACACCGGCGCGCGCACGCTGCTCTGCATCCGCGTCATGGGCGGATCGCACCGCCGGTACGCCCGCGTCGGCGACATCATCGTGGGCACGGTCAAGACGGCAACGCCGCAGGGCGCCGTCAAGAAGGGCGAGGTCGTGCGCGCCGTCGTCGTGCGCACGAAGAAGCCGCAGGGCCGAGACGACGGGACCTCGATCGCCTTCGACGAGAACGCCGCCGTGATCATCGACAACCAGCGCAACCCGCGCGGGACGCGCATCTTCGGCCCGGTCGCGCGCGAGCTGCGGGAGAAGAACTTCATGAAGATCGTCAGCCTCGCCCCGGAGGTCCTCTAGCTCATGGCAGCCACGAACATGCGCATCAAGAAAGGCGACCTCGTCCAGATCCTGAGCGGCAAGGACCGCGGGAAGCAGGGTAAGGTGCTCGAGGCGCGGCCGAAGGAACGGCGCGTGATCGTCGAGAACCTGAACACGGTCAAGCGGCACACGAAGCCGCGGCCGATGAGGGACTCGAACCGGATGGGCGGCTCGGGCATCGAGCCCGGCGGCGTCATCACGAAGCCGGCGCCGATCAACGTGTCCAACGTGATGGTCGTCTGCCCGGCGTGTGACCGCCCGACCCGTGTCGGGGCGACGTTCAAGGAGATCAAGGGCGAGCGCGTGAAGATCCGCGTCTGCCGCCGGGCCGACTGCGGCCAGGAGATCGATCGCTGATGCCGACAGCCACCAAGAAAACCGAGACCTACAGCCCGCGCCTCAAGAGCCACTACGAGAGCGAGCTCCGCGCGCGCCTCAAGGAAGAGCTCGGCGTCTCGTCGGTCATGCAGGTTCCGCGCGTCGCCAAGATCACCGTCAACATGGGCGTGGGCGAGGCCAAGACCGAGGCGAAGGCGCTCGATAACGCGATCGAGGAGCTGACCACGATCACCGGCCAGCGCGCCCAGGTGCGCCGCGCCCGCAAGTCGATCGCCGGGTTCAAGATCCGCGAAGGGATGCCGATCGGCGCCCGCGTCACGTTGCGCGGCGCGCGCATGTACGAGTTCCTCGACCGGCTCGTCTCGATCGCGCTGCCCCGGATCCGCGACTTCCGCGGCCTGAACCAGGCATCGTTCGACGGCCGCGGGAACTATTCGATCGGGATCCGCGAGCAGATCATCTTCCCGGAGATCAACTACGACGACGTGAGCACGATCCGCGGCCTCGACGTGACGATCACGACGACGGCCGAGACGGACGAGCAGGCCCTCGCGCTGCTGCGCGGCCTCGGCCTCCCGTTCGCACAGCCAGAAGGAGAGAACTGAGTGGCCAAGAAGTCGATGATCGCGAAGGCTGCGCGCCCGCAGCGCTTCAAGACCCGCGCGTACACCCGCTGCAACCGCTGCGGCCGGCCGCGCGCCGTGTACAAGAAGTTCGGCCTCTGCCGGATCTGCCTGCGCGAGCTCGCGCACCTCGGCGTGATCCCCGGCATGACCAAGTCGAGCTGGTGACCCGATGTTGGTGAAAACCTCATGCTGACCGATCCGATCTCCGACATGCTCACCCGCATCCGCAACGCAAACAAGGCGCTGATGGACACCGTGACGATGCCGACCTCCCGGGCGAAGGTCGAGATCGCCCGCCTGCTCAAGGAGGAGGGCTACATCCGCGACTACCGCGTCGAGAAGGGCGAGAGCTTCGACTACCTCGTGGTCGAGCTCAAGTACGGGCGCAACCGCGAGCGCGTCATCTCGGGGCTGAAGCGCGTCTCCAAGCCGGGGCGCCGCATCTACGCGCGCAAGGACCGTCTGCCGCGCGTGCTCGGCGGCATGGGCGTCGCGATCCTGTCAACCTCGAGCGGCGTGATGACGGGCCGCAGCGCCGAGGAGAAGGGCGTCGGCGGCGAAGTCATCTGCTTCGTCTGGTGAGCGATGAGTCGTATCGGTAGACAGCCGATCGAACTGCCCGCCGGCGTGCTGGTGGCGCTCTCTCCTGGCCGCGTCCAGGTGAACGGGCCGCTCGGCGAGCTGACGCAGGTCGTGCCGCTGCGGATGACGATCGAGAAGGCCGAGGAGACGATCGTGGTCAAGCGGCCGACCGACCGCGGCGAGGACCGCTCGCTGCACGGCCTGACGCGCACGCTGATCGCGAACATGGTCGACGGCGTCACCAAGGGCTTCGAGAAGCGCCTGGAGATCCAGGGCGTCGGCTACCGCGCCGCGTTGCGCGGCGAGGATCTCGAGCTCGCGGTCGGCTATTCGCATCCGGTGGTGATCACGCCGCGCGGGGGGATCTCGTTCGAGGTACCCGTGCCGACGCAGATCGTCGTCAAGGGCATCGACAAGCAGATGGTCGGCCAGACGGCCGCTGAGATCCGCAAGGTCCGTCCGCCCGAGCCCTACAAGGGCAAGGGGATCCGCTACGAGGGCGAGCACGTGCGCCGGAAGGTGGGCAAGCGCGCATGAAGCTGTCGACTCGTGACGCCAGGGCGCGCCGCCAGCGCCGCGTGCGGGGGAAGGTCGCCGGGACTGCCGCGCGGCCGCGCCTCGCCGTCTACCGCTCGAACCTGGGCATCTACGGCCAGCTCGTCGACGACGCCGAGGGCCGTACCCTCGCCTCGGTCGGTTTCAAGAGCCTGCCGAAGAGCTTCAAGGGGACGAAGACCGACCAGGCGCGCGAGGTCGGCAAGCTGCTCGCCGATCGCGCCAAGAAGGCCGGGTACGAGACGGTCGTGTTCGACCGGGCCGGCTACCTGTACCACGGACGCGTCAAGGCGCTTGCCGAGGGCGCCCGCGAAGGGGGCTTGAAGTTCTGATGTCGATGACCGACTTTTCCGAGACGAGAGAGCTCAAGGAGCGCGTGGTCGAGATCAACCGCGTCGCCAAGGTGGTCAAGGGCGGCCGGCGGTTCTCGTTCTCCGCGCTGGTGGTGATCGGCGACGAGGTCGATCGCGTCGGCGTCGGCTACGGCAAGGCGCGTGAGGTGCCGCTCGCGATCTCGAAGGCGGTCGACGACGCCAAGAAGAACATGTTCACGGTGCCCAAGCACGGAACGACGATCACGCACGAGATCGTCGGCCGCTTCGACGCCGCCCGGGTGCTCTTGCGCCCGGCGAGCGAGGGCACAGGCGTGATCGCAGGCGGCGGCGTGCGCGCCGTGCTCGAGCTCGGTGGCGTCAAGGACATCCTGGCCAAGAGCCTCGGGACGACCAACCCGATCAACATGCTCAAGGCGACCGTCAACGGCCTCCAGAGCCTGCGCCGCCCCGAGGACGTCGCGAAGATGCGCGGGAAGACGATCTCCGAGGTCCTGCCACTTCGGACGAAGGCGCCCGAAGTGGCTAGCGCGCCCGATGATCCCGAAGCGGCTAGCGCGTCGCGGAGCGAAGCGCAATGAAGACCGTGAAGATCACCCAGGTGCGCTCTCAGATCGGACAGACCCAGAAGCACCGCGGCACGCTCCGCGCGCTCGGCCTCGGCAAGATCGGCCGGTCGACCGAGCGGGTCGAGAGCCCGCAGCTCGCCGGTATGCTCAGGAAGGTACGCCACCTCGTTCGAATCGACGAGTCCTGAGATGCCGTCCGAGCTGAACCTCTCCACGCTCAAGCCTGCCCAGAAGCGACGGGACCGCAAGCGCGTCGGCCGTGGCCTGGGCTCCGGCAAGGGGCGCTACGCCGGTCGCGGCATCAAGGGCCAGAAGTCGCGCGCCGGATCCCACAAGATGCGCGCCGGCTTCGAGGGCGGCCAGATGCCGATCTACATGCGGCTCGGCAAGCAGCGCGGCTCGACGTCCAAGGACGCGATGCCGATCGGCCCGTTCCGCACCGTGTCGCAGGGCGTCAACGTGCGCGACCTCGAGCGCGTGTTCGACGCCGGCACCGAGATCACCCCCGAGCTCCTGAAGGCGAAGCGGCTGATCCGCTCGGTGCGCGTCGACGTGAAGATCCTCGGCCAGGGCGACCTGACGAAGAAGCTCGCCGTGTCGGCGCACGGCTTCTCGAAGAGCGCCCGCGAGAAGATCGAGGGCGCCGGCGGCACGATCGTCTGGCTGCGCGGCGAGCCCGTGCCGAAGGTGAAGAAGGAGCGCAAGCGGCCCGCAGCGGTTGCCGAGGAGCCGGAGGAGACGCCGACCGCCGAGGCAGAGCCGGAGGCCGAGGTCGAGACCGAAGCCGAGGAACCCGCCGAGTAGATGCTGACCTGGCTCACCAACGCGTGGCGGGTGCCGGAGCTCCGCCGCCGGGTCCTGTTCACGGCGCTCGTGCTCGGGGTCTACCGATTCGGCTCCTGGATGCCCGCGCCGGGCATCGACTCGAACGCGATCAAGACCTACTTCTCGCAGCAGGGCGGCACGGTGCTCGGTCTGCTCAACCTGTTCTCGGGCTCGGCGCTGTCGCGCTTCTCGATCTTCGCGCTCGGGATCATGCCGTACGTCACCGCGTCGATCATCCTGCAGCTCCTCGCCGTCGTCGTTCCCAAGCTCGAGGCGCTGCAGAAGGAGGGCGAGGCCGGCTACGCCAAGATCAACCAGTACACGCGCTATCTCACCATCGCGCTCGCGGCGCTGCAGTCGCTCGGCTACGTCCTGCTCTTCACCCGCTCCTCGACCTCCAACGGCACCGGCCACGTCCTGAACACGAACGCGGGCCGCATCGTGCTGATCGTGGTCACGCTCACGGCCGGCACGGCGCTGCTGATGTGGATGGGCGAGCTGATCACGAAACGCGGTGTCGGGAACGGCATCTCGATCCTGATCTTCGCCTCGATCATCGCCGACGCGCCGACGACGATCCGCGCCTGGTCGACCGGCGGGCCGACGACGAAGCTCTTCTACCCGATCCTCTTCGTGGCGGTGGTGGTCGCGGTCGTGTTCGTCCAGGAGGGGCAACGGCGCATTCCGGTGCAGTACGCGCGCCGGATGGTCGGCCGGCGCATGACCGGCGGCGGCTCGACCTACATGCCGCTGCGGGTGAACATGGCGGGCGTCATCCCGATCATCTTCGCGGCCGCGCTGCTCGCGTTCCCGCCGACGATCGCTCAGTTCTTCCCGAAGACGCAGCCCTGGATCAACCGCAACTTCCAGCCCCACCAGTGGTCGTATCTCGGGACCGAAGCCGTCCTGATCATCGTCTTCACGTACTTCTATACGGCTGTCCAGTTCAACCCGGTCGACCAGGCCGACAATCTGCGCAAGTACGGCGGCTACATCCCCGGCATCCGGCCCGGCCCGCCCACCGCGCAGTACCTCGACCGCGTGCTGTCGCGGCTGACGCTGCCCGGCGCGTTCTTCCTCGCCTTCATCGCCGTGTTCCCGACCTATATCGGCACGTACTTCAACCTGCCGACGACGTCGCGCACGTTCCTCGGTGGAACGTCGCTGCTGATCATGGTCGGTGTCGCGTTAGACACGATGCGCCAGATGGAATCGCAGATGATGATGCGTTCCTACGAGGGCTTCCTGGACCGGAAATAGTGCCGTCGCAGCTGAACGTCCTGCTGTTCGGCCCGCAGGGGTCGGGCAAGGGAACGCAGGCGAAGCGAATCGCCGCGGAGTACGACATCCCGCACGTCTCGACCGGCGACATGTTCCGCGACGCGATCGCGACGCAGACGCCGCTCGGCCTCCGCGTGAAGCCGATCCTCGACGCCGGCGAGCTCGTCCCCGACGAGCTCACGATCGGGCTGATCCGCGAGCGGATCGGGGCGCCGGACGCGCACGACGGGTTCGTGCTGGACGGGTTCCCGCGCAACATCGCGCAGGCCGAGGCGCTCGACGATCTCCTCGGCGAGCTCGACCGCCCGCTCACGGCGGTCCTCGAGTTCCTGATCCCGGACGAGCTCTGCATCGAGCGCCTGCTCGGACGCGCTGCCGATGAGGGCCGGGCCGACGACGCCCCCGAGGCGATCGCCCGCCGGCTCGAGATCTACCACCGCGAGACCGAGCCGCTCTCCGAGCACTACCGCTCGACGGGCAAGCTCGTCGGTGTCCACGCCGACAGGTCGATGGACGAGGTCTGGGCCGAGATTCAGCAGACCCTCGAGCAGGCGGTGCCGGCGTGATCGTCCGCAAGTCGCCGGCCGAGATCGCCCAGATGGGACGCGCCGGCCGGATCGTGGCCGAGACGCTGGCGCTGCTCGGCGACCACATCCGGCCGGGTGGCACCACCGCGGAGCTCGATGCGCTGGCCGAGGAGTTCATCCGTTCGCAGGGCGGCTCCCCCACCTTCAAGGGCTACCGCGGCTATCCGGCTTCGATCTGCGCGTCGCCGAACGCCATGGTCGTGCACGGGATCCCGGGCCCCTACACACTGGCCGAAGGGGACATCCTCTCCGTCGACGTCGGCGTCACGCTCGGCGGGTTCGTCGCCGACTCCGCCTACACGTTCCCGGTCGGGGAGATCTCGGCCGGGGCCGAACGCCTACTCGAGGTCGGGCAGGCGTCGCTCGACGCGGGCGTCGAGCAGTGCCGTCCCGGCCGGCGGCTCTCCGACATCTCGCATGCCGTGCAGACGACGACGGAGGAGGCCGGCTTCTCGGTCGTGCGCAGCCTCGTCGGCCACGGCGTCGGCCGCGCGATGCACGAGGACCCGCAGATTCCGAACTTCGGCGTTCCGGGCCGAGGCCCGCTGCTCGCCGAGGGCATGACCTTCGCGATCGAGCCCATGATCACGGCGGGCGGGCCCGACGTCGTCGTGCACGACGACGAGTGGTCGATCTCGACCAGCGACGGGTCACTCGCGGCGCATTTCGAGCATACGGTCGCGATCACCGACTCCGGGCCGCAGATCCTGACGGCTGAAGCTGTTTTGCTACGATAGTCGGGCTTGCGGCGGCGTTTCGCTGTGCGCCGCTTGTTTTACTGCGCAGCTTTTTTGTGTCCACGACGCACGAGAATGGCGGTCAAGGAAGAGAAGATCGAGGTCGAAGGCGAAGTCGCTGAAGCGCTCCCGAGCACGATGTTCCGCGTCGAGGTAGAAGGCGGTCATTCGGTGCTCGCAACCATCTCCGGGAAGATGCGCAAGAACTCCATCCGCATCCTCCCCGGCGACCGGTGAAGGCGGAGCTCTCGGCGTACGACCTTTCCCGCGGCCGCATCACCTACAGATACCGATGAAAGTCCGTCCCTCAGTCAAACCCATGTGCGAGCGCTGCCGCGTGATCAAGCGGCACGGCCGGACCATGGTCATCTGCACGAATCCGCGACACAAGCAGCGGCAGGGGTAGCCGAGTGGCACGCATCGCGGGCGTCAACCTCCCGAACCAGAAGCGGCTCGAGATCGGGCTCACATACATCTACGGCATCGGCCCGGCGACGGCGCGAAAGGTGCTGGCCGAGCTCGGCCTGTCGCCGGACACGAAGGTCCGGGACCTCACCGACGAGGAGACGACGCGGCTGCAGCGGCACATCGACGGGAACCTGCAGGTCGAGGGTGACCTGCGCCGCGAGCGCTCACAGGCCGTCAAGCGCCTCCAGGAGATCGGCTCCTACCGCGGTCTCCGCCACCGGCGCGGCCTGCCGGTCAACGGCCAGCGGACGAAGACGAACGCGCGCAGCCGCAAGGGCGCGAAGAAGACCGTCGGACGCGGCAAGAAGGCGAAGACTCCGTAGACCATGGCCCCTCCTCGTAAACCAGCGGCTCGAGGCCGCGGGCGCCGCCGCGTCAAGAAGAACATCGCGATCGGCCAGGCCCATATCAAGACCTCGTTCAACAACACGATCGTCACCCTGACCGACAAGGACGGGAACGTGATCGTGTGGGAGTCGGCGGGCTCGGCCGGCTTCAAGGGCTCGCGCAAGTCGACGCCGTTCGCCGCGCAGGTGACCGCGGACGCCGCCGCGCGCAAGGGCATGGAGCACGGCCTGCAGAAGGTCGAGGTATTCGTGAAGGGCCCCGGCTCCGGGCGCGAGACGGCCATCCGCTCGCTCCAGGCCGCCGGGCTCGAGATCATCGGCGTCAAGGACGTCACCCCGCAGGCCCACAACGGCGTGCGGCCGCGCAAGAGGCGGAGGGTCTAGTGGCCCGCTACCGCGGCCCCGCCTGCAAGCTCTGCCGCCGGGAGGGGATGAAGCTGTTCCTGAAGGGCGAGCGCTGCCTGACCGAGAAGTGCGCGATCGAGCGCCGCTCGTATCCGCCGGGCGAGCACGGCCGCGGCCGGATCAAGCAGTCGGAGTACCTGCTGCAGCTCCGCGAGAAGCAGAAGGCACGCCGCTACTACGGGCTGCTCGAGAAGCAGTTCCGCACCTACTACGAGAAGGCTGCAAAGCAGCGCGCCGGCGTGACCGGCGACAACCTGCTGCGCATGCTCGAGTCACGGATCGACAACGTCGTCTACCGGCTCGGCTTCGCCGCCTCACGCGCCCAGGCCAGGCAGCTCGTCCGCCACGGGCACTTCCTGGTCAACGGCCGCCGGGTGAACATCCCGAGCTACCAGGTTCGCCCCAACGACGTCATCTCCCTGAAGCAGGGCAGCCCCGCCGAGCAGGTCGTCAGAGACGCGACCGACCTGACCGCGTCCGTTGCGCCGTGGCTTCAGGCCGATCACGACGGCCTCACCGGCAAGATCCTCAAGTGGCCCGAGCGGGCCGAGATCGACACGCCCGTGCAGGAGTCGCTGATCGTCGAGCTCTACAGCAAGTAGCGCGGCCGCTGGCGCGTCTGCGCTAGGAAGAAACAGGAAAGGAACATCACTTGGCAACTCGCACCAGCTTGATGGACTTCCAGATTCCGAAGATCGTTCACGAAGAGGTGAACGAGAACCGCGGCGTGTTCGTGATCGAGCCGCTCGACCGCGGCTTCGGCTACACGTTCGGCAACTCGCTCCGCCGCGTGCTCCTGTCGTCGCTCGAGGGCGCGGCCGTGACCTCGGTGAAGATCGAGGGCGTCGCGCACGAGTTCACGACGCTTCCCGGCGTCCGCGAGGACGTCACCGACATCCTGCTCAACCTGAAGAACCTGAGCTGCCTGCTCCACGGCGAGTCGCCGGAGATCGAGGTGCGGCTGCAGAAGAAGGGCGCCGGCCCGGTCACCGCTGCCGACATCCAGGCTCCGGCCGACCTCGAGATCCTCAACCCCGACCTCGAGATCGCGCACCTGTCCGATCGCGGCAAGCTCGAGCTGACGATGACGATCGGCCGCGGCCGCGGCTACGTGCCCGCCGAGATGAACAAGGGGCACGAGCACACGATCGGCGTCATCCCGATGGACTCGATCTTCTCGCCGGTCCGCCGCGTCGCCTACGACGTCGAGGCAGCTCGCGTCGGGCAGCGCACCGACTACGACAAGCTNNTGATCCGCCAGCTCGCGATCTTCACGGACATCGAGAAGATCGAGGGCTTCGCCGAGGCTGCCGCCGAGCAGGCCGCGGAGCCGTCGCTCGCGCACGGGATGGAGAACTTCCCGATCGAGGAGCTCGAGCTCGGCGTCCGCTCGTACAACTGCNNCGATCCCGAACTTCGGCAAGAAGTCGATCGAGGAGGTCAAGGAGACGCTGGCGGCTCACGGGCTCACGCTCCGTGGGGAGGAGCTCCCGGCGTAGGCCGGAGCGGGCATGAGGCATCACCGCACGGGGAAGAAGCTCGGCCGCGACTCGTCGCACCGCAAGGCGATGTACGCGAACCTGGCCGCGGCGCTGATCGAGCACGGCCGGATCCGCACGACCGAGACGAAGGCGAAGGCGGTGCGGCCGATCGTGGAGAAGATGATCACGCTCGGCCGCGACGGCTCGATCCACGCACGCAGGCAGGCGCTCGCCTTCCTGCGCACGCAAGAGGTCGTGCACCTGCTCTTCTCCGAGGTGGCGCCGCGCTTCCAGGACCGGCCGGGCGGCTACACCCGCGTCGTCAAGCTCGGCCCGCGCCAGGGTGACGCGGCGCCGATGGCCTATCTCGAGCTGGTCGACTACGTGCCGGCGGCGCCGCGCGAGCACGCTCACGCCGAACGGGCCGAGCGCGAGCAGGTCCAGGCCGCCACCTAGCCTGGTCGCCAAGCTCACCCTCGAGTACGACGGAACCAACTTCCACGGCTGGGCCGCCCAGCCCGGCCTGCGCACGGTCGAGGGGTGTGTGCGGGAAGCGCTCGGCTCGCTGTTCTCGTCCATGGACGGGTTGGCGGTCGCGGGGCGCACCGACGCCGGCGTGCACGCGCTCGGCAACGTCGTCTCGGTGGACGTCGAGGGCGGCCCGCCGGTCGAGCGGGCGGCCGAGGCGCTGAACACGGCGCTGCCGGCCGACGTCGCGGTGATCTCCGCCGAGGTGGTGCCCGCCGACTTCCACGCGCGGTTCTCGGCGCGCTCGCGGAGCTACCGCTACCGGATCTTCCGCCGGCACGAGCGCGGCCCGTTCGAGGACGACCGCAGCTGGTGGCGCCCGCAGCCGCTCGACGTCGAGCGGCTCGCGCGCTCGGCGGCGCTGCTCGTCGGCGAGCACGACTTCCGCGCATTCACGCCGACCGAGACGCAGCACGAGTCCTTCGTCCGGGTCATCGCGTCGGCGACGTGGCACGAGCGCGGCGACCACCTCGACTTCGAGGTCACGGCGGATTCGTTCCTCCGCCACATGGTGCGGACGCTCGTCGGGACGATGCTCGAGCACGAGCCCGAGCAGATCGCGCGCCTGCTCGAGGGTCGCCCGCGAGCCGAGGCCGGCTCGACGGCGCCCGCCCACGGCCTCTACCTCGTCCGCGTCGACTACTGAGCCGCAGCCGTGAGAGCCTCGGGCCAATCCGGCCTTGCGGCTCATGGCTGTACTTCTGCTCCGAACGCGGCCGCTCGGCGGCCGCTTCGATCTGCTTTTTCGAGTGCGAACACCTCGCGGATGCCTGGCACCTGCCGGGCACTACGATTGCCCGCATGCGGTTTCCGGTCGTTCTCTTCGATCTCGACGGCACGTTGATCGACTCGGGCCCGATGATCGTGGCCTCGATGAGGCACGCCGCCAGGTCGGTGCTCGGCCGGGAGATTCCGGACGACGTCCTCGCCGCGGCCGTGGGCGGGCCGGGCCTCAGTGCCCAGATGCACGCGCTCGCCCCCGACCGCGTCGACGACCTCGTCGCCGCCTACCGCGCGCACAACGAGCCGCTGCACGACGACCTCGAAGCGTTCTGGGAGGTCGTGCAGGTGCTGCCGCAGCTCCGGGAGCAGGGACGGCGCCTCGGGATCGTCACCGCCAAGCGCGCCGCGACGGTCCAGCTCGCCTTCGACCGGCTGCCCGGCCTCGAGGCGAGCTTCGAGGTCGTGATCACGGCCGACGACACCGAGCGGCACAAGCCGGCGCCCGATCCGATCCTGGCCGCCGTCGAGCGCCTCGGCACCTCGCCGGCCGAGACCGCCTACGTCGGCGATTCGCCGTTCGACGTCCGGGCCGCGAAGGCCGCAGGCGTCTACGCGGTCGCGGTCGGCTGGGGCGGCATCCACGGCGACGAGGTGCTGCAGCGCGAGGAGCCGGACGCCTTCGTCCGGCGCGCGGAGGAGCTGCTTGGGGTCCTCTAGCGCCGCCCGCGCGGCCGAGCTGCGGGAGATCCTGGCCAGGGCGCTCGTCGCGTACCACGTCGAGGACGACCCGATCATGCCGGACGCCGAGTACGACGGGCTCTACGACGAGCTGGTCGAGCTCGAGCGCAGGCATCCCGAGCTGGTCACGCCCGACTCGCCGACCCGTCGCGTGGGCGCGCCGCTGTCCGACAGGTTCCAGAAGGTCAGGCACCTGTCGCCGATGGGCTCGCTCGAGAAGGTCACGACTGAGGAGTCGATCGTCAAGTGGGCCGAGGACGTCCGCAAGCGTCTCGGCTCCGACGAGCCGGTCGCGTACGTGGTGGAGCCCAAGATCGATGGGCTCGCGGTCAACCTCACGTACGAGGACGGCGTGTTCGTGCGCGGCGCGACCCGTGGTGACGGCATCCAGGGCGAGGACGTGACGCCGAACCTCCGCACGATCGGGGCGATACCTCTCCGGATGCTCGGCGACGACCCTCCGGCCGTCGCCGAGGTTCGCGGCGAGGTGTATCTCCCGCTCTCCGGGTTCCGGGAGCTGAACGAGCGGCTGGCCGGAACCACCCAGAAGCTCGCCCCCAACCCGCGGAACGCCGCCGCAGGCTCACTCCGCCAGAAGAACTCCGCGATCACGGCCGAGCGTCCGCTCTCGACCTGGATCTACGGCACCGGCCATACCGAGGGCGTCGTCTTCGGGGGCCAGTTCGAGATGCTGCAGTGGCTCCGCGAGCGCGGCTTCCGCACCAACCCGTACGCGGAGCGGCTGGAGACGATCGAGGAGGTCGCCATCGCCTGCCGCGAATGGGAGACACGGCGCATCGAGCTCGACTACGAGATCGACGGAATCGTGATCAAGGTCGACTCGCTCGACCAGCAGCGGAGGCTCGGTGCGCTCCATTCCTGCCCGCGCTGGGCGCGCGCCTTCAAGTGGGCGCCGATGACGGCGCAGACCAGGCTCCTCGAGATCCTGATCCGCGTCGGTCGGACGGGCGCGCTTAACCCGTGGGCGCTGCTCGAGCCGGTCGAGGTCGGCGGCGTCACGGTCTCGCGCGCGACGTTGCACAACGAGGAGGACATCAACCGCAAGGAGATCCGTGAGGGCGATCTCGTCATCGTCCAGCGCGCCGGCGACGTGATTCCGCAGGTGGTCGGACCGGCCGGGCCGCACCAGCCCGGGACGAAGCGGTTCCGGATGCCGAAGAAGTGCCCGCTCTGCGGCGTTGACGTCGTCAAGCCCGAGGGCGAGGTGATGCACCGCTGCCCGAACCGGGCCTGTCCGTCACGCGGCCTCGAGACGCTCAACAACTGGGTCATGGCCGCCGCCGACATCGAGGGCGTCGGCGAGCAGTCGATCCGCCGCTTCTGGGACCTCGGGCTCGTCCGCTCGTTGCCGGAGCTGTACCGGCTGACCGAGGAGCAGCTGCTCGAGCTCGAGGGCTTCGGCGAGATCTCGGCCGGCAACACGATCCGGTCGATCGAGGCCTCGAAGCAGGTCCCGTTCTCGCGCGTGCTGTTCGGGCTCAACATCCCGAAGGTCGGGTGGATCATGGCCCAGAATCTCGCGCGGCACTTCGGCACGGTCGACCGGCTCCAGGACGCCACCCAGGAGGAGATCCAGGAGATCGACGGCTTCGGCCCGGATCGCGCGGAGCTGATCGTCGAGTGGTTCGCCGACGAGCAGAACCGGGCGCTCGTGCAGGAGCTGCGCGAGCTCGGGCTGCGCTTCGAGGCCGGCGAGGAGGAGCGCCCGGTCGAGGGGCCGCTGACCGGCTCCAGCTACGCCATCACCGGGACGCTCGAGAACTCCACCCGCGACGAGGCGAGGGCTGCGCTGGAGGCGCTGGGTGCGAAGGTGAGCGACTCGGTGTCGGGTAAGACGACCGGTCTGATCGTCGGCGAGGAGCCGGGCCAGTCCAAGGTGACGAAGGCGCAGCGCGCCGGCGTTCCGACGCTGTCCGAGGCGGACCTGGACGCGCTGCTTCGGAGCTAGCCGGCGGCCGCGAGGAGCTGGACGAACCGGTCCTGCGCGGCACGGGCGGTCCACCACGGGACCGGGGCTCCGTTCTCGATCACCGAGAACACATAGCGCTGGTGCACGACGCCCGAGAGCACCGAGGCGAGGTCCGTGGTGCCGGTCTTCCCGATCACCGACCCCCGGGTGCTCGGCCCGAGCAGCCGGTGGACGAGCGTGCCCGAGCGGCCTGCGACCGCCATGGCCTGGACGAGCGTCGAGCGCAGCGCGCCGTCGTTCCAGCATTGCCGCAGGATCGCGACGATCGCCTGCGGGGTCAGGCGGTCGAGCGAGGAGAGGCCGGAGCCGTCGGCGATCGTGACGCCCTCGAGCGGGACGCCGTTCTGCATGAGCACCCGGCGGACGACATCGGCTCCCGCTGCGCTCGTACCGCCCGTGCCCGCCACGGCGCCCAGCTCCTTGAGCAGCAGCTCGGCCGAGAAGTTGTCGCTGTCGGCGTCGACGGCGTGCAGGATCTCGCCGAGCGGCGCGGAGACCGAGACGGCGAGCACCTTGCCGCCCGCCTTGAACGCGCGTGCCTTGCCGTCGACCACGACGCCGGCCTTGATCAGCATCGAGCGGAAGAGGTCGGCCGCCGTGTAGGCCGGGGTGAGCGTGATGCGCTTGCCCGTCCAGGCGCGATCGACGACGAGCGCGGAGAGCGGGGGCGACTCGGAGAGGTAGAAGGACGGCTTCCAGCCCGGGCCGGTGCGGAGCTTGTCGAAGAAGGACTCGTCCCCGATCACCATCCCGGTCACGTGCGTGATGCCGAGAGCCCGGATCCGCCGGGCCAGCCGCTGCACGCGGGCGGAGGACAGCGTCGGGTCCCCGTACCCCTTCAGGACGAGGTTGCCGACCCAGGTGCCGTCGGCTGCGAGCAATCCCTGCCCTAGCACCTCGGTCTGGAAGCGGAAGCTCGGGCCGAGCGTCTTCAGCGCGGTGAACGTGACCGGGAGCTTCTCGTTCGACGCGGGCACGAACCCGACCGACGAGTTGTGCGCGAAGAGGACTCGGCCGGAGACCAGGTCGAGCGCCATCGCCCCGGTGCGTTGCGGGCCGATGCCGGGAGCGTGGAGCGCCGCGGCGAGCTTGGTGCCGAGATCGCCGGCCTGTGACGAGCCGAGCCCGGCAGCAGCCTGCGCGACGCCCCAGCCGAGCGAGGCGACGACGAGCGCGAAGGCGAGACGTGCGATCAGCGAAGCGTGATCGTAACGGTGCGCCTGCCCCACTTGTATGTCTGGCTCAGCGTCGGGAACCACAGATCGATCCGGAGGCCCTTGATCGCCGTCCCCGTGTCGGCCGCGATGCCGGGGCCGTAGCCGGGGATGTACATGCGCGTCCCGAGCGGGATGACCGTCGGGTCGACGGCGACGACGCCCGGGCCGGTCGGCAGTCCACTCGCTGTGCCACCGTGCAGAGAGTAGGCGGTCGCCACGACGGTGAGCTGCTTGCCGGAGCCCGAGGCCGGCTGGATCGGCGCGGGTGCGGCCGGGGGCGGGGGTGTGGTGGGCGCGGGCGCCGTGGTCGGCGGCGGCGGAGGCGGCGATGGTGCCGTGCCCGGCTGCTTCGGCGTCTGGCCCGCGGAGCCCGAGCCCGAGCCGAGCGCGGAGAGGCTCTGGACGGCCTTGGCCTTGACGGTGGCGACGGTCGACGCCGCCTCGGCCGTCCGGGCGCGGGCCTCGAGGTCGGCGATGCGTTGGGTCGTCAGCCGCTGCTGCGTGCGCAGCCTCGCGATGTACGCCGAGCGCTCGGCCTGTGCGCGGACGAGCTCCGATGTCCGGGCGACCGCGAGCGCGCGCAGCCGGGCCAGCCGCGCCGCCCTCTGATTCAGCGATCCGAGCAGGTGCGAGACCGTGGTACGCGCGTGCCTCGTCTGCGCGATCACGGTGCTGGTCGAGGTCGCCTCCCGGCTCAGGTTGTCGAGCCCGGTGAGCAGCTCGTCGAGCGACGTGGCTCCGAAGATGACGGCGAGCACGCTCGGGTTGCCGTACTCGTAGACGGCGCGCAGCTGCTTGCCGAGGCGCTTCTGCGCGACGCCGAGCGTTCGCCGTGCGATACGAAGCTGGTGTTGCGCCGCGGCCCGGTCGCGCTGCGCCGCGCCGAGCGCGCTCTCGACGTCGGCGAGCTGCCCTCGGGCCCGGTCGAGGCTCGTGTTGAGCGCGTAGAGCTGAAGCAGCGCGGCCTGCTCTCGCGAGGCCAGCGCCGCCCGCGCAGCACGCAGCTGGGCGACCCGATCTGCGCCGCCCAGGGCCGGCAGCGCCAGCAGCACGATGAGGCAGAGGCTGAGCGTGGCCAGTCCGACGATTCGTGTCGGCACTCGCAAAGCCGTATGACGCTACCACAGGAAACGCGATCGTGACGTCGAAATAACGCACTTTGCAGCACTTTTGGCACACATTGCGACACGGTTCGAGGTTGCAGCCGACCGGCGACCCTGGTAGGGTCCTCAGCCAGTGACGTACCGGCCCCTCCCGGTGCGCCCCCGGTCGCATGTACCGCAGGGCCCCAAAACGGCCCGCTGCGGCAGGTGGGTGCCAGCAGTCCTCCTCGTCGTCGTCGCGGCTCTGATCGCCGCGGTGCCCGGCTTTGCGGACCCGATCACCTCCAAGAAGGCCGAGGCGCAGCAGGTCCTGGCGCAGATCAACCAGCTCGACGTCGGCCTCGGCAAGGCGGTCGAGGCCTATGACTCGGCGACGGTGAAGCTGCAGCACATCCGCAAGCAGCTGAGCACGAACCAGCTGGAGATGAGGGTCGCCCGCCAGAACCTGAAGGCGGCCGAAAAACGCCTGGCAGCACGGCTGTACGGCCTCTACGTCACCGGAGGGGGTGACTCGACGCTCGAGGTGCTGCTCGGGGCGAAGAGCCTCGACGACATCATCAACCGGCTCGACACGGAGAACCGCGTGTCCGACCAGGACGCGCAGGTGCTGCGGCAGGTGAAGGTGTTCCGGCGGCAGATGGCCGAGCGCGGCGCCGCGCTTCAGCGGGCGCACCGCGCGCAGCAGCGTGTGGTCGCCGACCGTGCGGCCGCGAAAGCCCGGATCGAGAACGGCCTCGCCTACCGTCAGCGGCTCCTCTCCTCGATCAAGGGTGAGATCAAGCAGTTGCAGGCCGAGGCAGCCGCGAGGCAAGCCGTGCTGGCGGCGCAGGCGCGGGCCCGGCTGGTCCAGCAACAGCAGCAGCAGCAGGCCAAGCTGAACACGATCGTGGTCGGCGCGACGGCACAGGCGCCCGCGGCGAGCACGGGCGACCCGAACGCCGTCACCACGGTGGCGCCGCCGGCACACTACGGCGGGGTCGTCCAGGTGGCCATGGCGCAGCTCGGCAAGCCGTACGTCTGGGGCACGGCCGGACCGGACACCTTCGATTGCTCCGGCCTCGTCGTCTACGCATACGCAGCGATGGGCGTCTCGCTCCCGCACTCGACGTACGCGCTCTGGAACGACGGCGTCTACGTCTCGCAGGATCAGCTCCAGCCGGGCGACCTCGTCTTCTTCGACGGCCTCGGCCACGTCGGCATCTACATCGGCGGCGGCCAGTTCATCCACGCACCCCACACCGGCACCGTCGTCCAGATCGCGAACCTGAGCGACGGCTGGTACGCCGCGACCTACGTCGGCGCGCGCCGCATCCTCTAGTTAGAGGGCCGATGTGAAGTTCCGCCGGGCCGGATGACGCCCCAGACGCGGCGCCGGATCAGCGCGTTCGCCCGCGACCCGTAGCGCTGCTACGAGCCGCGAACGACGGCACCGCCCGGCTTGGTCTCGAGCGCCCCCGACGTCGGCCGAACTTCACACCAACCCTCTAGTCCGCCGCGTAGAGCCCGTCGATCTCCGCAGCGAAGTGCTGCTCGCACACGCGCCGCCTGAGCTTCATCGTCGGCGTCACCTCGCCCTCGTCCGCTGAGAAGTCGCGTGGCAGGACCGCGAAGCGCTTGATCTGCTCGTAGCGCGTGCGGCCGTGATTGACGTCGTCGACGATGCCTTGCACGAGCTCGATCACCTCGGGGCAGCTCGCGAGCCGGGCCGGTTCGGCCGGCAGCCCGCGCGCGGCCGCCCACCGGCCGAGCTCGTCGGGGTCGAGCGCCACGAGCGCTGCGACGTACGGACGCCGGTCGCCGACCACAAGGGCCTGCGAGACCAGCTGCGAGTGCTGCTTGAGCTCGTTCTCGAGGTTCTGGGGCGCGACCTTCTTGCCGCCGGCCGTGACGATGATGTCCTTCTTGCGGTCGGTGATGTGGATGAACCCGTCCGTGTCGATCTCGGCGACGTCGCCCGTCCGCAGCCAGCCGTCCTCGTCGATCAGCGCCCGTGTCGCCTCCTCGTTCTTGTAGTAGCCGGCGAAGACGGTGGGGCTGCGGAGGAGCAGCTCGCCGTCGGGCGCGGTCTTCGCCTCGACGCGCGGCAGCGGCAGGCCGACAGTCCCGAACCGGAAGCGGTCGGGCCGGTTCACGGACGCCGCCGCGGTGCATTCGGTCAGCCCGTAGCCCTCGAGGATCAGGACGTCGAGCGCGTGGAAGAACTCGGCGGTCTCGACCGAAAGCGGCGCGGCACCCGACAGGGCGAGCCTGATCCTCCCTCCGAGGCGCCGCTTGAACTTCGAATAGACGAGCCGACCCGCGAGCCGGTGCTGGAGCGCGAGACCCGGCGGCAGCGGTTTCCCCTCGCGCCGCAGCACGCTCGCGCGGCGCCCGACCCGGAGCGCCCACGCGACGAGCGCGCGTCTCGCGCCCGTCTGCTGCTCGAACGCGGCGCGGGTGGCGTCGTAGACCTTCTCGAAGATGCGCGGCACGCTCGGGAGCAGCGTCGGGCGGACGAGCGGCAACGCTTCCCCGAGGCGCTGGGGATCGGCGCAGAATGCGGTCGTGAAGCCGACGTGTGCGCCCGCGAGGTGGAGGAACCGCCCGAAGTTGTGTGCCAGCGGAAGCCACAGCAGCACGACGTCCTCCGCGGTGGCGATGCCTCCGACCTCCCGGAAGATGGACGCCATCTCGTAGGCGTTCCGGTGTCGGATCATGCACGCTTTCGGCGGGCCCGTCGTTCCCGACGTGTAGATGAAGGTGTAGAGGTCGTCCTCGTGGATGGCTGCAGTCGCCTCGGCCAGCGCGTTCGGGTTGGTTGCCGCATGCTCGCGGCCCCGGGCGGCGAGGTCGTCCAGGTCGGCGAAGGTCAGCACGTGGCGGACTCGCGGGATGTCGCTGCGGACCTCGTCCAGCTTCGCCAGCTGCTGGTCGTCCTCGACCAGCACGCCGATCGCGTCCGCGTGGTCGAGCGCGTAGGCGCAGTCGCGGGGCGAGCTCGTGGCGTACACCGGCACCGTCACCGCGCCGACGAGGGCGAGCGCGTAGTCGAACAGCACCCACTCCACCCGTGTGGAGGCGAGGATCCCGAACGCGTCGCCTTTCGCGATGCCGAGCGCGAGCAGGCCGTTCGCGAGCTCGGTGGCCCGTGCCCCTGCTTCGGGCCACGTGACCGGCTCCCAGGCGCCGTCACGCTCGGCCAGGTAGGCGGGCCTCGTGCGAGGCTCGGCGAGCGCGGCAAGCCAGAGCGCGGGCACCGTGCGCCGGCGCGCCGAGCTCTCGGCACGTTCGGTCGGCCCGGATGCCGCCGCCTGGGACACGCCGCGCGAGCTTATCCCGACCATCGGTGCCAGGCACGTGCCTGGCACCCGCCCGGTCCGTGCCTGGCACCTGCCCGGCCCGGAGAGGGAAGTGTCCGCGGGTCGCGAAATGGGCACACTCTCCTACAATCAGGACGGGTTATGCGGACTACGTGGAACGGATCGATCAGCTTCGGGCTGGTGAACATCCCGATCGGCCTGGCGCCGGCGACGAAGCCTGCCGCGCGTCAATCCGATGTCTCCTTCCGTCTCTTGCACCGGGAGTGCAAGACGCCGATCAAGCAGAAGCGCTGGTGCCCGGTGCACGACCGTGAGGTCGGCCCGGACGAGATCGTCAAGGGCTGGGAGGTCTCGAAGGGCGAGTTCGTCGTCGTCGAGGAAGCCGACCTGGAAGCGCTCGAGCGCGACTCCACCTCGCGCGCCATCGACATCACCGGCTTCATCCCGGAGGACGCCGTCGACCCGGTCTACTTCGATCGCACCTATTTCCTCGTCCCCGCCGCGGCGATCGCCACGCGACGGCCCTACGTCCTGCTCCAGCACGCGATGCACGAGACGGGCATGGCCGCTCTCGGCCGCTTCGTGCTCGCCGGCAAGGAGAAGCTGTGCCTGATCCGCGCGCGAGGAGACGGGCTTGCGCTCGAGACGATGTATCTCGCCGAGGACGTCTACTCGCAGGCCGAGATCGACGAGGCGGTGGCCGAGGCGGAGGTGAAGGATGCCGAGGTGACGCTCGCCAGGCAGATCATCGACAGCATGGTCACCGAGTTCCGGCCTGCCGAGCAGTTGACGAGCGACTACCGGGACGAGCTTCGCGCGCTGCTGGAGGCGAAGCTCGAGGGCCAGGAGCCGGTGCGGCCGTCCGAGCCGGTCGAGGAGCTTCCGACGATCGACCTGATGGAAGCACTGCGGCGCAGCGTCGAGGAAGCGCAGAAGCGCAGGGACCCGGCGTCACGCGCCAAGGCCGGCAAGCCGGCGACCGCCCGTCGCCGTACCGCGAAGGCGAAGCCCGCCTAGCTCAGGTGCCAGGCACGTGCCTGGCACCAAGACGCCTCGAGCGGCTTGCGCCGCCCGAGGGACAGCGAACGGCGTTCGAGGTTAGGCCGGCTCGATAGCCGCGGTGCTGACAGCCTTGAGCTGTGCCTGGAAGAGGAACTTGTCGATCTTGCCGTGGTAGATCGGCACGCCTTCCTCGACGCAGAGCCGGATCACGTCGTCGCGGTTGAGCCCGAGCTCCTTGGACAGCTCTTCAGGCGTCAGGTGATTCGCCATCGCTCGCCTCCTTGGCATGAAAAAGCCCGTCGGCACGTGCGCTCAGACGGGCTTCGAACGAAGCTGAGGTTGTGTGATCGCGGGATGTCAACGGGCCCGCGTCCCGAGGAGATCCATCTCGATCGAAGCATAGTGGCGTCGGCGGCTCTCGTGCAAGCAGCGACGCCGGGATCGCGATCAGACGGGGTTGTCGAGCTCGACGAACTCCCAGTCGATCCCGAACCGCTCGGCGATGCGAGCCGCCAGCGCCTGAACCCCGAGACGCTCGGTCGCGTAGTGGCCGGCGCCGACGAAGTGGATCCCGAGCTCGCGCGCGGTCATCATCGTCGGCTCCGCGGCCTCGCCGGTGACCAGGACGTCGTACCCCTCCGCGGCAGCCTCCGAGAGGTGACGGGCTGCGCCGCCCGTGACGACCGCCGCCCGCCGGATCCGCTCGGGCCCCGCGGCGAACACGAGCGGCTCGCGGTCGACGGCGTGCTGCGCGCGCGAGACGAGCTCGGAGATCGTCGGCGGCTCGGCGAAGCTGCCACCGACTCCGATCTCCGCGAACGGCCCCTCGACGTCGATGCCGAGCTCGCGGGCGAGCAGCACGTTGTTTCCGATCTCCGGATGCGCGTCGAGCGCGAGGTGGTAGGCGGCGAGCGTGATGTCGGCCGCGAACAGCGCTCGCAACCGGCCCTTCATGCGCGCGTCGATGGTCCGCGGCTCGTTCTCCCACAGCAGTCCGTGGTGGACGAGCACGAGCTGCGCGCCGGCCGCCGCCGCCTGCGCGAAGAGCTCGAGCGACGACGAGACGCCGCAGACGACCTTCGTCACCTCCTCCGCGCCGATCACCTGCATGCCCATCGGCCCGTAGTCCCGAAAGGAGCCGATCTCGAGCAGCTCGTCTGCGAAGGCGATGATCTCGTCGCGCCGTGCCACAGCGGGCGCAGTCTACGCTCAGGACACGGCCGCCTCCTCGAACGGTGTCTCGGCCGCCGCGTCGCCGCCACCGGTCGGCGTCAGGAACTGCACGCGGTTCGCCACCACCTCGACCGCACTCCGTCGCGTGCCGTTCGGCGCCTCCCAGGAGCGGCTGCGCAGCCGGCCGTCGAGCGCCGCTCGATCGCCCTTGTGCAGGAACTGCCGGCAGAGATCCGCCTGCCGGTCCCAGACGGAGACGCGCACGAAGTCGGCACCGCCTTCCTTGCTCGCCCGGTCGACGGCCAGGACGAAGCTCGCCACCCGCTTGCCTTCCGCGAGCTCTTTCAGCTCGACGTCCGTCGCCAGATTGCCGATCAGCGTGACCACATTCACCGCCGTCCTCCTTGTCGTCTGCACGGACGACGGTAACGGCGAAGGTGTGACGCGACTGTGCCGGATGCGTGACGATTCACGCGCAGACGAAGCGCCCGGAAGCCGTGCGACTCCCGGACGCCTCAGTCGGGGTGCCCAGATTCGAACTGGGGACCTCTCCGACCCGAACGGAGCGCGCTACCAGGCTGCGCCACACCCCGGACGCGGACAGACTAGCGACTGGGCGGCCGCGGGCCCGGCCGAGCCTCGGTCTCAGTCCACGGCCCGCAGCCAGGGCCGCGTCATCACCCCGGCGATCAGCGCGGCCGAGAAGAGCGCGCCGGCCGCGATGATCGTCCCCGGCGACGCGAGGCCCGCGATCCCGGCCGAGAAGGCCAGGCCGAGCGGCATCAGCCCGAACGACCCGAAGAAGTCGAGGCTGATCACACGCGAGAGCATGTTCTCCGGCACGAGCTCCATCAGCATCGTCTCCCACACGGCGATCGAGAAGCCGACGCAGGTGCCGCGGAGGACGGCGAACGCGCCGGCGAGCTCGAACCACGGCGACAGCACGAGCCCGGCGATGCAGACGCTGTTCAGGACCCAGGTGCCGTAGGAGAGGATGCCGCGCCGGTGTCGCGGCTGCAGGTGTCCGAAGAGGACCGTGCCGAGGATGGTGCCCACCCCGAGCAGCGACGTCAGCACCCCGTAGGAGGCGACGCCGCGGTGGAAGTGCTGGGAGACGAGCTTCGGCATCAGCACCTGCTGCGGAGCGAACTGGAGCATCAGCACGAGCGCGAACACGCTGATCGTCACCCACAGCCAGGGGACGCCCGAGACGTAGCGGATGCCGGCCCAGATCTCCCGCAGCGTGCCTTCCGCCGCGCTCGGCTCGACGGGACGCGGCTTCGTCACCCAGAGCAGCGCGGCCGAGAACAGGAACGACCCGGCGTCGAGCGCGAAGACCGTGGCCGACCCGGCTCCCCCGTAGATCACGGCTGCGAGCGACGGGCCGATCAGGATGCTCGACCAGCGGGCGACGCCGATCATCGCGTTCGCGGACGGAACGGCTGAGGGCTCCACGAGCAGCGGCACGATGCCGCCGAAGGCCGGATAGAAGAATCCGTCGCCGAGCCCCATCAGGGTCGCCAGGACGAGCAGCAGCGGGAAGCCGAGCCGGCCGGACGCGTCGAATCCGGCCAGGGCTCCGACGGCGGCGAGGCGGGCGAGGTCGGACGCGACCATGAGCGTCCGGCGCGGAAACCGGTCGGCCAGCGCGCCGCCGACCAGCACCGTGGTCAGCATCGCAAGCGCCTGGCAGACGAGGACGAGCCCGAGCTTGCCGGACCCGGCGAGCGTGAACGTCCGCCAGCCGAGCGCGGTCGTGAACGCCGCGTCGCCGATCAGCGACACGGCCTGCGCCGACCAGACGAAGCGGAACTCCCGGCTCCGGAAGGCGTGGAAGGCCCGGAGGCCGGAGCCGAGGGGCTCTGCCTGCTCCACGCCGCAAAGCTATCGTTCGGGCGTGGCCGAGACGATTCGCGTCGCGTGCGTCCAGATGACGAGTCGCGCCGACAAGGCTGCGAACCTCGAGAAGGCCGAACGCCTCGTCGCGCGCGCGGCCGCGACCGGTGCCGATCTCGTCGTCCTCCCGGAGAAGTGGGACGCGATCGGCGACCACGAGCAGCTCCTCGCCGCCGCGGACACCCTCGACGGCCAGACGGTCGAGGCGATGCGCGGCTGGGCGCGGGGCCACGGGATCACGCTCGTCGGCGGATCGATCTCCGAGCGTCGCGAGGGTCGCGACAAGCTCTCGAACACGTGCGTGGTCTGCGATTCCGAGGGCGAGGTCACGGCCGTCTACCGCAAGATCCACCTCTTCGACGTCGAGGCCGGCGGGTTCGTCTACCGCGAGTCGGACGGGGAGGAGCCGGGCGACGAGCCGGTCGTCACGGAGATCGAGGGCTGGCCGGTCGGGCTGACCGTCTGCTACGACATCCGCTTCCCCGAGCTCTACCGCATCCTGGCGCTCGAGGGCGCGCTGCTCTTCACGGTGCCGGCGCACTTCACCCTCTACACGGGCAGGGACCATTGGGAGCTCCTGCTGCGGGCGCGCGCCGTCGAGAACCAGTGCTTCGTCGCCGCCGCGGCGCAGATCGGCGAGACGCTGCCCGGCCGTCAGAGCTTCGGGCGTGCCTCGATCGTCGATCCGTGGGGCATCGTGGTCGCGCAGGCGCCGGATGAGGAGACGGTGATCGCGGCCGAGCTCGACCGCGCGCGGCTCGAGGCGATCCGGGTGCGGTTCCCGGCGCTGGCCAGCCGGCGGCCCGCCGCGTACCGCTGGCCGTCGACGGTGTGAATCCGCTCCGCGCGGTTCTCTTCGACGTCGACTTCACGCTCTGCCGCCCGGGGCCGGAGCTCGGCCCGGACGGGTACGCCGCGCTCGGCCGCGAGCACGGGCTCGAGCTCGATCGCGCCCGCTACGAGGACGCGCGGTTGGCGGCGATCGACGATCTGCGGCGGCATCCGGACCTCGACCACGACGAGGAGATCTGGGTGCGCTTCACGGAGGACATCGTCCGCGGCATGGGCGGGGGCGCGAGCGCGGCCGTGGGCGAGATCGCGGTGCAGATCGTCCGGCGCTGGGAGCAGGCGGCGCATTTCGAGCTCTACGACGATGCGCTGCCGGTGGTGCGCGAGCTCCGCGGGCGCGGGCTGAAGCTCGGGCTGGTCTCGAACACGAGCCGTGACCTCGGCGCGTTCGTGCGGCACTTCGGGCTCGAGGTAGACGGCTGGACCGCGTCCGGCTCCTACGGAAAGGTCAAGCCGAGCCCGCTCATCTTCCGGGCCGCGCTCGAACTGCTGGGAGTCCGGCCGGCGGAAGCCGTGATGGTCGGAGATTCGCTCGAGGACGACGTCGCAGGTGCGCGCGCCGTCGGGATGCGAGCGGTCCTGGTCGACCGGGGCGGCCGCTTTCCCGACGCGGAGGATCGCATCGAGTCGCTCTCCGAGCTGCCGGCTGTGCTCGGGCTGGGCGGGTAACCCGAGCCGCCGCGCGGTGCCAGGCACGTGCCTGGCACCGCGGCTCGGCTCGCAGGCCGGGTCGGCCGGGGATTGCTCGATATCCTGCGCCGCTTGAAACGGCCGCCGCTCGTCTGGATCCTCGGCCTGGGCGCGTTCGGGCTTGCGTTCTCGATCTCGATCACCGCGGCCTATCTTCCACCCCTGCTGTCGCGGTTCACCGACTCGCGAACGCTGATCGCGGCGATCGTGGCCGCCGAGGGCGCGTTCGCGCTGACCGTGCCGCTCGTCATCGGCCCGTGGAGCGACACGTTCCTCACGCCGATCGGACGTCGGCGGCCGTTCATGCTCGCTGCGGTTCCGGGAATCACCTTCTGTCTGGCCCTCGTCGCGTTCATGCCGACGATCTGGACGACGGCGCTGATCATCTGCGCCTTCTATGCGGCCTACTACGTGTACGAGCCGCCCTATCGGGGCCTCTACCCCGATCTCCTCCCCGAGACCATGTATGCGAGGTCGCAGAGCGTCCAGCACGTCATGCGCGGCGCCGCGATCGGCATCGCGCTCGTCGGCGGCGGGTTCCTGCTCAAGATCTGGCGGCCCGGCCCGTTCCTGCTGGCGGCCTTCGTGACCACGCTTGCCTGCGGAGGGGTCGTCTTTCTCGTCGAGGAGCACGGCGGCCACGATCGGGTGTTCCGTGGTGTCCGCGCCTACGTGCGCACGAGCTGGCAGATCTTCCGGCAGGAGCCCGAGGTCCGCATGTTCCTCGCGTGCAACGCGGCGTGGGAAGGGACGTTCGCGGCGATGCGAACCTGGGTCGTCCTCTACATCACCAAGGGGCTCGGGCAGCCGCTGTCGACCTCGTCGGCCGTGCTGTTCACGGTTGCGGCCGGCTACATCGTCGCGGCGCTGGCGGCCGCGCGGCTCGGCGAGCGGCTCGGTCTCGCCCGGACGATCCTCTACGCCTCGTGTGTGTACGGCGTCGGGCTGCTCTTCGCAGGGCTCGCCAATACGTGGCACTCCTGGTTCTACGCGGTGATCTTCCCGGTGGCGATCGCCGGCGGAACCGTGATGACGCTCTCCTGGGCGCTGCTCTTCAAGCTGATGCCTGCACAGCACCGCGGCGCGATCTCGGGCATCGCCACGACCACGAAGGGGTGGGGCCTCTTGTTCGGCCCGCTCGTCGCGGGGATCGCGATCGACCTGTTCAGCCCCTATCTGAAGGGGACGGACGGCTACCAGGTGCTGTGGCCGGTCTGTGCGCTCCCCGTGTTGCTCGCCATCCCCATCGTCGCGAACCTGATCCGGATCGAGTCGGGCGGCCAGACTCTCGACCAGGCTGCCGAGCCCGGCTGACCGCTTCCCGCGCGGTGCCAGGCACGTGCCTGGCACGAAGGCGTGACAAGTGTGTGCCGATTGGCGCGCAGGGGGCGATTTCCCCACCTCGGCGCGCTACCGTCGGACGCGTGCCCAGGACACCTCGGAGCCACCTTCCGGACGGCCTGTTCCACGTAACCGGCCGCGCGACGGGCGACGAGTTCCTCTATCGGGCCGACCTCGACCACGCCGACTTCAGGCTTGTCGTCGCGCGGGCTACCGAACGCTTCGGCTGGCGCGTCCACGCTCGCTGCACCATGGGTAACCATTTCCACCTGGTCATCGAGACAACGCGGGAGCGCATGTCGGCCGGTATGCACCTCGTCGCCGGAACGTTCACCAAGCGCTTCAACAAGCGCTACGGCCGTCGCGGCTGTCTCTTCGAGGGCCGCTACAGCGCGACGCCGATCGAGAGCGAGGAGCACTACAACGCGGCGTTCGAGTACATCAAGCAGAACCCGGTCAAAGCCGGTCTCTGCAAGCGTGCCGAGGACTGGCCCTGGACCGAGCTCGGCGCGCTAGCGGAAGGCCTGAGTGCCGGTGATCGCAGCGCCGACGACGAGCGTGTGCACTTCGTGCGTGCCCTCGTAGGTGAGCACGGACTCGAGGTTGTTCATGTGCCGGATGACCGGGTACTCGAGGGTGATCCCGTTGCCGCCGAGGATGGTGCGCGCCGAGCGGCAGACCTCGAGCGCCCCGCGCACGTTGCCCATCTTGCCCAGGCTGACGTGCTCGGGCCGGAGCGTCCCCGCGTCCTTCATGCGGCCGATGTGCAGGGCGACGAGCGTGCCACGGTTGATCTCGAGCGCCATCTCCGCGAGCTTCTCCTGCGTGAGCTGGTAGGCGGAGATCGGCTTGCCGAAGACGATCCGCTCCTTCGCGTAGTCGAGCGCGGCCTCGAAGCACGCGCGGGCGGCCCCGACGGCGCCCCAGACGATGCCGTAGCGCGCCTCGTCCAGGCAGGACAGCGGCCCGCGGAGCGAGCTCGCCTCGGGCAGCATGTTCTCGTCGGGCACCCGGACGTCGTCGAGCACGAGCTCGGACGTCACCGAGGCGCGCAGCGACAGCTTCTTGTGGATCTCCGGCGCGCTGAAGCCGCGCATGCCCTTCTCGACCACGAAGCCGCGGACCTCGCTCTCGTCCGTGCGGGCCCAGACGACCGCGAGGTCGGCGATCGTGCCGTTCGTGATCCACATCTTCGAGCCGTTCAGGACCCAGTCGGTTCCGTCGCGGCGGGCGTGTGTCCGCATGGAGCCCGGGTCGGATCCCGCGTCCGCCTCGGTGAGGCCGAAGCAGCCGATCAGCTCGCCGGAGTGCATCCGCGGCAGCCACCGCTCCTTCTGCTCCTCCGAGCCCCACCGCCAGATCGCGAACATCGCGAGCGATCCCTGCACCGACACCGCGCTGCGTGTGCCCGAGTCTCCCGCCTCCAGCTCCATGCACGCCAGGCCGTACGCCACCGCGCTCGCGCCGGGTAGCCCGTAGCCGTCCAGATGCATGCCGAACAGGCCGAGGCCTGCGAGCTCGGTCAGCACTTCGCGAGGGAGGATGCCTTCCTCGAACCAGTCGCCGACGTGAGGCACGATCCGCTCGCGCACGAACGCCCGGACGGTGTCGCGGATCGCCTTCTCCTCCTCGTCGAGGAGCGCGTCGACGGCTAGGAAGTCGAGTGGGTCGAGCGTGGGGGGCGCGGCGCTTTTCGCGGCCACGGCACAGTCCTCCGGGTTCGCGGCGGGGGTCGGTCTGATCCTAGCCCTTCGTCGCGGGCGCGAGGTGTCGCACCGCCAGTGCCAGCCAGGCCGCCGCCTCACGCAGCCAGAGATCGAGCGAGTGGCCGCCGGCGTACAGGCGGAAGACGTGCGGGACACGAGCGTCCGTGAGCTCCCGGTTCAACTGGACGTTCTCGGCCCGGAAGCGGGTGTCGTCTCTGCCGACGTAGAACGCGAGCAGGGTCGGGTAGCGGCTGACGGCCTGCCTCAGGTTCGCGACGAGCGTGTGGGCGCTCGCCCGGGCGTCGGCCTGCGGTGAGCCAAGGCGCAGCGTCTTCGTGCCCGATGGATCGGTCGGGTGGAAGTAGCCGCTCCAGGATTCGACGACGGCGAAGGACGGGAGATGGTGGAGGGTGAGCAGAAAGGCGCCGTACCCTCCGGCGGAGAGGCCGATGAGCGCCCGCCCGGCGCGGCGGGCAATCGTCCGGTAGTGGGCGTCGACATAGGCGGGAAGCTCCTGGGCGATCGCGGTCTCCCAGTTGCGCCCGGGTCCCCAGTCGAGGTATTCGGGGTCGGAGTCGCCGTCCCGTGCGCCCTGGGGCGCGACGACGATCGCGCGCAGCCCGCGCTGCTCGAGCGTGGAGGGGACGAAGCCGAAGGCGAGGAAGCTGTCGCCTGTCGCCGGCAGGCCGTGGAGGTAGTAGATGACGGGGTAGCGGCCGCCCGCGTTGTACCCGGGCGGAAGGTAGACGGCGAAGCGAAGTGTTCCGCGAAGCGCCTTGGAAGAGAAGGAGTCCTCGCGGACAGTTCCCTCCAGCCCCGAGCTCGAGCCGACGGCGAGAGCGGTGCCCGCGGCAACGGTCGCTGCCACGAGAAGAGCTGCGGCGATGCGTGCGCGCACGGGTCAGTATGGCCGACGAGCGGTGCCAGGCACGTGCCCGGCACGCCGTGGACGGCCGAATGGAGGAGCGCGCGGATGAGACGCGCATCCTCCGATGCGCCGGCGGGCCTGACAGGCGGATCCGTCGTCGGCGGGATGACGGAACGCGACACGCGCGCGGATGCTGGTCGTGCAGGTGCTGGTCGCGAGGAGAGAGGCGTACGATGGACACAGTGGCTGACACGAAGAGGAAGGTGCGGGTCGTGGTCGCCGACGACCATCCCCTCTACCGCGAGGGCGTCGTCCGCGCGCTGACGGCCAGCGGCCGTGTCGAGGTCGTGGCCCAGTCCGAGGACGGACGGGGAGCCCTGGACCAGATCCGCGAGCACGCGCCCGACGTCGCGCTGATCGACTACAAGCTGCCGGACCTCGACGGCGTCTCCGTCGTGCACGCGGTCACGCGCGACGGCCTGGCGACCCGCGTGCTCCTGCTCTCCGCCTTCACCGACAGCGGGCTCGTGTACGAGGCGCTGCAGACCGGGGCGTCCGGCTACCTGCCGAAGGAGGCGAAGCGCGACGACATCGTCGACGCCGTGCTGGCCTGCGCGCGCGGCGAGACCGTGCTCCCGCCGGAGCTGACCGCCGGTCTCGTGTCCGAGATCCGCGTTCGCCGCTCCAGCGACACGCCGGCACTGACCGACCGCGAGCGCGAGATCCTCAACATGATCGCGTCGGGCAAGAGCCTTCCGGAGATCGCCAAGGAGCTCTATCTCGGCGTCACGACGGTGAAGACCCACGTCCAGCACCTGTACGAGAAGCTCGGTGTCTCCGACCGCGCCGCCGCTGTCGCCGAGGCGATGCGCCGTCGTCTGATCGAATAGCGCCGACGTGCACCTCGGCCGGAAGAGCCGATTCGCGGAGATCATGCCGGCGGCGGTGGCGGAGGTCGAGCGCCGCGTTGCCCTGCTTCGCCTGCTGGCGATCCCGCTGATCGTGGCCGCAGAGACGCTCCCGCACCCGAAGGAGGAGCGGACCGACTTCCTGCTCGGGGTCGCGGTGGTCTCCGTCTACGCCGTCGGGATGCTCGTCTGGGTCTATNNCTGACGTACTTCCTCGTGCCGATCGCGGTCGCGTTCCGCTTCAGGCCGGAGCTTACGGCGCTGTCGAGCTCGGTCACGGTCGTCGCGTACATCCTGCAGGCCGTCGCCCACCCGGCGCACACGCAGCCTCAGGCGTCGCGGTTCATCGCCGTCCAGGCCGGCTACCTGCTCTGGATCGGCCTGGCGGCGGTGATGCTGTCGGCCGTGCTCGAGCAGCGCACGCGGCGGGTCGCCGAGCTCGCCGAGCGCCGGCGCGAGCTGATCGCGGAGGCGTTGAGCGCCGGCGAGCGGGAGCGGCGCACCCTCGCCGAGGGTCTGCACGACCAGGCGATCCAGAACCTCCTGTCGGCGAGACACGATCTCGAGGAGGTGGGGGACGCCGGCGGCAGCGAGGCGCTCACCCGCGCCGACGCGGCCATCGGCACCACGATCGCCGAGCTCCGCGAGGCCGTCTTCGAGCTCCATCCGTTCGTGCTGGAGCAATCCGGGCTGGAAGCGGCGCTGAGGGCGGCCGGGCAGCGCGCGGCCCGGCGCGGCGGCTTCCGTGTTCTCTTCGACCTCTTCTACCCGCGCCGCCATCCGCAGGAGGTGCTCCTGTTCGGCGCGGCGCGTGAGCTGCTGACCAACGCGGCGGCGCACGCCGAGGCGGGCACGGTGTGGGTCGAGCTCGCTGTGCGCGACGGCTCGGTCGAGCTCGCCGTGCGCGACGACGGCCGCGGCTTCGACCTCGGCGTGCTGCCCCAGCGCATGTCCGAAGGGCACATCGGCCTACAGTCCCAGCGCGAGCGGGTGGAGAGCGCCGGGGGCCGTTTGGAGATCCGGTCGACCCCCGGACGGGGGACGGAGGTGGAGATCAGGCTCCCCGGTTGATCCAGGAGATCCGACTCCGAGATCGTCCGGCCGGACGATTTGCGGCAGGGCCTCCGCGAAGGAACGTGGCGGCATGGCCGCTATCGCTACGAGAACGCTCGAGCATCTGCGCGCCAACCATCTCGGGATCTGGGCCGCAGGAGCAGCTACGGCGATCGTCGCGATCAGCGCCGGCCTGATCGGCACCTACCACTACCTCGACAACTACTGGCTCTATCGCGGCTTCGCCCCGCCGAAGGACCCGGCCTACGTGTCCACGAAGGGCAGCTTCTCCCAGCTCACGGTCACGAGCGCCGCGCTCGGCGGCAGGCAGCAGGCGGTCGACGTCTACCTACCGCCGGGATATGCGACCCATCCCACCGATCGCTACCCGGTGATCTACTTGCTCCACGGGTTCCCCGGCGTGCCGGCCACCTACTTCCGTGCCGGGCGGCTCGGCGTCGTCGAGGACATCCTGATCACCAAGCACAAGATCAGGCCCGCGATCCTCGTGGCGCCGTTCGGCTCAACCGGGGTGTTCACCGACAAGGAGTGGGCGAACGGGTTGCGGCCGCACCAGGGCTGGGAAACCTTCCTGGCGCGTGACGTGGTGCGCGCGATCGACGCCCACTACCGGACGATCCCGGCCGGGTGGGCGCGGGCGTTGATCGGGCTCTCCGAGGGCGGGTACGGAGCGCTCAACATCGGGGCGCACCACCCCGCGGAGTTTCGTGTACTCGAGAGCTGGTCGGGTTACGTCCAGGCCGACAACATCGCCTCGATCTTCGGAGGGCGGAAGGCGTTGCTCCGTCGGAACAGCCCGGCGCTGACGTTCCCATCGGTCGCACGAAGGCTGCGGGCGGCGCACACGTTCGTGTGGTTCTACTCCGGCTCGGTCGACAGTCTGCTGTCCCAGAACGTCCAGTTCGCGCGCGAGCTCACCCGGCTCGGCATCAGCTCGCACTTCTCGGTCATTCGCGGCGGGCACGACTGGGCTCTCTGGCGCGGGCAAGCGTCGAACGCGTTGCTCGCGGCGTCCACGCACCTTCTTCCGCCGTCGCCGCCGACCGGTGCCAGGCACGTGCCTGGCACCGCAGGTGTCCGGGCGAGCCATGCGTAGGGCGCTTCGGGCCGCGTCGATCGGGGGCGGGCTGCTCGTCGCTCTCGGGCTCGCGGTCTCGGCGACCGGCCTGCTGTACGCGCTCCGCGGCACCTCGCTGCCGGGGCCGGTGGTGCGTGACGCGCTCCCGCTCGACGAGCTGCCGCGGCACGACGCCGTACCGCTGCTCCTCTTCGTCGCGATCTGGGCGCTCGTCGGCCTGATCCTCGGAGGCATTGCACGGGCACTGCGGGCGGAGCGGCTTACCGGCGCGGTGCTGCTCGCCCTCGGTGTCTGGGGGTGGACGTACGCGAGCGTCGGCGTCTCGCTCCTCGTCGTCCGGCAGATCCCCGCCCACGACGCCTTCCGCATCGCTGCGCATCTGCGCGCCGTCTATGTTCCGGCCGCCCTCTCCGGGCTCGCCGGAGCTCTCGTCGGCCGCCGCAGGAGTGTCGCCCAGGACCGTTCGCCGCTGCTCCTGGCCGCGCTCGTCGCCGCCACCGGGGCGATCAGCGTCCTCGACGGCGTGCTCCCGGCGCGGCCGCACACGCTCCTCGCCGAGCTCTCGCTCGCTCGCGTGACGCCGGTGGCAAGCGCACTCGTAGCGCCGCTCGGGCTCGCGCTGATCGTGGTCGCACGCGGCCTCGCGCGCCGCAAACGGCGCGCCTACCGTGTCGGACTGATCCTGCTCGTCGGGCTCGCCGTGCTGCACGAGGCGCACGGTTTCGACTACGGAGCTGTCGTAGCGGCCCTTGTCGCCGTCCTCCTGGTCGCGCGGCGCCACGTCTTCGACGCTCCCGGCGACGCGGCCGCGAGCCCCCGCCTCGCGCTCCGTGCCGTCGGTCTCGTCGCCGCCGTCTACGCATATGGCATGGTCGTCCTCTGGATCAACCGCATCGAGGCCGACCAGCCGTTCACGCTCCGGTTCTCGCTCAGCGAGACGACCAGGGCGCTGGCCGGCCTCAGCCTCGGCGGCTCCTCGCACCTGGCGGACGACTTCGGCGCCTGGTTCCCGATCTCGGTCTTCACTGCAGGGCTGGCCGCGGTTGCCTGGTTGCTCGTCTCCTGGCTCGCGCCGTGGCGCTACCGGCTGGCCCAGGAGGCGCGAGAGCGCGAGCTCGCAGGGTCGCTCGTCGGATCCTGGGGCAAGGACACGCTGGCGCCCTTCGTTCTCCGTGCCGACAAGTCGTACTTCTTCAGCGCGAACGAGCAGGCGTTCCTGGCCTACCGCGTCGTACACAGCGTCGCGATCGTCTCGGGTGACCCGATCGGACCACCCGATGAATTCGACGAGCTCGTGGATCGGTTCGTCCGCTTCTCTCGCGCGCGCGACTGGCGTATCGCCATCCTCGGTGCTTCCGACCGCCTGCTCCAGGTCTATGCTGGCTACGGGCTGCACGCGCTCTACCACGGCGACGAAGCCGTGCTCGACGTCGCGTCGTTCTCGCTCGAAGGACGTCCGATCCGGAAGGTGCGCCAGTCGGTCAGCCGCCTGCGGCAGGCCGGCTACCGGGCGGAGGTGCTCCATCCCGGGGAGATCGACCCGGAGCTGCGCGGACGGCTGGAGGCGATCGCACGCGACTGGCGCGGAGCCGAGCCGGCGCGCGGGTTCGTCATGGCACTCGATGCGCTTTTCCGTCTCGAGGACGAAGACGCGGTCTTCGTCCTCGGCCGAGATCCCGACGGCGTGCCGATGGGGTTCCTCCACTTCGCGGTCGTTCGCCCGTGCGCAGCGCTCTCGCTCTCCTCGATGCCGAGGTTGCGGGCGACGCCGAACGGCTTCAACGAGTGGCTGATCTGCGAGACCGTCGAATGGGCGCGGGTGCACGGCTACCGGAGGCTGTCGCTCAACTTCGCCCCGTTCGCCGCGCTGCTCGCGCCGGAGGCGGAGCTGGACGGCCTGCAGAAGCTCGAGCGGCGGGCGCTGCTGGCGCTCAAGGGCAGGTTCCAGCTCGACAACCTCCTGCTCTTCAACCGGAAGTTCTTCCCGAGCTGGCAGCGGCGGTTCGTCGTCTACGAGCGCCGCCGCGACCTCCCGCGGATCGGCATCGCCGCGCTCGCCGCCGAGGCGTACCTGCCCTTCTCGGGCAAGGACCGGGTGTGACCGGGGCGGAGGCCGTAAGGCTCGGCGTCGCGCTCGCGTCCGCCGCCTGTCTGAACTGGGGCTTCCTGCGACAGCATGGAGCCGCCTCCCGGCTGCCCGCGCTCTCGGTGCGGCGGCCGCTCGCGTCGCTCCGGCTCCTGTTTGCCAACCTTCGCTGGCTGACCGGGTTCGCGGTCGGGCTCGCCGGCTGGGCGTTGTACGTGCTCGCCCTTCGGCTGGCGCCCCTCTCTCTCGTGCAGGCGGTCTCGGCGGGCGGCATCGGCCTGCTGGCGCTGCTCGTCGTGCGGACGGCCGGCACGCGCCTCGTCCGCCGGGAATGGGCTGGGGTCGCTACCGCGGTGCTCGGGCTCGTGCTGCTCGGGCTGTCGCTGACGGGAGGGGCGAACGCGACCGGGCGTCACGGCTCTCCGGTCGACGTGGGTCTCTGGATCGTCGTCTCGCTGGCCGCCGCCGGGCCGTTCGCGGGCCCGCTCGCTCCTCGCCTCGCCGGCGGAGCGGGATTCGGCGTGGCCGCCGGTGTTCTCTACGCCGCCGGGGACGTCGCCACGAAAGCGGCCGTCGGCGGCGGTGCGGCCGTGCTGTTCACGGCGGCGGTGCTCGTGTGCCACGGCCTCGCGTTCGTCGCGTTGCAGCTCGGCTTCCAGCGCGGCGGCGCGCTCGCGACGGCGGGTGTCTCGACGCTGGCGATGAACGCGCTGCCGATCGCGGCCGGCATGGTCGTCTTCGCCGAGGGCGTCCCCGGGGGCGCCCTCGGCACGCTGCGCCTGCTCGCCTTCGCGGCCGTGGTCTCGGGTGCGGCCGTCCTGGCCAGGCCCGAGCCCGACCGCCGCGCCGCGCAGGTGCCAGGCACGTGCCTGGCACCGTGAGTCAGCCGAGGAGCGCCTCGAGGGCGGCGTCGACGTCGGCCTCCGTGTTGTAGAGGTGGAAGGAGGCGCGCAGCGATCCGGCGCGCACCGAGATGAGGATGCCCGCCGCGGCGAGCTTCTCGGCGGCGCCGGGCACGTCGGCCGAGACGATCGCCGAGTCCGAGGGCGGCAGGCCGAGCCCGGCCCGGAAGCGGTTGGCGAGCGAGACGTCGTGGGCGTGGACGGCGTCGACGCCGATCGAGAGCAGCGTCTCCAGCGCCGGCGCGGCCGCCACCCAGTTGAACCACGCGGGCGACGTGTCGAGCCGCCGCGCCGTCGAAGCGACCCGCAGCGGCCGGCCGTAGTACGACGCGTGGACGTCCTCGCCCGCGTACCAGCCGGCGAGCAACGGCTCGACTCGCTCCTGCAGCCGCTCGGACAGGGTGAGGAAGGCCGTGCCTCGCGGGGACATCAGCCACTTGTAGTTGGCGCAGACGAGCGCGTCGAATCGTGAGGCGTCGAGCGGCAGCCAGCCGCACGCCTGCGTCGCGTCGACGATCGTCAGCGCCTCGTTCGCCGCGGCCGCGCGCAGCACGGCGTCCACGTCCGCGACCGCTCCGTTCGACGACTGGACGGCGCTGAACGCCACGACGTCCGTCAGCTCGTCCACGGCGTCCGCGAGACGCGCCAGGGGCACCGTGACGACGTCGAAGCGCTGCTCGTGGACGAGGAACGGGAAGAGCAGCGAGGCGAAGTCGATCTCCGGGACGATCACGCGGGCGCCGTCCGGCACCGCCGCCGCGAGCACGCCGACGAAGGTCGACACCGTCGATCCTGCCGCCACCCGCTCTGCCGGCACGCCGACGAGGCGGCCGAACAGCTCGCGAGAGCGCTCGGTCGACTCGTTCCAGTGCTCCCAGCTCGTGCGGCCGTGCCGCCAATCGTCGAGGGCGGCCTGCAGCGCCTCCCAGGCCGGGCGCGGCGGCAGCCCGAAGCTCGCCGTGTTCAGGTAGGGGCCGACGGGCTCCCAGAGGGCCCGCGCCTGGTCGAGCGACAATGCAGGACTCTCCGTCGCCACCGGAAGGATCATCGCCGAAAGCCCGAAGGGCCGCTCGCTAGAATGGCCGCCCGTGCAGGCGGATATCGCCCACAAGGAGGCGCAGCTGGCGGCGTTGCGCTCGAGGCGGCAGCGCCAGGCCCGAACTCGCGCGATCAGGCGCCTCGTCGCGGCGGTCGTCGTGCTGCTCGCCGTCGGGTCCCTGGTCGTCGCGGGCGTCTACGCCGGCTCCCCCGGCACGCTGCCGTCCGGCGTGTCGATCGCAGGCGTCGACGTCGGGGGCCTGACGACGAAGGAGGCGGCGCGGCTCCTCGAGCGGAAGGCGGCCGCGCTCGCGAGCACGCCCGTCGCCGTTCGCGTCGCCGGCCACACGTTCCGGCTGCGCCAGGCGGAGCTCGGCATCCGCGTTGACTGGGCGGGCGCAGTGTCTGCAGCACGCTCCAAGTCCGACGGCTTCGGGCCGATCCGTGGCTTCCGGCGCTTCTTCCAGGAGCTGTTCGGGACCACCGTGACGGCGACCGCGCGCGCCGACGGGCACGGCCTCGCGCTCGCGCTCGACCAGATCGTTGGGAGCGTCGGCCGCGAGCCGCACAACGCGGCGATCAAGCTCGAAGGATTGCGCCCCGTGGTCGTCCCGGGTCGCGCCGGCATCTCCATCGACCGGACGGCGGCGCAGAAGGAGCTTCTCGCACGGTTCGCCGACCTGAGCCGTGCTCCGGTCGTGTTGCCCCTGTCGCCGCAGCCGCCGCAGGTGACCACGTCGATGCTCGCGTCGGAGATCGCCAGTGTCCGCACCGCCGTCTCGGCGCCCGTCGACCTCCAGATCGGCTCGGGGATCGGCTCGGTGAGCTACCGGCTCGCCCGCTGGCAGCTCGCGTCGATGCTGCGGCCCCCGAGTGGCGGCGCCGACGAGATCACCCTCGGCGGCAAGCAGGCCGACGCCTTCTTCTTGCGCCTCGAGAAGGCGCTGAACCGGCCGCCGGAGGACGCGAGCTTCGTCGTCTCGGGTAGCTCGATCCGCATCGTCCCGGACCTCCCTGGCCGCGTTCTCAACGTGCCCCGCACCGTCGCCAACATCGTCCGCGCCGCGCTCTCGCCGGCGAACAGGACGGCGGTGATCGTCGTCGAGACGAAGGAGGCGAAGCGCACGGCGAAGGACCTGCAGGCGCTGGGCGTCAAGGAGCTCGTCTCGTCCTACACGACCGAGTTCGGCGGTGTCCCGAACCGCATCCACAACGTCCAGCTCGTCTCGCACCTGATCGACAACACGCTCATCGCTCCCGGTGCGACCTTCTCGTTCAACCGCACGACCGGCGATCGCAATGCGTCGAAGGGGTTCCTCGTGGCGCCGGTGATCATCAACGGCGAGCTCTCGAGCGGTCTGGGCGGCGGCGTCTGCCAGGTCTCGACGACGGTCTTCAACGCGGCGTACGACGCCGGTCTCGACATCACGGCGCGAACGAATCACGCGCTCTACATCAGCCACTACCCGCAGGGCCGCGACGCCACGGTCAACTACCCGGACGTCGACCTGATGTTCGTCAACGACACGAAGGCGTGGCTGCTGCTGCGCACGTTCGTGTCCTCGTACTCGCTGACCGTGAACCTGTACGGCACGAGCCCCCACCGGCGCGTCGAGAGCGTCACGGCTCCCCTCGTGGCGACCGGGCATCCGCCGACGCAGTGGGTGAAGGACCCGAAGCTGCCGAAGGGCACGAAGGAGATCGTCGAGGCCGGCTCCCCGCCGCTGTCGACGAGCGTCCACCGGAAGGTGTACTCGGCCGACGGGAAGCTGCTCTACGACAACGTCTGGTACTCACGCTACGACGGCGTGAAGCGGGTGATCCACATCGGGACGAAGAAGCCGGCGAAGCCGGCCGGTCCGACCGGGCCCACCGGGCCGACGGGCGCGACCGGCCCGACAGGCGCGACCGGGACGGCTCCCTAGGCCGGGGCGCCGGCTTCGGCGAGCTCGATCGCCTCGCGAAGCCAGGCGGGAAGGCGCGTGGGGCGGAAGGTCTCGCGGTCGACGACGGCGTGGAGCGTCCAGCCGTCCGCAACCTGCTCGGCGCCGGTCTCCGTGAGGCGCTCGATCAGGTAGTCGAACCGGAAGCGGGCGCCGCGGAGATCGCCGCAGCGGACGCTGATGCGGAGCCGGTCGTCGAAGTGGACGGCCCCGAGGTAGCGCACGTGCGTCTCGATCGTCAGCGCCTCGATCCCCTGGCCGCGGATGCGGTTGTAGCCGCCCGCGAACCGGGCGAGGTAGTCGACGCGCGCGACCTCGTACCAGACGAGGTAGGCGGCGTTGTGCGCGATGCCCTGCGCATCGGTCTCCGCGAAGCGGACGGCGACCTCGGTCGAGTGTGAGAAGCCTTCCTCGGACACGGCCGCCACTCTAGTCGCCGGGCCGCGAAAGCCTCGGGCCAATCCGGCCCTTCGGCTCACGGCCCGCAAACGCGCTCTGAACGCGGCCGCTCGACGGCCGCTGCGGTCTGCCTCATCAGGTGCCAGGCCCGTGCCTGGCACCCGGCGATACAAATCGGGCATGTCTGTCGAGCGGCTCGCCGCGCTGATCAGCGACCACCAGCCCTGCGTCGTGCTCACGGGCGCCGGCGTCTCAACCGAGAGCGGCATTCCGGACTTCCGCTCGCCGGGCGGGATCTGGGCCCGATACGACCCGATGGAGTACGCGACCATCGAGGCGTTCCGCCGGGACCCGGCCAAGGTATGGGATTTCTACGCCCGACGGTTCGAGGTTCTCGAGAACGCGCAGCCGAACGCGGCGCATCACGTGCTCGCGGCGCTGGAGCGCGGCGGCTACGTCGAGGCGATCGTGACGCAGAACGTCGACCGGCTCCACGAGCTGGCGGGCTCGCAGAACGTGATCGAGGTGCACGGCTCGATCCGGACGTCGAGTTGCCTCGCCTGCGGCGAGCGGGCGACCTTCGACGAGGTCGTGGCGATGCTCGAGCGGGCTCCCGCGCCGTCGTGCCCGCGTTGCGGCTCGATCATGAAGCCGGACGTGGTCATGTTCGGCGAGCTGCTCCCGGAGGGCGCGATCGAGCGCGCCTCCGAGCTGGCCCGCCGCGCCCGTCTGCTCCTGGTCGTCGGCTCCTCGTTGAACGTCTACCCCATCGCCGACCTCCTCCAGGATACGCTGCTTGCCGGCGGGAAGCTCGCGATCGTCAACCGGGAGTCGACGCCGTACGACGAGCTGGCCGAGCTCACGATCCGTGCTTCGGCCGGCGAGACGCTCTCGCACGTCGCGCGCCGCCTCCTCGTGTAGTGCCAGGCACGTGCCTGGCACCGGCGAGCCAGCTATCGTCTCGACATGGCACGTTCGCGCAGGACACAGGAGAAGGACGTCATGTCGCGGCTCGCGGACGCCGGCGAGGAGGCACTGCAGCGCCTCGCCGAGCTTCCCGGGGGCAAGCCGATGCTGAAGGCGATGGGCGACGTCCGCGACCGGCTCGACGACGTGGCCGCGAAGCTGCGGACGCTGGATCCCCTCGAGCGGCGCGTCACCCGGATCGAGAAGCGGCTCGACTCACTCGAGAAGCCGAAGGCTCCGGCGAGGCGCACGACGACGGCCCGGAAGAGCACCACCCGGCCGAAGCGGCCCGCGGCCTAGCCCGGCACGCGGACCTTCAGGACGCGCGGGACGACCTCGAAGCGAACCGGGGTCGTGCCGGGCTGCTCGCCGTCGAGCTCGACCGGCAGCGGCACGGCGGCCTCGACGCTGACGACGGCGCCGCGAAGGAGCTCGGCCTTCGGGTGCGGCAGATGGGTGCCCCGGTAGATCCTGGGCATCGTCCGCGCGAGGTCGAGCTTCGTGACGTCGCCGATCAGCAGGACGTCGAAGAGCCCGTCGTCCGGCTCGGCGTCCGGGCAGATCTTCATCCCGCCCCCGAGGTAGCGGCAGTTCGCCACGATCACGTCGAACATCGGCCCGGCTCGCACTTGCTCGTCGACGGTGACGCGCACCTCGGAGTTCCGCCAGCCCGAGAACACCGCCAACGTCGACCACAGATAGGCGGCCTTGCCGCCGAGCGGAGCGCGAGTCGCCTCGTTCGTGCGCTTCGCGACGGCGCCGCTCATGCCCGCGCTCGCGATGTTCGCGAAGTACGACTCCTCGGGCGCTCCGCTCCAGGACTGGTAGGCGGCGCGGCCGACGTCGATCGTCCTCGTCGTGCCCTCGAGTGCGACGCGGACGGCGTCCTCGAGCCGCGAGGGGATCCCGAACGTGCGCACGAAGTCGCCGCCGGTCCCACGAGGGATGATCGCCAGCTCGGCCCCGTCGGTTCCGGCCAGGCCGTTGACCACCTCGTTGATCGTGCCGTCGCCGCCGACCGCGACGAGTAACGTGGCACCGCCGCCGGCAGCGTCGCGTGCGAGCTCCCTCAGGTGGCCGGGCTGCTCCGAGAAGAGGGCGTCGCCGCTCAGGCCGAGCGTGGCGGCTCGTCGTGCGAGCTCCGGCCAGCGTCGGCCGGTGGCACCGCCTGCCGAGGCGGGGTTGACGAGGAAGACGGCCCGCTGGTCGCTAATGCTTCTCGCCCGCGGTCACGGCGTGCAGCGCGAGCTCGGTCATCTGGTCGACCGCCACGCGCATCTCCTCGTCGGAGATGCGGATGAACTCGCCTTCGACCACGACGTCCGAGACGGTCAACAGGCAGCCAGTCTTGATCTTGCGCAGTGCGCCGAGGGTGAACAGGATCGCGGCTTCCATCTCGACGGCGAGGACACCGCGCTCCGACCAGCGCTGGTACTGGCCGTCGTCCGGGTTGTAGAAGAGGTCGCTGGACACGATCGGGCCGATGCGAACCGGCTTGCCGAGCTCCTTGGCGGCGTGGACGGCGCCGTGGACGAGATCCCAGTCGGCCGTTGGCACGTGCGGCTCGCCGATCAGGTGCCGTGCCGACGCGTCGGCGGGAACGGCGGTGAGCGCGATGATCAGCTCGCCGAGGCTCATGTCCGGCTGCAGCCCTCCGCACGTGCCGACGCGGAGGATGCGCTTGACCCCCAGCATGACGAGCTCCTCGATCACGATCGCGGCCGACGGGCAGCCCATCCCGCTCGACTGCACCGACACCGGCTTTCCCTCGAAGGTGCCCGTGAAGCCGAGCATCCCGCGCTCTCCGTTCACCTGCCGCGCCTCCTCGAGGAAGGTCTCGGCGATGTACTTCGCGCGCAGCGGGTCGCCCGGCAGGAGGCAGGCCTCGGCGTAGTCGCCGGGCTCGGCGCGCAGGTGGATCGGCATGGCGCGAAAGCCTACGGCTTTCCGGCCGTGGCCGTCTCCTAGAGTTCGCGGGCGATGTCCGAAGAGCCGATGATTCCGTCGCTCGCGCAGATCCTCGCGTTCTGCGACGAGGATCCCGTCGAGCGCGTGTTCCTGGAGGACGTCGCCCGCCGCGGCCTCGGCCGGTTCAGCGCCGTCGAGGAAGGCGAGCGGCTGGCCGCGCTCTGCCACGTCGGCGCCAACGTCGTCCCGTCCGGCCAGGGCTGCTCGGCGTTCGCCGAGATCACCTCGCGCAGCCGGGCGCGGATGATCATCGGCGAGGAGCAGGCGGTAGGCGATCTGTGGGCCGCCGCGGAGAAGCGGATGCCGACGCCGCGGGAGGACCGCCCGGGACAGCCCGTCTACGTCATCGACGAGCCGCCGCCGCCGGGCGAGAGCGGTCTGCGCGAGGCGACTACGCGCGACCTCGACCTCGTCGTGCCCGCGTGCGCGCAGGCCCACTTCGAGGAGATCGGGATCGATCCCCTGCGTCGTGACCGGGAGGGGTTCCGCTGGCGGACGCAGGCGCAGATCGCCGAGGGTCGCTCGTGGCTCTGGCTCGAGGGCGAGACGATCCTGTTCAAGGCCGAGGCGTCGGCCTGGACACCGCAGGCGGTCCAGCTGCAGCAGGTCTGGGTCGATCCGTCGGCGCGGAATCGCGGGTACGCGACGCGCGGCATGCGTGACCTCTGCCGCCGGTTGCTCGAGCGGACCCCGAGCGTCTGCCTGTTCGTGCGCTCCGACAACGCGCCCGCGATCCGGGTCTACGAGGCGGTCGGCATGCGCCGGTCGCTCTCGTATCGCAGCCTCATCTTCTAGGCAGTCTTGGTCGCAGCCGTGAAAGTCTTGGGCCAATCCGGCCCTTCGGCTCACGGCTATGAGGCTGGCCAGGGACGCGGCCGCGGGGCGGCCGCTCAGATCTGCCTCGTCGACAACGGACACCTCTGGTGCCAGGCACGTGCCTGGCACCGTGCTGCGGCTGGCACCGGGCTGCGGCTTGCGACAATGGAGGCGATGGACGTACGCCAGCTGCAGGAGCGAGTCGAGCGGCACGTGCGCCGGCTCGAGCTGATCCCGCCCGGCGGAGAGGTCACCTGCCTCGTCTCCGGCGGCGCGGACTCCACCTGCCTCTGGCACGTCCTGCGGGAACTCGGCTACCACGTCTCCGCACTGCACGTGAACCACGGGCTCCGCGGCGACGAGTCCGAGCAGGACGCGCGCTTCTGCCGCGAGGTGCTCGGCGCGGAGGTCGTCGGCGTGCCGCCCGGCAGGACGGAGGACGAGCTCCGCGAGCTGCGCTACTCGTTCGCGACCGACCGCCTGCGCGCGACGGGCCACACCGCCTCCGACCAGGTCGAGACCGTCCTCTACCGCCTCGTCTCGAGCGGCCGAGCCGGCGGCGGCATCCGGGCGAAGCGCGATGACGGCGTCGTCCGGCCGCTGCTCGAGCTCTGGCGCGAGGAGACCGAGGCGTACTGCGCCGCCGCCGGGCTCGCGTACCGCTTCGACAGCGCGAACGACGGGACGAAGCGCGGCCTGATCCGGACGGCGATCCTGCCGCTGCTCGAGGAGCTCGACCCTCGCGCCCGCGCCAACCTGCTCGCGCTCGCGACGCAGGGCGAGCGCCCGCGCCTGCCGCGGAAGCTCGAACGGACGTTGCAGGAGCTGCTCGCGACCCGGGCCGGGACGAAGGAGGCGGACCTCGGCGAGGGAATCCGCGCCGTGCGCGAGTACGACCGGCTCTCGCTGGAGCGCGGCCCCGTCCGCTTCGGCCCCTGGACGATCGCTTCCGACCTGCCCGGGCTCGAGGTGCGCACCTGGCAGCCCGGCGACCGCCTCCGCGGCCGGCACAGGAAGATCCAGGACGTGTTCGTCGACGCCAAGGTGCCGCGGCGCGAGCGCGCCGCCTGGCCGCTCGTCGTCTCCGAGGGCGAGGTTGTCTGCGTGCCCGGAATCGTGGAGACTGACGGGGTGGAGTGGGAGCGAGATGCCGACGCGGACTGAGCTCGAGCGCGGCGTCGGCGAGGTGCTGATCGACGAGAGCACGCTCCAGGCGCGCATCGCCGAACTGGGGGAGGAGATCTCCGCGTTCTACGACCGGCGCGATCCGTTGCTCGTCGGCGTCCTCAAGGGCGCCGTCTTCTTCATGTCCGACCTGATGCGGCACCTGACCGTTCCGTGCGAGGTCGACTTCATGGCCATCTCCAGCTACGGCGCTGCCACCGACAGCTCGGGCGTCGTCCGCATTCTCAAGGACCTCGACATCAACATCGAGGGACGCCACGTGCTCGTCGTCGAGGACATCATCGACTCGGGCCTCACGCTCTCGTACCTGATCCGCAACCTCGAGTCGCGCGAGCCGGCAACGCTCGAGGTCGCCGCCCTGCTCACCAAGCCGGCGCGCCGGGAGATCGACGTGCCGGTCCGCTGGGTCGGATTCGAGATCCCGAACCGGTTCGTGATCGGCTACGGGCTGGATTTCGCGGAGCGATACAGGAACCTGCCGTACGTCGGCGTACTGAGCGAGGACCTGATCCCGGAAGGGGTCTGACAGAACCGCTCGCGGCGTCCGAGCGAACGTAAGGTGCCTGCTACCCTGGCTGGAGAGATCGCGTGAATCGTTTCTTCCGCAGCGCCCTTTTCCCTCTCGTCGTCATCGTCCTGCTCGTCTACCTGGCGAGCCAGACGCTGATCCCGCACAAGTCGACGACGACGAAGCCGACATATTCCGCCGTGATCGGCCAGGTCAAGAGCGGGCTGGTCAAGTCGGTGGTCTTCGACCCCGGGAAGCGCTCTGTCAGCCTTGTGCTCAACGACAATACGAAGGAGTCTGTCAACTACCCGAGCGACCAGTCCGCCCTCGAGTTCCAGAACACGCTGCAGAAGTACGGCGTCTCGTTCGACTCGAAGGGCGTCGGCGGCTCGCCGTGGTGGTCGATCCTCACCGGGATCCTCCCGTTCGTGCTCCTGATCGGCTTCTGGATCTTCCTGATGAACCAGATGCAGGGCGGCGGCTCCAAGGTGATGAGCTTCGGCAAGAGCCGCGCCAAGAGGATGGCGCCCGATTCGCCGAAGATCGGTTTCAAGGACGTGGCGGGGGTGGATGAGGCGGTCGAGGAGCTGCAGGA
>PLBK01000009.1 GCA_003134505.1 Actinomycetota bacterium | reverse complement strand
CGGTTAGCCTTTGACGGCTCCAGTCAGCCCACCGACGATGCGGCGCTGGGCGACGGTGAAGAAGAGCAGCGTCGGCAGCATCGACAGCGCAGTGAAGGCGAACACTCGTGCGGTGTCAGCGGAGTATTGCGACTGAAACGCCGCCACGCCCAGTGGCAACGTGAAATGGATCTGGTTGTTGAACACCAGCAGCGGCAGGATGAAGAAATTCCAGCTGGTCACGAAGGCCAAGATGGCGACAGTCGTCAGCGCTGGCGCCGAAAGCGGCAGCAGGACACGCCAGAAGAAGCCTAGCTTGGTCGTCCCGTCGATGACGGCGGCATCTTCGAGTTCGCCCGGAATCGCGCGCATGAACGGCCGCAAGATGACGATCGTGATCGACAGAGAGAAGGCAGCTTCCGGTATCGCGACGCCGAACATGTTCTCGAGCAGGCCGAGATCACGCAGCAGCAGGTAGAGCGGCAGCGACGCGACGGTGAGCGGAAAGAGCAGGCCGATCGTGAAGAACGAGAAGACCGCCTCGCGACCCTTGAAGGTGTATCGCGAGAGGGCGAACGCGGCCATCGACCCCAGCGAAACAGCCAGCGTCGTGGCGACGATCGCGATCAGCGCGCTGTTCATGAGGAAATGCCAGAACACATGCGACGTGATGATGATGCGGTAGTTGGTCCAGATCCAGGGGTGCGGCAACCCCGTCGGATCGCTGTTGATCTGTGGGGTCGTGCGAAAGCCACCGATGAAGATGAAGAGCAACGGCACGACGGTGATGACGATGATGACGATGCCGGTCAGGTAGGCGACCGCCGTGGCCAGCGGTGAGCTCACCGCCCTGTTCCGGCTGCGCGGCGGCTTGGCGCGCACGGTCAGCATCTGCGTGGTCGTCGTCACGACACCATCCTCGTGAGTGAGCCTGCGGTGTCGCGGCGTAGTGCAAAGCGCTGGTACAGCAAGGCGAACACGAAGCAGAAGATGAACAAGATCACCGCGACCGCGCTGCCGTAGCCGAACTCGTAACTCTGGAAGCCCTTGTCGATGAGATATGTGGACATGGTGGTCGACGCGCCCGCCGGGCCGCCGAGAGTCATGATCCAGGGAATGTCGAATATCTGCAGCGAGCCGATCATGGACAGGAAGATCCAGATCCGGATCGTCGGGCCAAGCAGTGGCAAGACGACTCGCCGCGTCGTTTGCCACGGGCTCGCGCCATCGAGTGCGGAAGCCTCTCGCAATTCCGTCGGAATGCCTTGCAGTCCGGCGAGCAACAAGATGACGCCGAACCCGATGTATTTCCACGTGATGACGACGAAGAGTGTGTAGAGAACGACATGGGTGTTGGCGAGCCAGGTCGTTACCAGACTGCCGAGCCCGACATGCTTGAAGACCTGGTCAACGAAACCATCGGGCTGCAGGAGCATCAACCACATGACGGCGGTGACGGCTTCAGAGAGCACATAGGGAGCGAACACAACAAGGCGCAGAAATCCGCGACCCCGAAGTTGGCGGTTCAGCAGTAGCGCGAGCCCGATGCTCAGCGGCAGTTGCAGCAAGAGCGAGAGCAGCGCGATCGTGACGTTGTGCTGGATCGCGTGCAGGAACACCGTGTCGGCAAATGCCCGTCGGTAGTTGCCTAGTCCGACGGGGTGGTTGAGCGGCCCGAACCCACTCCACTTATAGAAGCTGTAGTAGATCGCAACCGCGATCGGCACGAGCACGAACCCGACGAACAGTGTTAAGGCCGGGCCGAGGAGAAGCAACAACTCCAAGCGCCGACGGACTCCCGACCGGCTTGACTGCCGACTGGGAGTCCGTCGAGCTGGAGGCACCACGCCCGGCGCCGGTTGCCCGGGCCGGATCGTGGTGCGACCTTCACTTGTCATTACGTACTTTCACCAATCACTTGGACACCGCCGTTACTGACCTGCCGCCTTGCCAGCCGCGTCCGCAATGTCCTGAGGTGAACCCTGACCGGCGAAGAAGTTCGACACCGCATCGTTCACTGCGTTGCCGACGTTCGTCGGAAGGGCCTGGTCGAAGTACAGCTGGTTGTACGACACACCTTGCAGGTAGGTGAGCACCTTCTGCAACGTCGGGTCGGTGATAGCAGACGTAGCCTTTCCGTTGGACGGAATACTGATCGCGTTCGCCTTGACCAGCTCCGACTGCACGGGTGCGCTGGTCATGAACTGCAGGAACGCAGCACACGCGTCAGGCGCCTTCGTCGAGCAGGAGAAGCCGTCGCCGCCACCAAGTGCCGCACCAGGCTCGCCCTGACCGCCAGTGATCGACGGGAAGGGGAAGAAGCCCATCTGGCCCTCAACCGTTGCCTGCTGGTCCTTCGGAAGCAGGCCGAGGATCGTCGGGATTTCCCAGTCGCCCTGCAGTTCCATCGCGGCCTTGCCGTTGGCGACCAGGCCGGCAGAGCTGCCCGCGCCCTGCTGGGCAGGAGTCGCGAGGAAGCCGGTGTTGAAGTGCTTCGCGTCGAGGAGTTTCTTCAGGTCGTCGCCCGCCTTCGTGAAGCAGGGATCGGCGAACTTGGCGGCCGCGATGCCCGCAGTGATGGTGGCCTTCGGGCACTCCTTCAGAACGAAGTTGTCCCAGTAGAACGCGTCAGGCCACTTGTCTTTGCCACCGACGGCGATCGGCGCGATGCCGGCAGCCTTCAGCTTGGTGACGTCGGCCAGGAGCTCGTCGAGTGTCGTGGGTGGTGTCGTGATGCCGGCCTTGGTGAATAAGTCAGTCCGGTACCAGAAGCCGACCACGTGGTAGTCGTAAGGGATGCCGAGCTGCTTGCCGTCGTTCGCCCAACCCGACGCACTCTTGCCGAGGTCACCGATCCAGCTCGACGTGAGCTGCGTGAGGTCGGCCAGCTTGCCTGACTGGGCCTGCACCGCCTCGGCGCCGCCGCCCCACTGCTGGAAGATGTCAGGCGGGGTGCCCTGCAGCGCGACCTGAACCTTGGTCTTGATGCTCTCGTTCTGGATCGGCTGAACCTGGATGGTGACGTTGGGGTGGGCGGCGTGGAAATCGTCGGCCACCTTCTGGAACGCGGTCTTGCCGGGATCGGTGCTCGCGTTGTGCCACCAACTGAGTGTGACGGCCTTGCCGCCATTCAGATCGCCACCACCCGCCGAGGACGGCGCGGCGGCAGACGACGTGGCGCCGGTCGCAGCGCTGCTCGACCCCGCGCTGGCCGTGGTAGCGGCTGTGGACGTCGAACCGGCTGTTGGCGACTTCTTCGAGCTGGAGCATCCGACGACCGTCAGGGCAGCGACCGCGACGAGTGCGGTCGCGCGCGCTACAGGTCGCCCGCGGTTGGATCGAGGCCGATGCCTCTGAGATTCCGCCGTCGTGCTGGGGGAGCGGTTGGTGCGGCTCGTCATGAGCGTCCCTTCGGCGAGGGTCCCGAACTCGACACGGGTGCCCGGAGGTGCGGTATGCCTGGCAGGCCTACCGAAAGTTACGGAGAGCACATCGATAGTTCTCACGGCGGCGCCACGTTAGGCTTCTCAACATGACTCGGTCAACCCTTTGCTGGGAACCTTCCCGAACCGTTATCTCGCGTGATTGAGTCAGCTTCCGAAAGACCGAGACATTCCGAGAGTCTCCGGTACTATCCCGGATGGTCATGAGTTGGAACGCGCCAATCGCGCTCCGCGCGGCCGACGCACGATCGACGAATGGGACATGACGTGGTGACACATGAGCCGGCACAGACGCGGGCGGCGTCGTTGCCATGGCGCGACACCCGGCTGCCGGTCTCGGATCGCGTGACCGATCTGCTGACGCGAATGACCATCGAGGAGAAATTGGCCCAACTCTACGGAGTCTGGGTCGGTGCGGACCCGGACGGCGACGGAGTCGCTCCGCATCAGCATGAGCTTGCCGCTGCTCCCGGCGATTGGACCGAACTCATCGCGCACGGCCTCGGTCAGCTGACCGCCCTCCTCGAAGCCGACGTATCCGGGCGGGGCGCCGATCAGCCGGGCGACCGAATGCTTTTCCATGTACTCGGACATGTCGATGCGCACCATCGCCCGCTCGTCGTCGAACATGAACTCGGCGAGCGCGCGGGCGAGCTCGGTCTTCCCCACTCCGGTCGGGCCGAGGAAGATGAACGAGCCGATTGGCCGGTTCGGGTCCTGCAGGCCGGAGCGCGCGCGGCGCAGAGCATTGGCCACGGCCTCTACGGCCTCGTCCTGGCCGACGACGCGCTCGTGCAGCCGCTCCTCCATGTGGATCAGCTTCTCGGTCTCGCCCTCGATGAGACGTGAGACCGGGATCCCGGTCCAGCGCGCCACGACGAGCGCGATGTCGTCCTCGTCGACCTCCTCCTTGACCATCGGCTCGCCCTCCGCCGCCTCGCGTGCGTGCAGCTCCCGCTCGAGCGCCGGCAGCTCGCCGTAGCGGATCTCGGCGACGCGCTGCAGGTCGCCGCCCCGCTCCGCCCGCTCGGCCTCCATCCGCAGGTCGTCGATTCGCCTCGTGATCTCCTTGACCCGCTCGAGTGCCTCCTTCTCCTTCGACCAGCGCGCCGCGAGCTCGTCGCGCACGGACCCGGCCTCGGCGAGCTCGCGCTCGAGGGGCTCGCGGACCTCCTTCTTCTCCTTCGCCATCGCTGCCAGCTCGATCTCGAGCTGGCGCACCCGCCGCTCGGCCTCGTCGAGCTCGAGCGGCGAGGAGTCGATCTCCATGCGGACGCGCGAAGCGGCCTCGTCCACGAGGTCGATCGCCTTGTCGGGGAGAAAGCGCCCGGAGATGTAGCGGTCGGAGAGCACGGCTGCGGCGACGAGCGCCGCGTCGCGGATGCGGATGCCGTGGTGGGCCTCGTAGCGCTCCTTGAGCCCGCGCAGGATCGCGATCGTGTCCGCCACCGACGGCTCCCCGACGAACACCGGCTGGAAGCGCCGCTCGAGCGCCGCGTCCTTCTCGACGTGCTTGCGGTACTCGTCGAGCGTCGTGGCACCGACCACGTGCAGCTCGCCGCGCGCCAGCATCGGCTTGAGCATGTTCGCGGCGTCGACAGCTCCCTCGGCGGCACCGGCGCCGACGATCGTGTGCANNGTGTGCAGCTCGTCGATGAAGACGACCAGCTGGCCCTCGGCGGCCTTGATCTCCTCGAGCACGGCCTTCAGCCGCTCCTCGAACTCGCCCCGGTACTTCGCCCCGGCGAGCATGGCGCCGATGTCGAGCTGCCAGACGCGCTTGCCTTTGAGCCCCTCGGGCACGTCGCCGGCGACGATCCGCTGGGCGAGCCCCTCCACGATCGCGGTCTTGCCGACGCCCGGGTCGCCGATCAGCACGGGGTTGTTCTTCGTGCGGCGAGAAAGAACCTGGATGACGCGCCGGATCTCCTCGTCGCGTCCGATCACCGGGTCGAGCTTCCCTGCTTCTGCAAGGGCGGTCAGGTCGCGGCCGAACTTCTCGAGCGCCTGGTAGGTGCCTTCCGGGTCCTGCGACGTGACGCGCTGGCTGCCGCGCACCTCTCCCAGCTTCGCGAGCAGCTCGTCGCGCGGCACGACGTCGAGCGCGAGCAGGATGTGCTCGGTCGAGACGAACTGGTCCTCGAGCTTCCGCATCTCGTCCTCGGCGCGGTCGAGCACGCGAGAGAACGCTGCGCCGGCCTGCGGCTGCTGAGACTGGCCGCTCACCGTCGGCAGGCGCTCGACGTGCTGCGCGGCCTCGCGCTGCACGTCGGCCGCGCGGTCGCCGAGCAGTGTTCGCGGCAGCTCCTGCTCGAGCAGCGCGAGCAACAGATGGTCGGGGGTGATCTCGGGGTTGCCGCGGCGGCGGGCCAGCTCCTGCGCGGCCGCGATCGCCTCCTGGCTCTTGATCGTCAGCCTCTTGAAGTCCACCTTCACCTGCTCCTTCTCGGATGTCGCTGCTCCATCTCGACCTGCGACCAGACGACGAGGTCGCGCCGGTACTGCTTGTGAACCCGCTCGACCTCCTCGCGCATCTGGCGCTCGACTCGCTCGGCGCGCGCGCGGAGCTTCTGCATCTCGTCCTCGAGCGCGAGTACGCGCTGGACGCCCGCGAGGTTGAGCCCGAGCTCCGTGGTGAGACGCTGGATCGCGCGCAGCCGCTCCAGATCGCGCTCGGAGTAGAGCCGTGTGCCGCCCGGCGTGCGGCCCGGGCGGACGAGACCCTTCGCCTCGTAGATGCGGAGCGTCTGCGGGTGCATGCCCACGAGCTCGGCGGCGACGCTGATCATGTAGCGCGGTCTGTCGTCCATCACTTGAACGCCTTGTCTCTCGGATCTTCGCGGGACACCTCTTGCAGCTTCTCGATCGCCTCCTTCTCGGCCTTCGAGAGCTTCTTCGGCACGGTCAGGTGGACGCGGGCGATCAGGTCGCCGCGGCCCGAGCCCTTCAGCTTCGGCGCGCCGCGGCCGCGGATGCGGAGCAGCTTGCCGTCGTCCGTGCCGGACGGGACCTTCAGCGACACCGGGCCGTCGGGCGTCGGCACCTCGACCGTCGCGCCGAGCGCAGCCTCCGCGAAGGTGACCGGCACGTCGATCTCGAGGTCGGCCTCGCTGCGGCGGCGATAGAGCTTCGAGGGCTCGACCCGCGTGACGACGTAGAGGTCGCCCGCCGGGCCGCCGCCGAAGCCCGCCTCGCCCTTGCCGCGCAGCTTGATGCGAGTGCCGTCCTTGACGCCGGCCGGAATCTTCACCTTGAAGCGCCGTGTCCGCCGCTCACGACCGACGCCGCGGCAGTTCGGGCACGGGTCCTCGATGACCGTCCCGTTGCCACGGCAACGCGGGCACGGCGAGGAGAGCGCGAACAGGCCCTGCGACTCGGAGACGACGCCGCGGCCGCCGCACTGGGGACACACGGTCGGCGCCGTGCCTGGCCTGGCGCCCGAGCCACCGCAGACGTGGCAGCTGCTCTCCAGGCTCACCGGCAGGGTCGTCTCGACGCCCTTCAGCGAGTCCTCGAACGAGAGCGAGACCTCGACCTCGACATCGGTGCCGCGCCGGCCGCGCTCGTGCTGGCCCTGGCGTCCGCCGCGGGCGCGACCGCCGAACAGGCCGCCGAGCAGGTCGCTGAGATCGCCGAACTCGCCGAAGTCGAACGTGACGCCCTGGCCGCCGGGGCCGAAGCGCACACGTCCGTCCGGCGAGCCGTGGTCGTCGTAGGCCTTGCGCTTCTCGGGGTCGGAGAGGACGTCGTAGGCGGCCTGCAGCTCCTTGAAGCGGTCCTCGGCCTCCTTGTCCCCTGGGTTCTTGTCCGGGTGGTACTGCCGGGCGAGCTTCCGGTAGGCCTTCTTGATCTCGTCCGGCGAGGCGCCTTTGGCCACGCCGAGGATCTCGTAGAGGTTCTTACCCGTTCCCGTCGACACTCGGTCCGACCTCCGCGGAGGCGGCGACGACCACCCGCGCCGGGCGCAGGACGCGATCGCCGAGCCGGTAGCCCTTCTGGACGACCTCGATCACCGATCCCTCCTCGGCGTCCGAGGGCTGCGAGAGCAGTGCCTCGTGGACGTGGGGATCGAACCTCCCGTCCGTCTCGATCTCCTGCAGCCCTTCGTGGGTCAGCGCGTCGCGGAGCTCGCGGTGCACGAGCGCGACACCTTCCTCGAGCTTCGCCTCCTCGTGACGGGCCGCGGCCTCGAGCGCCCGCTCGAGGTCGTCCAGCACCGGCACGAGCTCCTTGACCAGCCCTTCGGTCGCGCGCGCGATCAGATCGCTCCGATCGCGCGCCGCCCGCTTGCGGTAGTTGTCGAACTCGGCCTTCAGACGCTGGAGACGATCGAGGTAGTCGTCGCGCTCACGCGTCAGCGCGGCAAGCTCGTCGAGCTCCTCGGGCTCCTCGGACTCCTCCGGCTCGGTCTCGACACGGGGTGCGTCGTCGGTCATTACGACTTGCCCTCGTCGACGACCTCGTAGTCGGCGTCCTCGACGACCTCGTCCTCGCCCGGTGCGGCTGTGCCGTCGCCGGACGGCTGCGAGGCGGTCTGCTCGGCGCTCGCCTTGGCATAGACGGCCTCGGCCAGCTTGTGAGAGGCCTCGACGAGCGCGTCCGTCTTGGCCTTGATCTCGTCGGCCTCGCCCGAGTCGAGCGCCGTCTTCAGCTCCATGATCCGGCCCTCGATCGTCGACGCGTCGGCCTCGGAGAGCGCCTCACGGTGCTCCTTGAGGCTCTTCTCGGTCCGGTAGACGAGGTTCTCGGCCTGGTTCCGCGCCTCGGCCAGCTCGCGCAGCTTGTGCGCCTCGCCAGCGTGGGCCTCGGCGTCCTTCATCATCCGCTCGACCTCGTCGGCGTCCAGGCCCGAGCCGCCCTCGATCCGGATCTGCTGCTCGTTGCCCGTGCCGAGGTCCTTCGCCGCCACGTGCAGGATGCCGTTCGCGTCGATGTCGAAGGACACCTCGATCTGCGGCAGACCCTGAGGCGCGGGCGGAATCCCGACGAGCTGGAACTTGCCCAGCGTCTTGTTGTACGCCGCCATCTCCGACTCGCCCTGGAGCACGTGCAGCTCGACCGACGGCTGGTTGTCGACCGCCGTCGTGTAGACGCGGGACTTCTTCGACGGGATCGTCGTGTTGCGCTCGATCAGCGAGTCGAAGATGCCGCCCTTCGTCTCGATGCCGAGCGACAGCGGCGTCACGTCGAGCAGCAGCACGTCCTTGACCTCTCCGCGGAGCACGCCCGCCTGGATGGCCGCGCCGACGGCGACGACCTCGTCCGGGTTGACGCCCTTGTGCGGATCCTTGCCGATCAGCTCCTTGACCTTGTCCTGGACAGCCGGCATGCGGGTCATGCCGCCGACGAGGACGACGTGGTCGATCTTCGACGCGTCGAGGCCGGCGTCGGACAGGACATGCTTCGTGGGGCCAACCGTGCGCTCGAGCAGCGCGGCCGTGAGCTCGCTCAGCTTGGCCCGCGTCAGGTCGAGGTTGAGGTGCTTCGGCCCGTCCTGGTTGGCGGTGATGAACGGCAGGTTGATCGTGGTCGTCATCGTCGACGACAGCTCGATCTTCGCCTTCTCGGCGGCCTCGTAGAGCCGCTGGAGCGCCATCGGGTCGGCCGCCAGGTCGATGCCCTGGTCGCGCTTGAACTCGGCGACCATCCAGTCGACGATCGCCTTGTCGAAGTTGTCGCCGCCGAGATGGTTGTCGCCGGCGGTCGCCTTCACCTCGAACACGCCCTCGCCGAGCTCGAGCACCGACACGTCGAACGTGCCGCCGCCGAGGTCGAAGACGAGGATCGTCTGGTCGGCCTCCTTGTCGAGCCCGTACGCGAGCGACGCGGCGGTCGGCTCGTTGATGATGCGCAGGACGTTGAGCCCGGCGATCTTGCCGGCGTCCTTGGTCGCCTCTCGCTGCGCGTTGTTGAAGTAGGCCGGCACGGTGATGACCGCGTCCTCGACCTGCTCGCCGAGGTACGACTCGGCGTCGGCCTTCAGCTTCTGCAGGATCATCGCGCTGATCTCCGGCGGCGCGTACTCGTTGCCGGCCGCCTTGACCCGGACGTCGCTGTTCGGGCCTTTGACGACCTCGTAGGGGATGATCTTCATCTCCTCCGAGACCTCGTCGAACTTGCGGCCCATGAACCGCTTGATCGAGGAGATCGTGTTCTCCGGATTGGTTACCTGCTGGCGCTTCGCGGGCGCCCCGACGAGCCGCTGCCCGTCCTTCGTGAACGCGACGACGGACGGCGTCGTGCGCCCGCCTTCCGCGTTCGGGATGACGGTGGGCTCGCCGCCCTCGATCACGGCCATGCAGGAGTTGGTCGTGCCGAGATCGATTCCGATGACTTTCGACATTGTGCGTTCCTCCATAGTTAAGACTCCCTACAGAATAAAATCTAAGCCTTAGTTTGTCAACTTCCCATGAGGCCCCGCCCACGTAGACTGCCCCGGCCTTGGTCGACCCTCGCATCGAACGCCTGGCCGGACTGCTCGTCGAGCGGTGCGTGGACGTGCAGCCGGGCTGGCAGGTGCTCGTCATGGGGCACACCCCGGCGCGGCCGCTGCTCGAGGAGATCTGCCGTCAGATCGGGCGGCGCGGCGCGTACGCGCTCCTGCGGGTCCGGCTCGACAGCCCCCCGCTCCGCGCCTGGATGCTCGAGGCCGACGAGGCGGTGCTCGGCAAGATCGCGGCGATCGACGCGCACGAGCTCGACGAGATGGACACGTACATCGTCGTCGAGGCGCCGGAGAACACGCGCGACGGCTCCGAGATCCCGGCCGAGCGATCGTCGCTCCGCAGCAAGGCGACGCGCCCGCACATGCTGAAGATCTTCAGCGGCGAGAAGCCGTGGGTCGGCCTCGACTTTCCCACGCAGGCGATCGCCCAGGACGCCGGCATGACGCTTTCCCAGTTCGAGGACTTCTACTGGGGCGCGACCCTGATCGACTGGGACGCCCTCGCCGGCGAGATGCGACGCATCGCCGACCGGTTCGACGCCGCCGACGAGGTCCGCATCGTCGGCGACGGCACCGACCTCCGCTTCAGCCTCGCCGGGCGCCACGGGCTCGTGGACGCGCTGGGGGGCAACATGCCCGGCGGCGAGGTCTTCTACTCCCCCGTCGAGGACTCCGCCCAGGGCGTGATCAGCTACTCGGAGTACCCGGCCTGCTACCTCGGCCACGAGGTCGAGGGCGTGCGCCTGCGCTTCGAAGGCGGCAAGGTCGTCGAGGCGAGCGGCACGTCCAACGAGGAGTTCCTGCTCGGGATGCTCGACGCCGACGAGGGAGCGCGGCGGCTCGGCGAGTTCGGGATCGGCTGCAACCCGGGCATCCAGGCCCACATGCGGAACACGCTCTTCGACGAGAAGATCGAAGGCACGATCCATCTCGCGATCGGGCAGGGGTTCGGCTATCTCGGCGGCACGAACGAGAGCTCCGTCCACTGGGACATGGTCAAGGACCTGCGCCCAAGGCCTGTGCCGCGCGATCGGGCTTTGCCCGATGGCGCTGGCGGCCAGCAGACGGGCGGTCGGATCGAGCTGGACGGCGAGCTCGTCCAGGAGAACGGGAGGTGGGTCTTCTGATCTCCACCGATCCGCGCGTCGAGGCCTATGCGAAGCTGCTCGTCGAGCGCTGCCTGAACGTCCAGCCGGGCATGCAGGTGCTCATCCGGACCACGCCGCTCGCCAAGCCCGCCGTGATCGCCCTCCAGCGGGAGATCGCGCGCCGCGACGCCTACCCGATCCTCCGGATCGGCTTCGTCATGTGGCCGACCAACCCGGCCTGGGCGGCCGAGGCGCCGGAGGCGCTGATCGGCGAGCTGTCCGAGCTCGACCGCTTCGCCTCGGACACGATGGATGCGCGCGTCACGATGGACGCGCCCGAGAACACCCGCGACGGCGCCGACCTCTCTCCCGAGCGCTTCCAGCTGGTCAAGAAGGCCGAGCACTACTTCTACCGGCGCACGATGGCGGGCGAGATCCCGTGGGTCAGCTGCGCGTTCCCGACCGAGGCGCTCGCCCAGGAAGCGGGCCTGACGCTCGGGCAGTTCGAGGACGTGCTCTACGGCGCCTGCCTCGTCGACTGGGAGCAGGAGGGCCGGCGGATGACCGGGTACGCGCAACGGTTCGATGCCGCCGAGGAGGTGCGGATCGTCGGCGGCGGAACCGATCTGACGCTCAGCCTCGCCGGCCGGACCGGCCAGGTCGACGATGGGCACGACAACATGCCGGGCGGGGAGTTCTTCTACTCGCCGCTCGAGGACTCGGCCGACGGCGTGATCGAGTTCTCCGAGTTCCCTGCGAGCTACCAGGGACAGCAATTCGCGGGCATCCGGCTCGTCTTCGAGCACGGCGCCGTCGTCGACGCCTCGGCGACGAAGAACGAGGCGATGCTGCACGCCCTGCTCGACCGGGACGAGGGCGCGCGGCGGATCGGAGAGCTCGGCATCGGCTGCAACCCCGGGATCACGCGGCCGATGAACCACGTCCTCTTCGACGAGAAGATCAACGGCTCGATCCACCTCGCGCTCGGGCAGAGCTACGAGAAGGTCGGCGGCAAGAACGCCAGCTCGATCCACTGGGACATCGTCAAGGACCTCCGCCCCGGAGGGCGCATCGAGCTCGACGGCACGCCGGTGCAAGAGAACGGCGCCTGGCTGATTTAGGACTGGTCACGTGCGCGGAGCTTCCGGAGGGTGAGGAGGCGCCGCTGCTCGACGCGGCATTCCAGGCGTACGGGATCGAGCACGCGTGGGCGGTCTGGGACGACCCCGGGGTCGACTGGAACCGGTTCGAGCTGGTGATCGTGCGGTCTGCGTGGGACTACGCGGAGCGGTGGCCGGAGTTCCTCCGCTGGGCCGAGGCCCGTCCGCGGATCGAGAACCGGCTGCCCGTCCTCCGCTTCGGGGTGGACAAGGAGCGCTACCTGGCCACGCTCGCAGCCGCCGGCGTGCCCGTGGTGCCGACGGCCTTCGTCCGTCCCGGCGAGCCGTTCCGGACGCCCGGCGAGCCGTTCGTCGTCAAGCCGGCGATCTCGGCCGGCGGCAGGCGCTCGGCGCGGTTCGAGCCCGGGGACGAGACTGCCAACGCCCTCGTCTCCGAGATCAACGCCGCCGGCCAGACCGCGATGATCCAGCCCCTGCTCTCGGGCGTCAAAGAGAGCTCGCTCGTCTACCTCGACGGCGTCTACTCCCACTCGCTGAGCCGGCGTGCGGAGCTTCCCCGGCGCCGCGCGCAGGACGTGCTCTACCTCGAGGAGGAACTGGGCGCGTACGAGGCGACGCGCGAGGAGCGGCGCATCGCGGACGCGGCGCTCGAGCTCGCTCCGGCGCCCGTCCTGTACGCGCGTGTCGATCTCCTCGGCGGCCTCGTGCTGGAGCTCGAGCTCGTCGAGCCCTCGCTCTACCTCTCGTACGGGCACGGCGCCGCCGACCGGCTCGCTGCAGCCGTCTGCGCCCGGCTCGAAGCTAGGCTTTCGCCGTGAGCATGGTCGACACCCTCGGGCGGCCCGTTCGCGATCTCCGGATCTCGGTCACCGACCGCTGCAACTTCCGCTGCGTGTATTGCATGCCGAAGGAGGTGTTCGGGCGCGACTACCAGTTCCTCGAGCGTCGCGAGCTGCTCAGCTTCGAGGAGATCGACCGTCTCGCGCGCGCGTTCATCCGCCTCGGCGTAGAGAAGATCCGGCTCACGGGAGGCGAGCCCCTCGTACGGCGCGACCTCGCGCGCCTGGTCGCGATGCTGGCGGAGGTCGACGGCCTCGACCTGACGCTGACGACGAACGGCTCGCTGCTGCCCCAGCACGCGCAGGCGCTCCGGGACGCGGGCCTGAACAGGGTCACCGTCAGCCTCGACTCGCTCGACGACGAGGTCTTCTGCGCGATGAACGACGTCGACTTCCCAGTCGCGCGCGTCCTCCAGGGGATCGACGCGGCGGCTGCGGCCGGCCTTGCGCCCGTCAAGGTCAACATGGTCGTCAAGCGCGGCGTCAACGAGTCGAGCATCCTCCCGATGGCGCGACACTTCCACGGGTCGGGGCACATCCTCCGCTTCATCGAGTACATGGACGTCGGGCATACGAACGGCTGGCGCCTGGACGACGTCGTGCCGGCCACGGAGATCCTGTCCGCGATCGCCGCCGAGCTCCCGCTCGAGCCCGCCGACGCCAACTACCACGGCGAGGTCGCGAAGCGGTGGCGCTACCGAGACGGGGGCGGCGAGATCGGAATCATCTCGTCGGTCACGCAACCGTTCTGCGGCAGCTGCACACGCGCCCGGCTCTCCGCCGAAGGGCGCCTCTACACCTGCCTCTTCGCCGTCCGCGGGCACGACCTGCGCGCCGTCGTCCGGAGCGGCTCGTCCGACGAGGAGCTGGACGGCGCGATCTCCGCCATCTGGCGCGGCCGCTCGGACCGCTACTCGGAGCTCCGCACGGCCGAGACCGCTGCACGGCCGAAGGTGGAGATGAGCTACATCGGCGGGTGAGCCGCCGCGCCCGGCCCCGAACCCCGTCCCCGCGGGATGACCATGCCCGCAAAGAACGTTAGAATCCCCCAGTCGTGCTGAGCGCAGGATGGATACGGGCATGACCGCTGTCGTCGCGACGATCGGGCGTCGGTACCTTCCGCGCGGGTGGAGGGACTTCGGCCGGCAACTCGTGATCTGGTTCGGCTTCCTCGCCATCTACCAGGTCGCCAGGGGGTTCGCCGGCCATGACAGAACGCTCGCGCTGGCCCACGGTCACTGGGTGATCAACACCGAGGACCGCATCGGAGATCTTTTCGAGCTGACCTTCCAGAAGGCCGCGGCATCGTCTCGCTTCCTCGAGCTGGCGGTCTCCTGGACGTACTGGATGTCCGAGTTCGCCGTCCTCGGACTCGCGCTGCTCTGGGTCTACCTGCGCCGGCACGAGCACTTCCGGAACTTCCGCAACTGGGTGCTCCTCGCCGGCGTGATCGGGTTCGTGGGCTACGTCGTCTACCCCACGGCGCCGCCGCGCATGTTCCACGGGTTCGGCTTCGTAGACACGCTGACGAAGTTCGCGTCGCTCAACCACGGCAGCGGCGTGGTCGAGTTCGCGTCGAACCAGTACGCCGCGATGCCGAGCCTGCACGCCGCCGACTCGCTGATCGTGGGCGTCACGCTTGCGTACATCGTCCGGCACTGGTGGGCCAAGCTCCTCTGGCTCCTCTGGCCGGCCTGGGTCTGCTTCTCGGTGATGGCGACGGCCAACCACTTCTGGCTCGACTGCCTGGCCGGCGGCTTCGTCGCACTGATCGCAGGCTCGATCATCCACCGGCGCCGCATCGCCGCCCTGATCGCGTCCCGCCGGAACAGCGCGCTCGAACCCGCGTAAGCGGTCGGTCAGCGCTCGTAGGCTGTGGTGCTAGCGTGGCCCGCGTGAGCCGAGCCGACGCGCCGCAACGCATCAAGCAGGCGTACACCGAGGAGGCCCGGCGCCTCGCGTCACGCTCGATCACCGGGCTCGCGCAGACGAGACTGACCCCGACGGCGCTGACCGTCTCCGGCGTCCTCCTCTGCATCGCCGGCAGCGTCGTCGTCCACTTCCAGTACCGCGGCCATCTCCTCTACTACTGGCTCGGCGCTGCCGTCTTCGTCGTCGGCTCGGTGCTCGACATCCTCGACGGGGCGCTGGCCCGCGCCGGGGGGAAGGCGACACCGTTCGGAGCCTTCATCGACTCGACCACAGATCGCATCGGCGAGGCGTTCATGCTCGGCTCGATCGGGCTCATCTTCGCCCGCGAGGGGAACGAGACCGCGCTCGCCTTCGCGTTTGCGGCCGTCGCCGCCTCGTTCCTGGTCAGCTACACGCGCGCCCGGGCGGAAGCTCTCGGGCTGCGCGGCGACATCGGCATCGGCAGCCGCGCTGAGCGCGTGATCGTGATCTCCGCCGGCCTCGTGATCGCGCCCTGGGGCGGGCTGCAATGGGCCATCTACCTCCTCGCCGCCACGGCCTGGGTGACAGTAGCCCAGCGGATCTGGAGCGTCCGGGTGCAGCTAGCACAACGCGACGCGACCGCTAGATGAGATAAGCTGCTAGCAGTTTGTCTGCTAGCACTTCTCACAGAAGGAGCATCCTGGTCCGCATGCCCGCTTCGCTCAAGCGGGGGCTCGTCCGCGAGACCGCCCGCAGAGGCACGAGCCTGAACGAGGTCGCCGTCGGCATCCTGGCCGAGGCACACGGCGTCCCGTACCGGCCGAGCGGCCGCCGGAGCTCGCTTCCCGGCGCCAGCCCGGTCGTGCTCCTCCGTGTCCCTGCCGAGCTCAAGCACGAGCTCGAGGCAGAGGCGCGCCGCGCGCAGTCGAACGTCAACGACGTCATCCTGCGCACGCTCGCGGCCGCGCTCGACGTTCCCCTCCTCCACCGTAGAAAGGAAGCCATGGCCTCCACGAATGGATCGAAGAACGGCCGCAGTCGCTCGGACGACAAGGTTCGCGTCGCGCTGATCGGCGTCGGCAACTGCGCCAACTCGCTCGTCCAGGGCGTGCACTTCTACAAGGACGCCGACCCGAACGAGTTCGTCCCCGGCCTCATGCACGTCGACCTGGGCGGCTATCACGTCCGCGACATCGAGTTCACGGCGGCGTTCGACGTGACGACGGACAAGGTCGGCAAGGACCTCGCCGACGCGATGTGGGCACATCCCAACGACACCTACAAGTTCTGCGACGTACCGAAGACCGGCATCACGGTCTCCCGCGGGATGACCCACGACGGCATCGGCAAGTACCTGTCCGAGGTCCTCGAGAAGGCGCCCGGCGAGACCGACGACGTGATCGGCATCCTCCAGGAGACGGGCACCGACGTCGTCGTCAACTTCCTCCCGGTCGGATCCGAGGAGGCGACGCGGTGGTACGCCGAGCAGATCCTCGCCGCCGGCTGCGCGATGGTGAACTGCATGCCGGTGTTCCTCGCCCGCGAGGCGTACTGGCAGCGGCGGTTCAAGGACGCGGGCGTGCCGATCATCGGCGACGACATCAAGTCGCAGGTCGGCGCCACGATCACGCACCGCGTGCTGACGAGCCTCTTCCGCGACCGCGGCGTCCGGCTCGACAAGACGATGCAGCTGAACGTCGGCGGCAACTCCGACTTCCTGAACATGCTGGAGCGCGAGCGGCTCGAGTCCAAGAAGATCTCGAAGACGAACGCGGTCACGTCGATGCTCGACTATGACCTCGGGGCCGGCAACGTCCACGTCGGCCCGTCCGACTACGTGCCGTGGCTGACCGACCGCAAGTGGGCCTACATCC
>PLBK01000053.1 GCA_003134505.1 Actinomycetota bacterium | reverse complement strand
CCGACCTCGACCTCGTCGAGCTGAACGAAGCCTTCGCGTCGCAGTCGCTTGCGGTCGTGCGCGAGCTCGGGATCGACGAGGAGAAGGTGAACGTGAACGGCGGCGCGATCGCGATCGGGCATCCGCTCGGCATGAGCGGCGCCCGGCTCGTCGTCACGTTGTTGCACGAGCTCCGGCGCCGCGGCGGCCGGTACGGCCTGGCCACGCTCTGTGTCGGAGTCGGCCAGGGTCAAGCTGCCCTGTTCGAGCGCTGAACTCGGACGGCCTCGCGGCCGATAGAGGTACTCGTGGAGTTTCAGCGGCCCACTCCGCCTGCCCCGGTACGGCTGACGGTCCTCGTCGGCTGCTTCGTGACCGCCGTCTGCGCGCTTCTGGCCACCGTCGGCGCCGATGCCGACTGGCTCGCTGCGCTCGGCCGCGAGATCGCGCATTCCTGGTCGATTCCGGGCGGCGTTCCCTTCGCGGCCGCCTCGTCCGCAGGCTGGCACAACGTGCCCGTCCTCGGCGAGCTGATCTTCCACGCGCTCCAGGCCACCTTCGGGACGCGTGGGCTCGTGTTCGCGCAGCTCGCGGCCGTCGTCGGCTGCCTGTGGCTGCTCTCGTACGACCTCCGGCGTGGCGGGGTCGCGGATTCTCCCGCTGCTCTCGTGCTGTTCCTGACCGCGTTCGCCGCCGCCCCGGCGCTGCTGATCGTGCGGTCGCAGCTCTTCTCGCTCGCGCTCTTCCCGCTGCTCGTGGTGCTGCTGCGCGCGGAGGCCCGCCATCCATCCCGGCGCGTATGGCTGCTCGTGCCGCTGGTCGCTCTGTGGTCGAACCTCCACGGCGGCGTCCTGCTCGGCGTGGCCGTCGCCGGCGCGTACCTGGTCTTCTCCCGGGCGCGTCAGGAGCGGCTGGTCGCGGTCGGCGTGCTGACCGGAATGGTCGTGGCGCTCTTCGCCACGCCTGCGCTCGCCCAGACGGCCGACTACTACCGCGGCGTCATCGGGAGCCAGGCCGCGGCGCACGGGGAAGGGATGTGGCGGCCGCTCTCGCTTGGTGCGCCGTTCGACGTGGTCTTCCTGCTCGTCGCGATCCCGCTCCTCGTCCTGGGGCTCCGATCGAAGCCGGCGCTGTGGGAGGTCGTCGTGACCGCGGGGCTCGCGGTGGCCGCCGTGCGCGCGAGCCGCAACGAGGTCTGGCTCGCGCTCTTCATCGCCGTTCCGGCGGCGCGCGCGCTGGCCGGGTCGCGTACCTGGGGCGCGGTCGTGCCGCGGGCTGCGGCGAGCGCTCTCGCAGGCCTGCTCGTGCTGGTCGCTGTCATCGGGCTGGCGCGCACGCCGTCGCCGGCCGGAGCGACGCCGAGGCTGCTGAAGGCCGCGGCGCGCTCCTCCGGCGGCGCGCCGATCCTCGCCGACGGTGTCGACGCCGAAGCGCTGGCGCTGGCCGGCAATCGGATCCTGATCGGGAACCCGCTCGACGCGTTCTCGGCGCGGGAACAGGGCCTCTACCTCGACTGGCTCGCCGGGCGACCTTCGGGCGACGTGGAGGCAGCGCGCGTCCGCGCGATCCTCGTCATCGCAGGGTCCGCGCCCGATCGGCGGCTCTCCCGTCGCAGCGGCTTCTGTGCGATCGCACGGGACAACCGAGCCGTGCTCTACCGGCACCCCTGCGGCGGGGTGTACTGGAGCCTTTCGTTGCGCCCCCGACTCGTCGACTCGTCAAAGGCTCCCGGCTAGCGTCCGACCGAAGGGCGGGTATCGTGCTCCTCGTGGCCATCACGACCGGACGTGAGTACGGGCTGTTCATCGACGGCGAGCTGGTGGAGCCGGCGTCGGGCGACGTCCGCGAGCTGATCGAGCCTGCGACCGGCGAGCCGCTCGGCCGCGCGGCCATGGCCGGCGAGGCCGACGTCGACCGCGCCGTCGCCGCGGCACGGGCAGCACTCGAAGGGGCGTGGGCCAAGACCCCGCCGACCGAGCGCTCGCGGCTCCTGCACGCACTCGCCGACGCGATCGTCGCGAACCGGGCCGAGCTGGCCGAGCTCGAGGCGCGCAACGTCGGCAAGGCGATCTCCTCGGTCAAGGCCGAGCTGCACGGCGCGGCCGAGAACTTCCGCTTCTTCGCGTCCGCGATCGCGTCGATCGGGGGCCGCTCGAACCCGGTCGGCGGGTCGCTGCTCTTCTACTCGCTGAAGGAGCCGGTCGGCGTCTGCGGACAGATCGTCCCCTGGAACTACCCGCTGCTGATGGCGACCTGGAAGCTCGCACCGGCGCTGGCCGCCGGCTGCACGAGCGTGCTCAAGCCGGACGCGCAGACGCCGCTGACCGCGATCCGCCTCGCCGAGCTCGCCGCCGAGGTCGGGTTCCCGGCCGGTGTCATCAACGTCGTTCCCGGCGACGGGCCCACGACGGGCGCCTCGATCGTCCGGCACCCCGGCGTCGACAAGGTGGCGTTCACCGGATCGACCGCGACGGGCGGCGAGATCATGCGGCTCGCGTCGAGCCCGATCAAGCGGCTCACGCTCGAGCTGGGCGGCAAGAGCCCGAACCTGGTCTTCGCCGACGCCGACCTCGCGGACGCGATCCCGAGCGCGGTCTGGTCGATCTACTACGCGGCCGGTCAGAGCTGCGAGGCCCGGTCACGGGTGCTCGTCGAGAAGCCGCTCTACGACGAGTTCGTCTCGCAGTTCGCGGAACGGGCCGGACAGGTGAAGGTCGGAGATCCGCTCGACCCCGAGACGCAGATGGGCTCGCTGATCTCGCAGGCGCACCGGTCGCGCGTGCACGGATTCGTCGAGCGCGGCGTCGAGCAGGGCGTCGAGATCGTCACCGGGGGCGAGCCGGCCGAGGGTGCGGGCGCCTTCTATCCGCCGACGGTGCTNNCCGTTCGAGGACGAGGCCGACGCGGTCAGGATCGCGAACGACGTGCCCTACGGCCTGATGGCGACGGTCTGGACGGGCGATCCTGCGCGGGGCCACCGCCTGGCACGACAGATCAAGTCGGGCACAGTCGGGATCAACATGCCCTACACCGCCTTCCCGGGGATCCCGTTCGGCGGTTACAAGCAGTCCGGCTTCGGCCGTGAGCTCGGTCTCGACGCGCTCGACCTGTATCTCGAGACGAAGAGCGTGATCGTGAACACGGGCACACGTCCGGCGAATCCGTTCGGGCTCTAGAAGTCACAGTTTCGGCACAGTCACGTCACCCACGCGTGACGGTTTTCCGCGTACCGTGACAGTAGGGGGCCTCGCTCCCCCCCAAGGGGGCGCGGTCCCGTCAGCGCTCGGCGAAGAGAATCGGCTGAGCGCCCTGCCAGAGGACGCGCTCGCCGATCTCGGCCAGGTGCTCCCGGCCCTCGACCACCGTCGCGAAGTGGTTGCCCGCCAGCTGTCCGGCCTTGCTCGCGAAGCACGTCTGCCCGTAGGGGAACAGGATCTCCGTCTCGCTGACGCCGCCCGGGTAGATGAGCAGCTCGCCCGGCCCCGGGTAGCTGGTCGGGTCCTCGAAGCCGATGCCGAGGTCGAGGTCGCCGAAGGGGATCCATGCCGCCTGCCCGCTCCAGCGCGCCTGGATCAGCTTCGACTCGAGCGGCAGCAGGCGCCGGAAGGCGGCCACGGTGTCCGGCGATCGCTCCTCCTCCAGGCGGGCGACCAGGCGAAGCTCGGCAACGGTGATCTCGAGCATGGCTACAGCCTAAGGGTCACGGCGTCTTCGCCCCCGCGTCGATCCAGGCGCCGAGCAGTCGCCGCTCGGCGCCGGTCATGTGGGTGGCGTTCCCGAGCGGCATCACGTGCGAGTCCACCGCGACCACCCGGATCTGCGTCGCCTGGGCGTGGATCTGCGCCGCCGTGTCGAGGACGATGCCGAGCGGAGCGGCGGAGACGAGCTTCGGATGAAGCGAATGACAGGCGGCGCAGCGCTGCGCGACGATGGGCTGCACCTGCGCGAACGTCACGGTTGTCGCGCCCGCGGCGGGCGAGGTCGAGGGCGGGCGGATCCAGACGGCGACGGCTGCGATTCCGGCGGCGGCCGTGAGCGGGATCCACCAGAGCGTCCGTCCTGCGTGGCGGTTGTTGAAGTAGTGGCGGATCCAGGCGCCGATCACCATCAGGCAGACGAGGATCGCCCAGCTGTGGTCGTGGCCGTAGGTGAACGGGAAGTGCCCGGCCAGCATCGAGAACAGCACCGGCAGCGTGAAGTAGTTGTTGTGGACGGAGCGCTGCTTGCCGCGCCGGTTCGCCCCCGGATCGGGGTCGCGGCCGGCCTCCTTTGCCCGCACGAGCTCCCAGTGGGCCGGGATGATCACGAAGAAGACGTTCGCGGCCATGATCGTGCCGAGCATGGCGCCCACCTGCAGGTAGGCCGCGCGGGCCGCGAACAGGAGGGAAGCGCCGTACGCCGTGACGACGACGAGGCCGAGGATGCAGGCGGCGAGGGCGAGCTCGCTCCGCTGACCGATCGTCCGGCAGAGCCCGTCGTAGACGATCCAGGCGAGCGCCAGGCCGCCGATCGAGATGGCGATCGCCTCCCACGTCGACAGGTTCGCGACCGACGTGTCGATCATCGCCGTGTGCGCTTGCAGGTAGTAGAGGACGACGAAGAGCGCGAAGCCCGTCAGCCACGTCCAGTAGGCCTCCCACTTGTACCAGTGCAGCGGCTTCGGCAGCTGCCGTGGGGCGACCCGGAACTTCTCGATCCGGTAGAAGCCACCGCCGTGGATCTCCCACGACTCGCCGCTCACCCCGCGGTCGAGGTCGGCCTCGTCGCGCGGCTCGTGGAGGTGCTGGTCGAGCGCGACGAAGTAGAACGAGGTGCCGATCCAGACGATCGCGGCGACGACGTGGAACCAGCGGAAGACGAGATCGAGCCAGCCCGAGACGTAGGGGTCTATCCCGATGACCATCTGTCCTCCGCGATCGCGACCAGCTCGGAGAGCGCCGTCTCCAGCTCCTGTCCCGTCGGGTTGGCGATCCGGCTCTTCAGCACCGCGAGGATCTCCGACTTCGGCCGCCGGTCGACGAAGACGACGAAGCGGAAGCCGTGGCGGGCCTCGTACTCGGCGTTGAGCTGGGCGAGCCCGGCGAGCACCTCCGGGTCGTCGTCGGAACCCTGCTCGGCTGCGGAGCGTCGCGACAGGCCGCTGCGCTGGCCGATCGCGGGATGTGCGGCGAGGATCTCGATCTTCTCGTCGCGCGGCAGCTCGTGGACGAGGGTGCGCGCGCGCACGAGCGGGTGCTGCTCGCGTGCGAGCCGCTCGACGAAGCGGGTGCGGCTCTCGAACAGCTCGGCGAGCTCCTCGATGCTCAGCTGCCGCGGTAGCTCGCGCACGAGTACGGGGAGACGAGGAGCGGAACGTGGTAGTGGCGGTCGGAGTCCTCGATCTCGATCTCGAGCTCCACGCGGCGGAAGAACCGGGACGGAGGGTCAGAGAAGACGAGGCGGTACCGGCCAGGTCCGAGGGTCTGACCCCCGGCCAGGTCGGAAATGCGCCCGTCCGCTCCGGTCACGCCCGAGCCGACCGGCTCGTCGCCGGCGAACAGCTCGACGCGCACGCCGGCGGCGGGCCGGCCCTGCCCCGTGTCGAGAACGTGTGTCGAGATCGTCATCGGCCGCTGAATCTTCGCGCCTGCACCCGATGGTGCCGTGCGATCTCGTTCTCGTCGGCGCGAACGAGCCGCCCGTGCGAGACGATCTCCACGCCGCCGACGAAGAGGCGGTCGACCCGATGCGGTGCCGAAAGGACGAAGCCGGCGACCGGGTCGTCGGCGCCGCCGAGCTCCAGCCCGTCCGTCCGCCAGACCGCCACGTCGGCACGCTTGCCGGGCTCGAGCGAGCCGATGTCGCCACGGCGGAGCACCTCCGCGCCGCCGCGTGTCCCGAGCCGCAGCGCCTCGCGCGCTGTCATCGCCGCCGGCCCGCCGCGCCCGCGCGCGACGAGGAGCGCCTGCTTGACCTCGAAGCACATGTCACTGCGCTCGTTCGAGGCCGAGCCGTCGACGCCGAGCCCCACCCGCACCCCGGCGTCGACGAGCTCACGCGTCCGCGCGACCCCTGCGCCGAGCCGGAGGTTGGACGTCGGGCAATGCGCGACGCCGACTCCGCAGGCGGCAAACGTGGCCACGTCCGCCTCGGAGAGGTGGACGCAGTGCGCGCACCACACGTCGTGCGCCGTCCAGCCGAGCTCCGCCAGGTACTCGACCGGCGTGCAGCCGTACAGCTCGCGGCAGTAGTGCTCCTCCTCGGCCGTCTCAGCGAGGTGGGTGTGCAGCTGCAGCCCGAGGCGCCGCGCCAGGGCGGCCGATTCGGTCATCAGCTCCCTGGTCACGGAGAACGGCGAGCAGGGCGCCACCGCGAGCTGGAGCATGTCGCCGTCCGCGAGGCCGGCCAGGCGCTCGGTGTCGGCCAGCACGTCGTCGATCTCCTCGACGAGCTCGTCCGGCGGCAGGCCCCCGTCGGAGACGCCCAGATCCATCGATCCCCGCGAGGCGACGAGGCGGACACCGAGCTCGCGGGCGGCCTGGATCTCGGCCTCGACGAGCCCCTCGCGGCCGCGCGGGAACACGTAGTGGTGATCGAACACCGTGGAGCAGCCGGACAGGGCGAGCTCGGCCAGACCGGTCCGGGCCGCGGCGTACTCGGCCTCGGCGTCGATGCCTGTCCACACCGGGTAGAGCTCGCGCAGCCAGGTGAACAGGTCGGCCTGCTGAGCCCGCGCGCGGGTGAGCGTCTGGTACAGGTGGTGGTGGGTGTTGACGAGCCCGGGGGTGACGAGGGCGCCGCCCAGGTCGACGCGCGTGTCGGCTTCGGGCGGCGGGCCGTCGCCGACCGCTTCGATCAGGCCGTCCCGGAGCAGCAGCCAGCCGTCGACGTGCTCGGCGCCGGCGTCGTCCATCGTCGCCACGCATGCGTTCGCCAGCAGGACACGGGGCACGGGTTGACCCTACAACTGTGCCGGACCGGCTCGCTCCGCATCGTGCCGAGATTCGCGCAGAACCGTGCCGCACTGGTCCTGTCCCCGGTTCGTTCGGCACGCCTCCTCCATCAGTGACTGTCCCATGGGACAGTCACTGAGACACGGCTAGGCCTGACGTGCGCGCGGTGGCTGGAGCGGCCGGGGCTGTCCTGGCCGGGATTATCATCGGCGGCCCGTGCGCCTCGTTCCCGCCGACTCGCTCGAGCGGGTGCAGGCCCGTGGCGCCGAGCCCGAGCTGCTCGCCGCTGCGGCCGGTCGCAGCAAGGGCGTCCGCCTGCTCAACGCGCCGGCCGACGAGCCCGCCTCGCGCGCCTGCGAGCGCCTCGGCGCCCGGCGGAGGTGCGCCAGCACGAGATGCTCCTGCGGCTCTAGCCGCGCCGCCCCGTCCGCTCTATAGTCGTCTCTCCGTCGATCGCGACGGCGAGCGGAGTGTTCGACAGGGGAGGAGAGCAATGAGGAAGCGCAAGCACCTGCTGGTGGGGGTGGTCATGCTGCTCGCGGTGGCGGCCCTCGCGCTGGCCACGTCGGTTTCGGCCAAGCAGGCAAGCGTGTTCAAGGTGGCCTGGATCTACCCCGGGCCGCACAACGACGGCGGCTGGTCGCAGGCGCACGATGCCGGGCGGCTGTACGTCCAGAAGATGCTCGGGAGCAAGGTGCAGACGACGTACAAGGAGAACGTCTTCAGCAACGCGAGCGTGCCGCAGATCGTCGCCGGCCTCGTCCGTGACGGCTACCAGATGATCTTCGCGACCTCGTTCGGCATGCTCGAGCTCGGCGTCAACGGTCAGCTCTGGAAGAAGTATCCGAAGGTGCTGTTCGAGCAGGCGACCGGCCAGCAGATCGAGAAGAACCAGTCGGAGTACTTCGGGGCGGCCGAGGACACGATCTACCTGTCCGGAATGGCCGCCGGCGCGGCGACGAAGAAGGGCGTGGTCGGCTACGTGGCCGCGTTCGGCATTCCCGAGGTCGTCCGGCACACGAACGCGTTCACGCTCGGTGTCCAGGCGACGCATCCGGGAGCGAAGGTGAAGCTGCTCTGGACGAACTCCTGGTTCTCGCCGCCGAAGGAGACGTCGGCCGCGCAGAACCTCGTCGCCGCCGGCGCGGATGTGCTGGGGCAGAACGTCGACAGCCCCGCAGCGGGCGTCTACGCGGAGAAGCACGGAATCCCGTGGGCCGGCTACGACTCGAATGCGCAGAAGTTCGCGCCGAAGCAGTGGCTGACGGCCTCCGTCTACAACTGGGGCCAGTACTACCTGAGTCGCGTCAAGGCGGCAATGGCAGGCACGTGGAAGCCGGGCTTCTACTACGGCTCGATCAAGGACGGCTTCACGGCACTGGCTCCCTACGGACCGTCCGTGAGCGCGAAGACGAAGGCGCTGATCGCAGCCAAGGAGAAGGCGATCGAGGCGGGCACCTTCAACGAGTTCTGCGGGCCGGTCTACGACCAGGCCGGCAAGCTCAGGATTCCCAAGGGCAAGTGCCTCGACCCCCGGACTCCATCGGGGATCAACGCGCTGTACTCGATGCAATGGCTCGTGAAGGGCGTGATCGGATCGGTCTCCCACGTCCCACCGCCGGGCTAGACCCGTGGGGCAGCAGGCCCCCAGCCCAGCGATCGCAGCGAGAGGCGCCGGCGACCCCGGCGCCTCTCCCGCTGTCGCCATGCGCGCGATCACGAAGCGCTTCCCGGGCGTGCTCGCGAACGACTCGGTCGACTTCGAGGCGGCCGTGGGCGAGGTGCACGCTCTCCTCGGCGAGAACGGCGCCGGAAAGAGCACCCTCTCGAACATCCTGACGGGGCTCTACCGGCCCGACGAGGGCGAGATCTGGCTCTACGGCGAGCAGGCGCGCTTCCATTCGCCGAGCGACGCGATCGACGCCGGCATCGGGATGGTGCACCAGCACTTCCGCCTCGTGCCGCCGTTCACCGTCGCCGAGAACGTCCTCCTCGGCGAGCACCGGCCGGAGGCGCGCCGGTTCATGGTGCGGCCGCGGCAGATCGAGCGGCACGTCGCCGAGCTCGGCGAGCGGTACGGCATCGCCGTCGAGCCGCGGGCGCGGATCTGGCAGCTCTCGGTGGGCGAGCAGCAGCGGGTCGAGATCCTGAAGGCGCTCTACCGCGAGGCGCGGATCCTGATCCTCGACGAGCCGACGGCGGTGCTGACACCGCAGGAGTCCGAGGCGCTGTTCGTCACGCTGCGCGCCATGGCCGCGGAGGGCCGGACGGTGATCTTCATCTCCCACAAGCTGAACGAGGTGAAGGCGGTCGCCGACCGCGTGACGGTGCTGCGGGGAGGACGGTCGATCGCGACTGTCGACGCGAACGCCACGTCCCGGGAGCTCGCGGGGCTGATGGTCGGCCGCGAGGTCGAGCTTGCGATCCGGAAGCAGCGGGCCGTGCCGCACAGGCCCGATGTCGCGCTGGAGGTGCAGGGTCTCTCGGTGCGCGGCGACCGCGGCGGCGACGCCGTGAAGGACGTTTCGCTGGGGGTGCGGAACGGTGAGATCGTCGGCGTCGCAGGCGTCGCGGGAAACGGCCAGCGCGAGCTGGCCGAGGCGATCACCGGCATGCGGCCCCCCGTGGGGGGAACCATCCTCGTCGGCGGGCACAGGTTGCGAACGGGCGATCCTCGCGCCGCCATCGCTGCAGGGGTCGCCCACGTGCCGGAAGACCGCCTCGGCACCGGGGTCGCGCCCACCCGCAGCATCGCGGAGAACACGGTGCTCAAGTCGTACCGGGGCTCCGGCGTCTCCAGCGGCCCGCTCCTGCGCTGGAGGGCGATCCGCGAGCAGGCGGTCGAGCTCGTCAGGCGGTACGCCGTCTCGACTCCCGGGACGCACCTCCGGGCTCGTGACCTCTCGGGCGGCAACCTGCAGAAGCTCGTCCTGGGCCGGGAATTTTCGGGCAAGCCGAAGGTGCTGATCGCCGCGTCGCCGACGCGCGGGCTCGACGTCGGCGCGATCGAGACGGTGCACGGCTACCTCCGCCAGGCCGCGTCCGAGGGCGTGGCGGTGCTGCTCCTGAGCGAGGATCTCGACGAGATCCTCGCGCTGGCCGACCGCATCGTCGTCATCTACGAAGGCCGGCTGACCGGCGACTTCGATCCCGGCACGGCCACGGTCGAGGAGATCGGTCTCGCCATGGCCGGAGGAGAGCGTTAGTGCCCATGATCTCCATCGAGCGCCGGCTCGCGCAGCCGCGCTGGCTCTCGGTCGCGGTGCCGATCGCCTCCGTCGGCGTGTCGTTCCTGGTCATGGCCGCGGTGCTCGCCGCGACCGGGCACAACCCGCTCGAGACCTACAGGCGGCTGTTCGACGCGGCGTTCATCGGCAGCGCCGCCTGGACCGACACGCTGATCTCCGCGACGCCGCTCCTGTTCACCGGGCTGGCGGCCGCCGTCGCGTTCCGGATGCAGCTCTGGAACATCGGCGCCGAGGGGCAGCTCTACCTCGGCGCGATCGGCGGCGCGGGGGCGGCGATCTGGCTCGGGCCGCACCACGCGACGGTGTTCACGATCCTGGCGATGTGCGTGTGCGGCGCGGCCGCCGGCTCGCTCTGGGCCCTCATCCCGGGCGTGCTGAAGGCGTTCGGGCGGACGAACGAGATCATCACCTCGCTGATGCTCAACTACGTCGCCGGGCAGCTGCTCACCTATCTGATCTTCGACAGCGCGTCTCCCTGGCGAGACATCTCGACAGTCCAGACCCGGTCGTTCCCGCAGGCGATTCCTCTGCAAGCGAGCCAGTTCTGGCCGACCCTGTCGCCCTCCAACATCGTCATCCCATTCGGGTTCCTGCTCGCGATCGGCATCGCCGCCGTGCTCGCCTTCCTGTTCCGCGCGACACGCTTCGGCTTCGAGATGAACGTCATCGGCGACTCGCAGCGGGCGGCGCGCTACGCGGGGATGCGAACGCGCCGGAAGATCCTCGCGGTGATGGCGATCTCGGGCGCGGTCGCCGGCCTCGGCGGCGCGAGCCAGGTGGGCGACTTCGCGCACGAGCTAGACGCCAGCCCGCAGGGGCTGCAGGGCGCGAACTACGGGTACACGGGGATCGTCGTCGCCGCGCTTGGCCGCTACAACCCGTTCGCCGTCTGCCTCGTCGGCGTCCTGCTCGGCGGTCTGCAGAACGCGGGCCTCTTCCTGCAGGGAGTGGACTTCCCGTCCGGGCTGGTCGGCGTCATGCAGGGGATCATCCTCTTCTGCGCGCTCGGCGGCGAGCTGCTGATCCGCTATCGCGTGCGCATCCGCCGGCAGGCGCGGTCGACGGCGGAGGACGTCCCGGCGGCGGATGCGAAGCCCACGCCGTGATCAACAGCTCGCTGATGGTGCTCGTGCTGTCGCAGGCGGTCACCTACGGCACGCCGATCCTCTTCGCCGCGCTGGGCGAGTTGCTCGCCGAGCGCTCCGGCGTGCTGAACCTCGGCGTCGAGGGGATGATGCTCGTCGGCGCCGTGATGGGGTTCTGGGCCGTCCAGCGCGCTCCGGGGCCGGGTTCTCTCGTCCTCGTCCTCGCGGTTCTGACAGCGGCGTTCGCGGGCGCGCTCATGGGCCTGATCCACGCCTTTCTCGTGGTGACGTTGCGGGCGAGCCAGATCGTCTCCGGCCTGGCGCTGACGATCTTCGCGGGCGGGCTCGGCCTGTCGTCCTACCTCGGCAACGACCTCGGGCTGGCCGACGTGCCTCCGAAGTACCAGCTCGGTCAGATCAACGTCTTCGGCCTCAAGAACGTGTCCGTCGTCGGGCCGATCCTGTTCAACCAGTCGGCGCTCGTGTACGCGTCCTGGGCGCTGACGATCGCCGTCGCGCTGTACCTCTCGCGCACGCGGTTCGGGCTCAACGTGCGCGCTGTCGGCGAATCGCCCGGCGCCGCCGACGCCATGGGGATCAACATCGCCGTCTACAGGTACGCGCACGTGCTCGGCGGCGGCGCGCTGGCGGGGGTCGGCGGCGCCTGCTTCAGCCTGTCGATCACGCCGGGCTGGACGGCCGGCGACTCGCTCGTCGGCGGCGCGGGTTGGATCGCGATCGCGCTCGTCATCTTCTCGTTCTGGCGCGCCGAGCTGTGCCTGGTCGGCGCGTACCTGTTCGGGGCGCTGTCGGGCGGCCTGCCCGCGGCGATCCAGGCGCACAACTACAAGGCGATCCCGACCTTCTTCAAGACGCCGGAGTTCCTCAACGCCCTTCCCTACCTGACGACGGTGATCGTGCTCGTGATCATCGCGTCCGGCTGGGCGAAGCGGCGACTCGGGGCGCCGGCCGCCCTCGGGATCCCCTACGTGCGCGAGGAGCGGTAATACAGTGGCGCCGTGGACGTCCTGACGCCGCGCTCGCTCGACGAGGCCCTTCGACTGAAGACCGAGCACCCGGACGCGGTGCCGATCGCCGGCGGCACGGATCTGATGGTCGCGCTCAACTTCGACCGGGAGCGGCCCGGGGTGATCCTGAATCTCGGCGAGGTGCCGGAGCTTCGCGGCTGGTCACGCGACGACGGGCTTCTCCGGATCGGCGCCGGGTTGACCTACGCGGAGGCGATGGCCGAGCCGCTGCGCTCGCTCCTGCCGGCGCTGGCGGAGGCGTCGCGGACAGTCGGCTCCCCGCAGATTCGGAACCGGGGCACGCTGGGCGGGAACCTCGGCACGGCCTCGCCCGCAGGCGACTCGCTCCCGCCGCTGCTTGTCGAGGACGCGGAGGTGGAGGTGGCGAGCTTGGGCGGATCGCGCCGGATCGCGCTGCACGAGTTCCTGGTCGGGCCGAAGCAGAACGCACTCGCGCCGGAGGAGCTGATCGTGGCGGTGCTCGTCCGTCCGTCGGGCGCGCCGCAGACGTTCATGAAAGTCGGCCCGCGGAACGCGATGGTGATCGCGGTGTGCTCGCTGGCCGTGGCCGTCGACCGCGAGCGCGGCGAGTTGCGGGCGGCGTTCGGATCGGCCGGCCCGGTGCCGTTGCTGGTCATCGCGCCGCTCGCGGAAGCCGACGGGTTCCCCGCGCTCGTCGCCTCGGCCGCGAGCCCGATCGACGACGTGCGAGGAACGGCCGCGTACCGCCGCCACGCCCTGCGGGTGCTGGCCGTCCGCGGCCTCGAACGGTGCCTCGCGGCATGAATGCTCTGTTTGCTTTCCCCCCGGGGGCCTGCGGCCCCTTTGCCCCCGTTTTTGACGATAGCCGCGAAATCGTGACGTGTCTGAGACGGTTCTGTCACAAAAGCGAGGCAGCACGATGAGGATCGAGCTGACCGTCAACGGAGAGCGCCAGGAGGCCGACGTCTGGGCCGGCGAGAGCCTCCTCTTCGCGCTGCGGGAGCGGCTCGGCCTGCCCGGCTCGAAGAACGCGTGCGAGCAGGGTGAGTGCGGGTCGTGCTCGGTGCTCCTCGACGGGCGGCTCGTCTGCTCCTGCCTCGTCCTCGCGGCCCAGGCCGACGGGCACGAGGTCGTGACGGTCGAGGGCCTCGCCGGGGACGGCGAGCTCCACCCGGTACAGGACGCCTTCGTCCGCGCCGGCGCCGTCCAGTGCGGGTTCTGCACGCCCGGCCTCGTGGTCGCCGCGGCCGACCTGCTGCAACGGAGCCCGCAGCCCTCGGACGACGAGATCCGCGAGGCGCTGTCGGGCAACCTGTGCCGCTGCACGGGCTACCAGAAGATCCTCGACGCGGTCAGCCTGGCCGCGTCCGGAGCCGACGCGTGAGCGCGCCGGTCCCCCTGCTCGTGGCGCGCTGCCGGGCTTTGCCCGGGAGCGCTGCCGGCAAGCACAGCCTGGAGCTCGGCCGTGTCGGCGAAAGCGCTGCCCGGGTCGATGGGATCCCGAAGACGACGGGCGAGTTCGCCTACTCGAGCGACCTCGCCGCCGCCGGGATGCTCTGGGGGCACACCGTCCGCAGCCGACACGCGCACGCGCGCATCCGCGGGATCGAGATCTCGGAGGCGGTCGGGATGCCCGGGGTGCACGCCGTGCTCACGCACGACGACGTTCCGGGCGAGAAGCGCTACGGGCTCGAGTTCCCGGACCAGCCGGTGCTGGCGATCGACCGGGTCCGCTACTTCGGTGAGGCCGTCGCGCTCGTCGCGGCCGAGCACCCGGAGCAGGCGCGCCGCGCCGCCGCGAAGATCACCGTCGACTACGAGCCGCTCGAGCCGGTCGTCGACCCGGAGCGCGCGACCGAGCAGGAGCCGCTCCATCCCGACCGGCCGACGGCGGGCCACGGGTACCTGGACGACCCGCGGCCGAACGTGATCCGGTCGATGGTCGTCCGCCACGGCGATCCGGACGCGCTGGGCGACGTCAGCGTCGAAGGCGTCTACGAGGTGGGCATCCAGGACCAGGCCTTCCTCGGCCCGGAGTCCGGGCTCGCTGTGCCCGACGGCGAGGGCGGTATCGACATCTACGTCGCCACGCAATGGCTGCACGTCGACCGCGACCAGGTCGCGCCCTGCCTCGCGCTCGAGCCGGAGCAGGTGCGGATCCACCTCGCCGGCGTCGGCGGCGCGTTCGGCGGCCGCGAGGACCTGTCCATGCAGATCCACGGCGCGATGCTCGCGCTCCATACGGGCCGGCCGGTCAAGATCGTCTACGGCCGTGAGGAGTCGTTCACCGGCCACGTGCACCGCCACCCGGCCCGCATCTGGGCTGAGCACCGGGCGGCGCTCGACGGGCGGCTGGTGGCGGTGCGGATGCGGATCCTGCTCGACGGCGGCGCCTACGCTTCGAGCTCGACGGCGGTGGTCGCCAACGCCTGCGCGTTCGCCTGCGGGCCCTATCGGGTCGACAACGCGTTGATCGAGAGCACCTGCGTCTATTCGAACAACCCGCCGTGCGGAGCGATGCGCGGGTTCGGCGCCGTGCAGACCTGCTTCGCGCACGAGGCGCAGATGGACAAGCTCGCGGCCGTGCTCGACATCGATCCCGTCGAGCTGCGGCTGCTGAACGCGCTCGAGCCCGGCGACGTGCTGCCGACCGGCCAGACGCTGACGGGCTCGTTCCCGGTCGCCGAGGTGATCCGCCGCGCCGCAGCCCTCGACCCGCCCGAGCCCGAGGAGCTGCCCCGCGACCCGCTGCGGCTGCCCGGCGGCTCGGGCAACACCACGCACGGCCAGGGGGTACGCCGCGGGATCGGCTTCGCCGCCGGCTTCAAGAACATCTGCTACTCGGAGGGCTTCGACGACTCCTGCGCGGCGCGCGTCCGACTCTTCGCCGGCGGCGCGGGCGAGCTGCAGGCCGAGGTGCACTGCGCCGGCGCCGAGGTCGGGCAAGGCGTCACGAACGTGATCCTGCAGGTGGCGCGGACGGAGCTCGGCATCGAGAGCGTGGTGCTCGCCCCTGCGTCGACGGCTGATGTCGGCTCGGCCGGCTCGGCCTCCGCGTCGCGCATGACCTGGATGGCTGCCGGCGCGGTCCAGCTCGCGTGCCGCGCAGCGCTGGAGGAACGCGAGCGGACGGGCGTGGACGTCGACGTCGAGCGCGTCTACCGTCATCCGCGGACCTGGCCGCTCGATCCCGAGACGGGACAGATCACGGGCGGACCGGCTCACGTCTCGTTCGCGTGCGCGGCGATGAAGGTCGTCGCCGAGGTCGACGTCGAGCTCGGCCTAACGCGCCTCGTCTGGATCGGCACGGCGCAGGACGTCGGCAAGGCGGTCAACCCGCAGGCCGTCTACGGCCAGATCGAGGGCGGCACCGCGCAGGGCATCGGGCTGGCGCTGATGGAGGAGATCCAGACGCGGGGCGGCCTGATCACGAACGCGAGCTTCACCGACTACCTGATCCCGACGACGCTGGACGTGCCGCCGATCGTCGCCGAGCTCGTCGAGGACCCCGAGCCCGACGGTCCCTACGGCCTGAAGGGAGTCGGCGAGCCGCCCACGGTCGTCTCGACAGCCGCCGTGCTCTCCGCGCTGCGGGCGGCGACGGGACGCGAGCTTGCGCGGGTGCCGGTGCGACCGGACGAGATCGTCGGCTTGTAGCCTCCCCGCGTGAGCCTGGCCCGACGCATCGCGGTGGCCCGGGGTGCCGAGCCTGCGGACCTCGTCGTCCGCGGGGGCCGTGTCCTGTCGGTGTTCACGCGCGAGTGGCTGGACGTCGACGTGGCGGTCTGCGACGGGTACGTCGCCGGGCTCGGCGAGTACGACGGCCTCGAGGTGCTCGACGCCTCCGGCCGGTACGTCGTCCCCGGCTTCATCGACGCGCACATGCACCTCGAGTCGACGAAGCTGCTGGTGGACGAGTTCGCCCGGCTCGTGCTGCCGCTCGGGACGACGGCGGTCGTCGCCGACCCGCACGAGATCGCGAACGTGCTCGGGACGGACGGCGTCCACTGGCTGCTCGANNCCGCTCGACGTCTACTTCATGGCCCCGTCGTGCGTGCCGGCCTCGGCGTTCGAGTCGCCGCGGCGGCCGCTGACACCCGGCGACCTGCAGGGCCTGCTGCGCCGGCGCCGCGTGATCGGCCTCGCGGAGATGATGAACTTCCCCGG
>PLBK01000038.1 GCA_003134505.1 Actinomycetota bacterium | reverse complement strand
TGTAGTTCCTGAGCACGTTGGTTCATCCGGGTCTCCTTGGAGGCTGAGAGCTGCCAAGCACCTCAGTCGAAGGAGGACCCGGATGAAGCTTCACGGTAACGCGGCTCTCAGTTGGCGTGGCCGCCGCCGGTTGGCGGAGCGGGTCGTTGTTGAGGAGTGGACGCTGGCGGCGGCGGCCGAGGCCGCCGGTGTCAGCGTGCGCTGTGCGCGCAAGTGGGTTGGCCGGTATCGAGTGCAGGGTGAGCTGGGGCTGTCTGATCGCTCGTCGGCGCCCAGTCGGGTCGCGAACCGGACGCCCCCGGAGCGGGTCGAGGCGATACTGGCGCTGCGCAGGTTGCGGATGACAGCGGCCGAGATCGCCGAGCTGCTCGGGATGGCGCTCTCGACCGTGTCGGGGATCCTGAACAGGTCGGGGATGGGCCGGCTCGGCCGGATCGGACTCGAGCAGCCTGTCCGCTACGAGCACACGCGGCCAGGTGAGCTCGTCCACATCGACATCAAGAAGCTCGGTCGGATCGAAGGCGGCGCCGGCAAGCGCATCACCGGCGGCGGCCGCCGACACAACTTCCACACGGTCGCTGGGCGTGCCGGTAGACGCCACGCCACCGTCGGCTGGGAGTACGTCCACATCGCCGTCGACGACTACAGCCGCCTCGCCTACGCCGAGGTGCTCGCAGACGAGAAAGCCACGACCGCCATCGCTTTCCTCCGCCGCGCGCTCGCCTACTACCAACGCCACGGCATCCAGGTCGAAAGGATCCTCACCGACAACGGCTCCTACTACCGCGCCGCCATCCACGCGATCGCCTGCAAGACACTCGGCATCCGCCACAGCCGCACCCGCCCCTACCGGCCCCAAACCAACGGCAAAGCAGAACGCTTCATCCGCACCCTGCTCCAAGGCTGGGCCTACAACGCCATCTACCGCTCAAGCACAGAACGCACCACCGCACTTGACGGCTGGCTCTGGCACTACAACCATCGCAGACGACACTCAGCCCTCGGCCACCAACCCCCGGCCACCAGAACCAACCTGCTCGGGTCCTACATCTAGGCCGGGCAACGCGCGGGCGTTCCAGAGCTACGAACCGGGGAATTCGTAAGAAATGACACGCACGGCTCGAGGTCAGGACGGATCGAAGTCCATCCTGCTCCGGTGGCGAGCGCGACCTGCCCGGAAGGGTCGTCGACCGAGAACAGGAAGGAGAAGAGCCCTTTCGGCGGGTGGGTCAAGAGGTCGTGGAACGGCTTGAAGTGGTACTTGAGCAGCGCGGCCGGTCGCTTCGCAGTCACGGTCGCCTCGAGGGCCACCGTGCCGGGGCGAAGTTCGCGGAAGTCGATCGACGCGTGGGCAGCGTTCGCAGCGTCGCGGAGCTTGCTCTCGAAGGCGTGGAGACGAGAGTCGTCGATGGGAGTGCGCGGTTTGTTCGCGAGCCACTCGTCGAGCCGTCCGTTGCCGATGTCGAGCGACACGTAGCCGATCGGGATGTGGCGCTCCCGCGCAAGCAGCGCGTACGAGTAAGCGAAGACCGTCTCCTCCCAGTTCGAACGCACTGAATTGCCGTCCTGCCAGACATCCATCCGGCGGTGAGGCTCGTACGGGAAGAAGTCGTGCTGGAGGCTGCGAAACCGGACTCGCGTCACCGGTGACGGCGCCATGCGCTCCAGGATCGATCGCACGAGAGTCCGCTCGCGCGATGTCGCGCCTATGATCTGCGCCGCCACCTTGACCTGGCTCGCGCCGCCGCAGGCGGCTAGTAGGAAGATCAGCGGGATGACGACTGCGATCGTGGCGATCCGCACTCCGTCAGTCTAGAACGGGCCGTGCGCCTCGTAGCTCCCGGGGCGGGTGCCGACGGCGATGAACGTCATCCCGTCGGGCCCGGCGACCGGGCAGCGCGTCGCGTCCGGGTCGAAGCGCAGGAACGTGCCTTCACGCACCGGCACTTCCTCGCCGTCCACGCGCCACACGCCGGAGCCGCGAACGACGACGTTGACCTCCTCCTGGCCGGTATCGGTCTCGTCGTGCTCCAGGCCCTCCGCGCCCGGCGGAAGCTCGAACCAGTTGATGCCGAACGCCTCCACGCCGAGCTGCCGGCGCACGAAGCGAACCGCGCCGCCGGGGCCGGCTCCCTCGATCTCGCTGATGTTGACGATGCTGTAGCCCATGCGGACCAAGCGTAGCCCGCCGCTATACTGCGCGGCCGCATGGCTGTTCCGAAGCGGAAGACGTCCAAGGCCCGCCGCGACAAGCGTCGCGCGAACCACGGCATCCAGGCACCGCGCCTGAGCGTCTGTCCGCACTGCCACCAGCCGAAGCGCTCGCACGAGATGTGCCCGAACTGCAAGACGTACCGTGGGCGCGAAGTCGAGCCGCTTCGCACTCCCGCTCCCTAGAGCCGTAGACTCGGCGCCATGACTGGCGCGACCCGGGTTGCGGTCGATGCCCTCGGGGGTGACCGCGGACCCGAGGAGATCGTCGCGGGCGCGCTCGAGGCGAGATCCGACGGCATCGAGCCCGTGCTGTTCGGGCCGACCGGTCTCGACACGCAGGGGCTCGAGCTCGTCGTGACGACACAGGAGATCGCGATGGACGAGAAGCCGGCCGATGCCGTTCGCGGCAAGCCGGACAGCTCGCTCGTCGCCGCGTGTCGGGCCGTCCACGAGGGTCACGCCCAGGCGGTCGTGTCGGCGGGCAACACCGGCGCGATGCTGGCCGCCGGGCTCGTCTACATCCGGCGCCTGCGCGGCGTGCTCCGGCCGGCGATCGCGGTCGTCGTGCCGACGCCGAAGGGGCCGTCGGTGCTGATCGACTCGGGCGCGAACGCCGACTGCCGCGCCGAGCACCTGCTCCAGTTCGCGCTGATGGGATCGGTCTTCGCGCAGGAGATCCTCGAGATCGAGCGCCCGACAGTGGGGCTCCTGTCGATCGGCGAGGAGCCCGAGAAGGGGAACCAGTTGACGCTCGAGGCGCATCAGCTGCTGGCCGCGAGCGATCTCGACTTCCACGGCAACGTCGAGAGCCGCTGGCTGCTCGCGCACGCGACCGACGTCGTCGTGTGCGACGGGTTCACGGGCAACGTGGCGCTGAAGCTGCTCGAGGGGACGATCCGGACGACGCTCGACTGGCTGCGCTCGGAGATCACCGCCACCGCGCGCGGGAAGGCGGGCGGCCTGCTGATCAAGCCCGCCGCCGCGCGGCTCCGCGCCCATCTCGACCCCGACACGTACGGCGGCGCCTACCTCCTCGGGCTGCGGGGCCTGGCCGTGATCGCGCACGGCAACTCGTCCCGCCGCGCGGTCGCGAACGCGATCCGGCTCGCCGCGCGCGGCATCGACCACGGCGTCGTCGGGCGTCTCGGCGAGCGAATGGCGCAGGAGTCCGGGGGAGAGCGTGTTAGCATCCGCGCGCTTTCCGAATCCAACCCCCGAGAGAGGTGACATGGCAGCTTCGCGCGAGGAAGTGTACGAACGAGTCAAGGAGGTCCTGGTCGAGCAACTGGGCGTCGACGAGGGCGAGATCAACGAGGAGGCGTCGTTCCAGGAGGATCTCGACGCCGACTCGCTCGACCTCGTCGAGCTGATCATGGAGCTCGAGGACCAGTTCGGGATCAAGATCTCCGACGAGGACGCCCAGAAGATCACGACCGTCGGACAGGCCGTCGACTACGTCTCGACGCACCAGTAGCGGCGACACGCAGGCAGGCGACGTTCGGCAGCTCGCCGAGCTGATCGGCTCGCTTCCGTCTGAACGGGCAGAGCACGTCTTCACCCACTCGTCCTGGGCGCCGGACCGCGCGTCCTCGTACGAGCGGCTGGAGTTCCTCGGCGACAGCGTCCTCGAGCTCTCCGTCGCCAGGCACCTGTACGACCGCTATCCGGAGTTCTCGGAGGGGCGCCTGGCGAAGATCCGGTCGCACGTGGTCTCGCGCCGGGCGTGTGCGCTCGTCGCGCAGGAGCTCGGGCTCGGCGCGGAGCTGCTCGAGCGAGGCGCGGCGGCGCAGCCGGAGGAGCTGACCCGCCTCGCGCAGAACCGCAACGTGCTCGCGGCGCTGCTCGAGGCGGCGCTCGCTGCGATCTTCCTCGAGCAGGGGTTCGAGGCGGTCGAGGAAGCGATCGTCGCTGCGTTCCGCGGTCAGATGGAGTACGCCGCCACGCACTCGGTCGACTACAAGACGGAGCTCCAGGAGGAGCTGGCCCGGATCCGCAAGCAGGTCGTCTACACGGTGCTGGAGACGGTAGGGCCTGCTCACGACCGGCGTTTCACGTGCGCCGCACTGATCGACGGCGAGCAGCGCGGGGTCGGCGCCGGCTCGACGAAGAAGGAGGCCGAGCAGGAGGCGGCGCTGCAGGCGCTCGAGTCGCTGGCCGCCGAGGAGCCGCCGGTGTAGGGCCCGCGGCACCGGGCCATCCGCGCGGATCGTTAGCGTTGCGCCGGCGTGTATCTGAAGTCCGTCCGCATGCGCGGGTTCAAGTCGTTCCCGGATCAGGTCGAGGTACGCCTCGAGCCGGGGGTGGCCGTGGTCGTCGGGCCGAACGGGTCCGGCAAGTCGAACATCGCCGACGCGCTGGTGTGGGCCGCCGGCAGCCTGGCGCCGAGCGAGCTGCGCGCCGAGAAGCCGGACGACGTGCTCTTCGGCGGGTCGGCCGGGCGCCCGCCTGCCGACTTCTGCGAGGTCGAGCTGCAGTTCGACAACGCCGACCAGGCCCTGCCGGGGCTCGATTTCTCCGAGGTCTCGATCGTCCGCCGTCTCCATCGCGGCGGCGAGGGCCAGTACCTCGTCAACGGCGCGCAGGTGCGCCGGGTGGACGTGGTCGAGCTGCTCGCCGACGTCGGGCTGGGGCCGGGAGCCGGGTCGATCGTCAGCCAGGGAAAGGTCGAGGCGATCCTGACGTCGAGCGCGCCGGAGCGGCGCGCACTGGTCGAGGAGGCGGCGGGCCTGGGACGGTTCAAGCGCCGCCGGCATCGCGCCGAGTTGAAGCTCGCGCGCGTCGGACAGCAGGTCGAGCGCGCCCGCGACCTCGAGGCCGAGGTCGCCAAGCGGCTCCGGCCGCTCGCGCTGCAGGCGACTGCGGCTGAGCGGGCAGAGAAGCTCGCCGCCGAGATCGCCGGCCTGCGCGCCGGCATCGCGACCATCGACCTGGGCGAGCTGGACGCGCGCATTACCGACGCGGAGCAGCGCGGCCGGGTCGTCGTCGACGAGCGTCACCGACTCGAGGAGCAGCTCGAGGCGTTGCTGCGCCAGCGCGAGCGGGCCGAGGAGGAGCTGGCCGCAGTCGCGGGCGGCCGCGAGGGTGCGGCGGCGACGCTGTACCGACTGCGCAGCGGGCGGGAGCGCGTCGAGCTGCGCCGCGAGGCGGCCGACGAGTTGCTCGCCCGGCTACGGGAGCCGATCGTCGAGCGAGTGGGCGAGCAGCTCGCAGAGCAGGCCCGCATCGCCGAGGCGAGAGCCGCGGTTCTCCGCCGGGCTCTCGACGAGCGAGAGGGGCTGCCGCCCGCGGCGCGAGCGCTGTCCGAACGGGGCGAGCGCTTGGCGCTGAGCCTGCTCGAGGTCGAGCCCGGGGACGAGCGCGCCGTCGCGGCCGCGCTCGGCCATCGTGCGGCGGCGATTCTTGCCGGCACGCCCGAGCGGGGGCTCGAGCTCGTCGAGCACGCGCGGTCGGCGGGGCTCGGCAGCCTCGTCGTCCTCGTCAACCAGGATCCGGAGGAGCTCGTCGCGCGACTGCCGGTCGTCCCGCTCGACGCGCTGCTGCAGTCGTCCGTTCCGGCCGTGACCCGCGAGGGCATCGGCTACGACCCCGGGAACGGCGAGCTCTGGTTCGCCGGCGAGGCGGCCGAGGCGATCCAGCTCGAGCTCGAGGCGCAGTTCCGCCTGCTCCAGGCGCAGGCGCGGGAGCTGGCGGCGCGGGCGTCCGGTGCGGAGCCGCGTGTGCGGCACGCGGACCCGCGACTGGTCGCGCTCTCGGAACGGCTGCTGGTAGAGCTCGAGCGCTGTGGCGCCGTGGCGCGGCGCCTCGAAGTTCCGCTCGAGGCCGAGACCAAGACCGAGTCCGGCCGGGCGGCGGAGCTCGCCGCCGGGCTGCGACGGCTCGGCGCGGCCGAAGCCGATCTCCGGCACGAGGCGACCGGTGCCGGCGAGCGCGCCTCCACTGTCGAGGTCGAGCTGGCGAGGCTCGAGGCCGAGGCGGCCGAGGCGCAGCGGAGGCTCTCCGAGGCGGACGCCGAGCCCGCCGAGGGCCTGCGCGAGGAGCTGGAGACGAAGCTGCTGCGACTCGAGCGCCGGCGCGAGTCGCTCGGCGGTGTGAATCCGTTCGCGAAGGAGGAGTACGAGCGCGAGAAGGAGCATCTCGAGGAGCTGCGGACGCAGCGCGCCGACCTCGAACGCTCGCTCGCCGAGCTCGACAAACTGCGTCGCGAACTGGCGGAGACCGTGGAAAGGCGCTTCACGGAGACGTTCGCGGCGGTGGAGCGGAACTTCGCGGAGGTCGCCGGAACGCTGTTCCCGGGCGGCGAGGGCCGGCTGCGGCTGACCGAGGCCGAGGGGGAGGACAGCGAGGCCGAGCAGGGGATCGAGGTCGAGCTGCGCCCGGCCGGAAAGCGGATCACGCGGCTGTCGCTGCTCTCGGGCGGCGAGAAGGCGATCGGCGCGATCTCGTTCCTGTTCGCCCTCTTCCTGGCCCGCCCGTGCGCGTTCTACCTGCTGGACGAGGTCGAGGCGGCGCTCGACGACACGAACATCGGCCGGTTCGTGTCGCTGCTGCGCGGGTTCGCCGACCGAGCGCAGTTCATCGTCGTCACGCACCAGAAGCGGACGATGGAAGCCGCGGACATCCTCTACGGCGTGACGATGGGCGGCGACGGCGTCTCGCAGGTCCTCTCGCGCCGCCTGCCGCGGGAGGAAGCGGAAGCCGCGGCCTGACGGGGGCGGCGCGGCCCTCTCTCTACTGGTTTCCCCCCGGGGCCTGCGGCCCTGACCCCCCGGTTTGAGCGTAGCCGGGAAAGTGTCACGCGTGTGAGACGCGACTGTGACGATTGTGTGGCACCCGCCGTGCCCGGGCGCTCGTGACTATCCTGCGCGCCCGGATGGCGCGAAGCTGGTCAGACCTGCTCGGCGACGAGCGTGAGCTCACCGAGCCGGAGGACGAGCGCCGTCGGTTCCTGGGGCGGTTGCGAAGCTCGCTCGGTCGGACCCGCAACGTCATCCGGCTGCCGCTCGGTCGGTTCGATCCGCGCGACGACGAGTCGTGGGAGGAGCTCGAGGAGGCGCTCATCTCGGCCGACGTGGGCGTGGCCGCAACGGAGGAGCTCGTCGACCGCCTGCGCAGGCGTCGCGACGTCGACGACCTCGCGCAGGCCCTGGTCGAGGAGATCACCGGCATGCTCGGCGAGCCGGGAACGCTGGCCGTTCACGACCGTCCGAGCGTCGTTCTCGTCGTCGGCGTCAACGGCACGGGCAAGACGACGACGATCGGGAAGCTCGCCCACCGCCTCTCGGAGCACGGCCACTCCGTGCTGGTCGCGGCGGCCGACACGTTCCGGGCTGCCGCCGACGAGCAGCTCGAGATCTGGTCGCAGCGCGCAGGTGCCGACTTCGTCGGCTCGTCGAAGGGCGCCGACCCCGCCGCCGTTGCGTACGACGCCATCGACGCCGCCGAGAGCCGCGGCCGCGATGTCGTGCTCGTCGACACGGCCGGGCGCCTGCACACCCAGACGAACCTGATGGAGGAGCTGCGGAAGATCCGGCGCGTCATCGCCGGCCGGCTCGAAGGTGCGCCCCACGAGACGTTGCTCGTGCTCGACGCGAGCACGGGCCAGAACGGCCTCCAGCAGGCGCGGCTCTTCCGCGAGGCAGTCGAGGTGACCGGAGTAGCCCTGACGAAGCTCGACGGAACGGCCAAGGGCGGGATCGTCCTGCCGATCGCCGTCGAGCTCGGTTTGCCGGTCAAGCTGATCGGCGTGGGGGAGGGGCTCGAGGACCTGCAGCCGTTCGACCCTGCGGACTTCGCGCGGGCGCTCGTTGGTAGCGAATGATCTGGGGAGGGAGACCACGTCTTCGCGCCTTCGCGGCATGTGCTGACGCCGAGCCGCAGTAGATTAGGGGACTACAAATGCAGTTCACACACGTCCGACTTGAGAAGTGGCGCAACTTCTACGAGGTCGACACCGACCTAGCGTCACGCGTCTTCATAGTCGGCCCCAACGCCTCCGGGAAGTCGAACCTCCTGGACGCTTTCCGCTTCCTACGAGACATCGCATCCGTTGGAGGCGGTTTTCAAGAAGCCATCCAGAAGCGAGGCGGTGTGTCCAAAATCCGGTCACTGTCCGCCCGCAGATACCCAGATGTTGCCCTCTCTGTTCGGATTGGTGAGAGCGACGATCGAGACGAGTGGTCCTACTCTCTGAGCTTCACTCAGGACAATCAGCGCAAGCCGACAATCACTAGGGAAGAAGTTCGGCATCGGGGCCAGGTCTTGCTGGAACGTCCAGATGAAGCCGATCGAAGCGACCGCGAACGACTTCGACAAACGCACCTTGAGCAGATCAACGCAAACCAGGACTTCCGAGACGTTGCTGAGTTTCTAACCTCCGTCAGATATCTCCACATCGTTCCGCAACTTGTGCGGGAGCCGGATCGGTCAGTCGGCCGTACCGGGGATCCCTACGGCGGGGACTTTCTGGAGCAGTTGGCTAGAACTGATCGTCGGACGCGCGATTCAAGGTTTGGTCGAATCGCGCAGGCGCTCAGAGTTGCGGTTCCGCAGCTTCGAGAACTCCAACTGGAGAGAGACGAGATCAGTGGAGCGCCTCACCTCCGAGCGCAATATGAACACTGGAGACCGAACGCAGGTTGGCAGACCGAGGATCAGTTGTCGGATGGGACTTTGCGTCTGTTCGGCCTGTTGTGGTCATTCCTGGATGGCCAGGGCCCGCTCCTCCTCGAGGAACCAGAGCTCTCTCTACACCCTGAGGTAGTGCGCTTCATCCCTTCCGTAATGGCGAGGATTCAGCGAAGTCGAACGCGGCAGATCCTTGTGAGCACCCACTCTCCGGAGCTTCTCTCTGACGAGGGAATCGGCCTTGACGAAGTCCTTCTACTGACGCCTGGCAAGGAAGGAACTCAGGTCACGCTGGCCGCCGACATCGGACAGGTGGTCGCGCTCCTTGCGGGGGGAGATTCAATGGCGGCCGCGGTCTTGCCGCGCGCGAAACCGAAGAACGCTGATCAGTTGTCGCTCTTTGGGGGCTAAGGTCGAAGAGCTGTATGTCTTGACGGGTGCCGTCGAGGGCTCGATCGACGAGGTTGCGCTGCGGCGCGTTTGCCAGGAGACGGACCGCGCCATCGAGCACGTCTATGTCACAAATGGGAAGGCCAATCTGCTCAAGCGACTGGCCGGATTCAACCACGCTGCTCAGTACGCGCCATGGGTTGTTCTCCTCGATCTCAACGGGGTGGCGTGCGCCCCAGAGCTCCAGTCCGGCGTGCTTCCGGCACCAGCTCCTCAAATGTGCTTCCGGGTTGCTGTTCGCGCGATCGAGTCGTGGATCTTGGGCGATCGCGAGCGCCTCGCCAGGTTCATGAGCGTGCCGCTAGCTCGTGTACCTGTCCTTCCAGATGATGAGCTTGACCCAAAACAGACAATGGTTAACCTGGCCAGGCACTCTCGCCGTCGAGCCATCCGGGCTGACATGGTGCCGTCCCAGCGGAGTGGTCAGCGCGTGGGCCCAGGCTACGCAGCGCGGCTAATTGAATTCTTGTTGGATCAAGAAGAGGGCTGGCGGCCAAGTGTCGCCGCGATCCAATCCGACAGCCTGAGCCGCTGCCTTCGCGCGCTGGCTGCTGTCTAAAGTCGACCGACAATCGGCCCGTACACTGTCCGGCGATGTTCGACGCCCTCGGCGACAAGCTGCAAGCCGTTCTCGGCGGCCTCCGCTCGCGCGGGAAGCTGGACGAGGAGACGATCTCGAAAGCCATGCGCGAGATCCGGCTCGCGCTGCTCGAGGCCGACGTCAACCTGGCCGTCGTCAAGGAGTTCACGGCCGCGGTCAAGGAGCGCGCGCTCGGGCAGGAGGTGCTGAGGAGCCTCACGCCGGGCCAGCAGGTCGTGAAGGTCGTCCACGAGGAGCTGACCCGGATCATGGGCGGGAGCGACTCGCGGCTCGCGTTCGCCGGGCGGCCGCCGACCGTGATCCTGCTCGTCGGCCTGCAGGGCTCGGGCAAGACGACCGCGGCCGCCAAGCTCGCCCTGATGCTGCGCAAGGAGCGGAAGAGCCCCGCGCTCGTCGCCGCCGACCTGCAACGCCCGGCCGCGATCGCACAGCTCGAACAGCTGGGAAAGCAGATCCAGCTGCCCGTGTTCACCTCGCGCAATACCGATCCCGTCGCCGTTGCGCTCGAGGGTGTCGAATCCGCCCGGTCTCAGGGACGAGACGTCGTGATCGTCGACACCGCCGGGCGTCTGCAGATCGACGAGGAGCTCATGGACGAGCTGGGCCGGATCGCGGAGGCGACCCGGCCGACGAACGTGCTGCTGGTTCTCGACGCGATGACGGGCCAGCAGGCGGTCGACGTCGCGCTCGCCTTCCAGGAGCGGGTCGCCTTCGACGGCGTGCTGTTGACCAAGCTCGACGGAGACGCCCGCGGCGGCGCGGCCCTCTCGGTCAAGGCCGTTACCGGCAAGCCGATCAAGTTCGCGTCCGTCGGCGAGAAGCTCGACCAGCTCGAGATCTTCCACCCCGACCGCATGGCCTCCCGGATCCTCGGCATGGGCGACGTGCTGACGCTGATCGAGAAGGCGGAGGCCGCGACGACCGAGGACGAGCAGAAGGACATGGAGGCCCGCCTGATGGCCGGGGAGCTCGACTTCGACGACTTCCTGACCAGCTACCGCATGATGCGGCGGATGGGCCCGGTGAAGAGCCTGATCTCGATGATCCCCGGCCTGGGCAAGGAGTTCGAGGACGTCGAGGTCGACGAGCAGGAGCTCGGGCGAGTGGAGGCGATCATCCTCTCGATGACGCCGAGGGAACGTCGCCTGCCGCACATGATCGACGGCTCGCGGCGGCAGCGGATCGCGAAGGGCAGCGGGACGACCGTGCAGCAGGTCAACCAGCTGTTGAACGCCCGCAAGCAGATGCAGAAGATGATGAAGCAGATCAGCAAGGGCAAGATGCCCGCGTTTCCCGTCGCCGGGAAGCGCTAGAAAGGAGTGGGATGGCAGTTCGCATGAGGCTCACCCGGGTCGGGTCGAAGAAAAACCCGATCTACCGGATCGTGGTCGCCGACTCGCGCTCGCCGCGCGACGGCCGGTTCATCGAGATCGTCGGGCGCTACAACCCGCAGCACGACCCGTCGCTGATCGAGTTCGACGAGGCGAAGGTCAAGGACTGGCTCTCGAAGGGCGCGCAGCCCTCGGATCCGGTGGCACGCCTGCTGAAGGCCAAGAACATCAGCGTCGCGTAGTGTCCGCCCCGGCCGACCTCGTCTGCTTCCTGGCGAAGAAGATCGTCGACGACCCGTCGTCCGTCCGGGTCGAGGAGATCGATGCGGACGGCGACCTGCTGTTGCGGCTCCACGTCGCCGAGGCCGACCGCGGCAAGGTGATCGGGCGTCGCGGGCGCATGGTGCAGGCGTTGCGGACGCTCGCCCGGGCGGCGGGAGCGCGGCTCGACCGTCGCGTGCTGCTCGAGATTGCCGAGTAGCGACGCGTCCGGCGACGGCTTCGTCACGATCGGCCGCGTCGGTCGGCCACACGGGCTCGACGGCTCCTTCGTGGTAGAGGCGGCCAGCGACGACCCGGCTCGTTTCGCGGTCGACGCGCTGCTCTGGGCCGGCGGCGAGCAGGCGCGCGTGCTCGCGTCGAAGCGGGCGCGCGGCATGCCGGTGATCCGGCTCGACCGGCCGGTCGTTCGCGGCACCGAGCTCACCGTGCCGGTGTCCGAGCTCCCGCCTCCGGCAGGCGACGCCTATTACGTCTTCCAACTGGTCGGGCTCGAGGTCGAGGAGGAAGGCGGGCGCCCGCTCGGCCGGGTGCGAGACGTCGCTCCGGGGGTCGCGAACGACGTGCTCGAGCTCGATTCGGGCGTCGCGCTCCCCATGCACGAGGACTGCATCTGCCAGGTCGACCTCGCAGCAGGCAGAATCGTTGTCGCGCGCGGCTTCGCCGACGACGACTACCCTCGCTGAATGCAGCTCGACGTCTTCACCCTGGTTCCCCAGGCCTTCGCATGGCTGACCGAGCAGCGCCCGCTCGCATCCGTGCTCGGCGGCGAGCTCGACCTGCGGCTCCTCAACTACCGGGACTTCACGCCGCTCCGCTCCGGGCAGGTCGACGACGAGCCGTACGGCGGCGGCGCCGGCATGGTGCTGCGCGTCGACGTCGCCGCGGCGGCGCTCGACGCCGTCTACGGCGGGGTGCCGGAGCACCGCGTCGTCGCCCTGACGCCACAGGGCCGGCCGCTCGACCAGCAGATCGTCGAGGAGCTCGCCGCGGAGGAGCGGCTGACGCTGCTCTCGGCCCGCTACGAAGGCTTCGACGAGCGCATCCTCGTCCATCTCTGCTCCGACGCGATCTCGATCGGGCCGTACGTCCTCTCGGGCGGCGAGCTCGCCGCGATGGTTCTCGTCGATGCCGTCGCGAGGCTCCTGCCCGGCGCGACCGGCAGCGAGGAGTCGACCCGGGTCGAGAGCTTCTCGGCCGAGCTCGAGGGCGGGCTCGAGTATCCGCACTACACGCGTCCGGCCGAGTTCCGCGGCTGGCACGTCCCGGAGGTGCTGCTGTCGGGGCACCACGCGCAGATCGACGGATGGCGTCGTGACCAGAGTCGCCTCCGGAGCGCCGGGTGAGCGACTCCGAGAGCCGCCCGCCGGGCATGTTCGACGGCGTCACGCCACCCCCGGTCGGCGACAGCGGCGTTGCGGCGTCGACGGTGGATCCCTACGAGATCCTCGGCGTCCCGCGCGACGCATCCGCGGACGACGTCAGGGCCGCATACCAGCGCTATGCGGAGATGTACCGCTGGGACACGGATCCCGCGCGCATCGACCAGCACAAGCGGGTCGATGCCGCCTACCGGCTGCTCTCGGACCCCACCCGGCGTGCGGCGTACGACGAGGCGATCGCGCGAGGGGGGCAGCCGAGATACGGGAAGCCCGCGCAGGCGCACCGCTCGTGGAATCCGGTCGACCGCATGACGCGCAATCTCCCGCGGCCCTGGCGGATCGCGATCGACTGGGCCGTGACGATCATCGGCGCCATCCTGATCGTGCTCGCGCTCAAGCAGTGGATCGTCAACCCGTACCGGATCCCGTCCTCGTCGATGGAGCCGACGCTGCACTGCGCGCGGCCGGGCCAGGGCTGCGAGGCGCACTTCTCCGACCGCGTGCTCGCCTGTCGGTTCTGCTACTGGTTCTCGAGCCCGTCGCGCGGCGACATCATCGTCTTCAAGACGCCCCCGGAGGCGGCCCAGAAGTGCGGCGAGGGCGGCACGTTCGTCAAGCGCCTGATCGGGCTCCCGGGCAACACCATCCACGAGGACTTCAAGGGCTTCATCTACATCGACGGCAAGAGGCTGAAGGAGTCCTACGTCCCGAGCGACACGCGCCTCGCCGACACGTCGCACTTCGACAAGACCTGGCACGTCCCGAAAGGCCAGTACTTCTTTATGGGCGACAACCGGTCGCAGTCGTGCGACTCGCGCGAGTGGGGCTCGGTGCCGAGGGGCAACCTGATCGGCAAGGTGTTCTTCGTCTATTGGCCCCCGAACCGGATCAGCTTCCGCTAGCGCTGCCCGGCCGGCGAGGCGCCCCGGCCTTTCGCTAGCATTGGCAGTCGGCCCGGCGCGGGCCCCTCTTTCGTGATGAACGCCATCGAGACAATCGAGCAGCGTCAGCTGCGCAAGGGCCTGCCGAGGTTCAAGGCCGGCGACAGCGTCCGCGTCCACTTCCGCGTCATCGAGGGCTCGCGGTCACGCGTCCAGGTCTTCGAAGGCATCGTCATCAAGCGCCAGGGAGCCGGCGCCCGCGAGACGTTCACCGTCCGCAAGCAGTCGTTCGGCGTCGGCGTCGAGCGCACGTTCCCACTCCACTCGCCGAAGATCGAACGCATCGAGATGGTGCAGATCGGCGACGTGAATCGCGCGAAGCTCTACTACTTGCGCGAGAAAGTGGGAAAGAAGGCGCGCGTCAGGGCCAAGCAGTATGGGGGCAAGCTATCCTCGGCCGATGCCGTCGAGGCCGCCGAGGAAGCTCCCGCGGAAGCTCCCGAAGAAGCTTCCGCGGCAGAAGCCGAGCCCGTCGAGGAGCCTGTCGCCGAGCAGCCCGAAGCGTCCGCCGACGAGTCCGAGCCCGCAGGCGAGACCGAGTCCGGCGAGCCCGTCGAGGCCGCGGTCGCGGCCGAGGCGGACGGGCCCGAAGCTCCTTAGCTTCGACCGGAGCATCGGCGCACGCTACGTCGTCGGCGCCGACGAGGCCGGGCGCGGCTCCCTGGCCGGCCCGTTGCTCGTGGCCGGCGTTCTGTTCGACTACCAGACTCTGCGCGGCGCCAGGGTGCGGCCGCTCGCGCTGCTGAACGACTCCAAGCAGCTTAGCGAGGACCAGCGCGAGGAGCTGTTCCGTGCCGTCGTCGGTTGCGCGGAGCGGATCAGCGTCCGGGCCTTCTCCCCGGCCAGGATCGACAGCGACGGTCTGCACGTGTGCAACCTCACCGGTCTCCGTGCCGTTCTCCACGCGCTCACGCCCCCGGGGGAGGTCTGTCTCGTCGACGGCTTCCGACTCGGCCCCTCGGCTCCCGAGCACACCGCAGTCGTGGACGGCGACGAGCGCAGCGCGGCGATCGCCGCCGCCTCGATCGTCGCCAAGGTCGTACGAGACCGGCTGATGCGGCGCATGGACAGCCTCTTCCCGGCCTACGGGTTCGCCTCGCACGTCGGCTACATCACGCCCGAGCACTCCGCCCGGGTGCGCCGGCACGGGCCGTCCGACGTGCACCGCCGCTCGTTTCAGGCGCTCTGCTACGCCGTGTGAGGAATCGGGCGGAGCAGCAGGCGCTCCGGCACTACCGCCTGCGCGGTTACCGGATCCTCGGCACGAACGTCTGGGCGGGCGGCAACGAGCTCGACGTGATCGCTCGCCGCGGTCGACGCCTCGTCTTTTGTGAGGTGAAGTCGAAGGGCGGCGCTGGCCGTGGCGACCCGCTGGAGATGGTCGGGCCCGAGAAGCAGCGCCGCCTGCGGCGTGCGGCCGAGGCCTGGCTCGCGACCCGACCCGACCTCGCCGGCCTGGAGGCTACGTTCGACGTCGTCGCCGTTCGGCAGGGGAAGCTCGAGCGGGTCAGGGACGCCTTCGGCTAGCACGGGGGAAACAGCCGGTTTCCCCCGTGAGCCCCCTTCCCTGAAGTAGCAAGGTCGGTCCGCAGTGGCTGAGACCGGGCAAAGCCCGGCCTCAGCTCCGGGCCGCCTCGGGGCAGCGATCATGTGCGAAGTGTGTCGTAAACTCTACGTATAGACCCGAGGAGGAGACATGCCTGACTGCATCGTTCCCGGCTGCGTTCGCGAGGCGCCAAACAACCTCAGCGTGAGACTCAGGCGGCCTGACACAAGTGCCATCTGGGCTCCGAACACAGAGGCATATGTTTGCGATGTCCACGCCTACAGCGGAGCAAAGCTGACTGTCCTTTACGAGCCGTCGGAGCTGCAAGAGGTGGAGGTAGGAGTTCACGGTGTGTCAGCCGCAGACGTGCGTTCGACGCCGATCCGCCATGCTGAGCGTGCTGAGAGCTTCGCCGAGGATCTTGTAGAGCGAGCGGCTGATCACGTAGAGCACTAGCTCGCCGCGAACGAGCCAGGAAGGGTCCTCGCTCGCAATAGCGAAGAAGGGTCCTCGCTGTCGACCCCGTACTGCGAGGATCATGCCAAAAACGCAAGAGGCGCTCTACGCGACGCTGGACCTCGATCTGTCGTGGTCCGAGCGGGAGCTGCCCGAGCGCGAGCGGACGAAGCACGTCCACCGCCTGCACCCCTACCTCGGCAAGTTCATCCCCCAGCTCGTCGAGGTGCTGCTCGGACGGTATGTCGCTCCCGGAGGCCGCGTCCTCGACCCGTTCGCCGGCTCGGGGACGACGCTCGTCCAGGCGCTCGAGTCCGGCTACGACGCGGCCGGCGGAGACCTGGCCGCGTTCAACTGCCTGCTGATGCGGGTCAAGACGGCCCGCTATAACGAGTTCACGCTCGAGAAGGAGCTCCGCGACGCGGTCGCCCGGCACGAGTCTCTTCCGGACAGGTCCGAGTGTCTGACACCGGGGCATGGCTACATCGGACAGTGGTTCGCACCGCAGGCGGCAGCCGACCTGCTCGCGTGGCGCGCGCTCGTCGACGAGTACGAGCACGCGGACGTGATGCGGGTCGTGCTCGCGCGCGCCGCGCGCTCGGCCCGCCTGACGACTCACTTCGACCTCGACTTTCCACGGACACCGCAGCGCGAGCCCTACTGGTGCCACAAGCACAAGCGCACGTGCCGACCGGTCGACCACGCGGCCCACTTCCTGCGCCGCTACGCGCTCGACACGCTGGCGCGCATCAAGGCGTTCGCGCGCGTCCGCAGCCGGGGACGCGGAGCGGTTGTCCTGCACGGCGACTCGCGTGAGCTCGCGTGGTGTGATCCGGCCGAGCACGCGCCGTTCGACGCCGTGATCACGTCGCCCCCGTACCCGGGCCTGATCGACTACCACGAGCAGCATCGCTACGCCTACGAGCTGCTCGGCCTCGACGACCGGCGGGAGCGCGAGATCGGCGCGGCCGCGGCCGGGACGAGCAAGGCCGCGCTCGCCGCCTACGGGGAAGGGATCGCCGCAGCCCTCCGGAATGCCGTGTCTGCGCTTCAGCCGGGCGCGCCGGTGCTGATCGTGGTCAACGACCGGCGCGACCTCTATCCGGAGATCCTCGAGCGCGCAGGCCTGCGGCTCGAGGGGCGGCTCCGACGCCACGTCAACCGGCGCACCGGCCGGCGCGCGGGCGAGTTCTTCGAGGACGTGCTCGTCGCCGTGCCTGAATAGCGGCACACTTCGGCCGCAGACACGTCACACGTTGCGGGCTAGCGTCGAAGCGTGCTCGCGCGGACGGTCACGCACGCGCTCGTCGGCCTCGAGGCGCGTCGCGTCGAGGTCGAGGCGCACCTCCAGCTGGGTGTTCCCGGCTTCGCGATCGTCGGCCTCGCCGACCGTGCGTGTCAGGAGGCGAAAGAGCGCGTCCGTGTCGGGATTGCCTCCGCCGAGCTCGAGTGGCCGGTCCGGCGGATCACTGTCAATCTCGCGCCCGCGGGCCTGCGCAAGGAAGGCTCGGGCTTCGACCTGCCGATCGCCCTGGCGATCCTGGCCGCTTCGCGGCAGATCCCCGCCGCCGCTCTCGCCGGCCACGCCGCCCTCGGCGAGCTCGCGCTCGACGGGCGGGTGCGCCCGATCGGCGGCGTGCTCGCGGCGGCCGAAGGAGCACGGCGGGCCGGCTTCACCCGGCTGCTCTGCGCCGCCGAGTCGACGCCCGAGGCCGAGCTGGCCGGGGTCGAGGCCGTGCCGCTCCGGCACCTGGCCGAGGCGGTCGCGTACCTGCGCGGCGAGGGGGAGCCGCCGCCCTACACGCCCCCCGCGAACGGGAGGCCGTCAGCGCCGACGCACCCCGATCTCGCAGACGTGCGCGGCCAGGAACGGGCTCGGCGGGCGATCGAAATCGCCGCCGCGGGAGGGCACAACCTGCTCCTCGGCGGCCCGCCGGGCACGGGCAAGACGATGCTTGCGCGCCGCCTGCCCGGAATCCTGCCCCCGCTCGCGCCGGACGAGGCGCTCGAGGTGACGCGCATCCACTCGGTGGCGGGGACGCTGCTGCCGGACCGGCCGCTGATCGCGGAGCCGCCGTTCCGCGCGCCGCACCACTCGGCCTCGACGGCGGCGATCGTCGGCGGAGGGCCGGGGCCACGTCCCGGCGAGGCGAGCCTGGCTCACCGGGGCGTGCTGCTTCTCGACGAGCTGCCGGAGTTCATGCGGCCCGCGCTCGAGTCGCTCCGCCAGCCGCTCGAGGACGGCGTCGTCAGCATCGCGCGGGCGGCCGGCCAGGCGCTGTTCCCGGCGCGCTTCCAGCTCGTGGCGACGATGAACCTGTGCCCCTGCGGCGCGCGCGGCGATCCCGGCGCGGAGTGCTCCTGCTCGCCGCAGCGGCTCGCGGCGTTCCGCGACAAGCTCTCGCGGGCGCTGCTCGACCGCTTCGACCTCGTCGTGACCGTGCCGAGGCCGCGCGGCGTCGAGCTGGCGGCCGGGCCGTCGGAGGCTTCCGCGCCGGTGCGGGAACGGGTGTGCGCCGCGCGGGAGCGGCTGCGCGCGAAGGTGCCGCGACGCTCGGCGGAGGCCGACGAGCTGTTGACTCGCGCCGTCGAGCGCTTGCCGCTGTCCGGTCGGGGGCGAGCGCGCGTGGCCCGATCTGCCCAGACGATCGCGGCGCTGGCCGGGGCGGACGAGGTCCTGCCCGAGCACATCTCGGAGGCGCTCTCCTACCGCACGCCGTCGGAGCTTCGGCCTTCATGAGCGAGCTCGCTCTGGCCGCGTTCGCGGCGGACACAGACTCGCATCTCATCTCAGCTCCGCGGGGCGAGCGGTTCGCACGGTTCCAGCGCGAGTTCGACGAGCGCGCGTATCTGGCCGGCCTGGACAAGCGTGGGCTCCGATGGCTGCCGCGCTCGTCGCCGAGCTTCCCGAGCGGCCTGGTGGCGATCTTCGACACGCCGGCCGGCCTGTTCGTTCGCGGCCGGGGAGAGCTGGAGCTGCTCGACCGGCCCGCCGTCGCGATCGTCGGCGCTCGCTCGTGCTCGTCGTACGGCGCTGACGTCGCGCGAATGCTCGGCCGCGAGCTCGCCGCTGCAGGGCTCGTCGTCGTCAGCGGTCTCGCCCGGGGCGTCGACGGCCACGCGCACCGCGGGGCCCTCGACGCAGGAGGCCTGACCGTCGCGGTTCTCGGCTGCGGCATCGACCGGAACTACCCCGCCGCGCACGCCGAGCTCGCGGCGCGGATCGCCGAGCGCGGGCTCGTCATCTCCGAGTACGCGCCCGGTGTCGAGCCGGCTCCGAGGCCCCCGCGCTCCCTACGCGCGCAGGCAGAATATGGGCATGCCCATTCCACAGGAGGATTCGAGGTCGCGCAGGCCTCTCATTGTCTACGTCCGTGTCTCGCGCAAGGGCGACCGCGCCGACGAGAAGTTCTACTCGCCCAGGGAGCAGGAGGAGCGGGCGCGGTCCTTCGCGGCGACAAAGGGGTATGCGACAGGCGAGGTCATCCAGGACATCGACGTGTCCGGAGGCACGCATCCCCTGGAGCGGCCCGGTATGGCTCGCGCCCTGGAAGCGATCAAGGCGGGCGAGGCGGGCGGGTTGGTGGCCTACAGCCTCGACCGGCTGTCCCGAGACCCCAACCACGGCGAGTGGCTGGTTCGGGAGGTCACGGAAGCCGGTGGGATCATCACCACCCCGGACATGCCGGAGGACATCACGAGCCCGTCCGGGGAGTTCACGTTCTCGATGCTGCTCGGCGTGGCCCGTCTCTATAGGAGGACGGCGGGCGAACGGCTCCAGTCGGCCAAGGCCCGCGCCGTCTCCCAAGGCATCCTCATCGGGAACACGCTGCCGCTCGGGTACCGCAAGCGCGAGGACCGGCGCATGGTGCTCGATCCAGAGACGGCGCCGATCGTGGCCGAGCTCTACCAGCGGCGGCTGGCTGGCGACGGGTACGGCGTGCTCGCGCACTTCCTCAAGGAGCGGACGGGTCGGCCGTGGAACCGCAAGTCGGTCCCCTATATGCTCGCCAACCCTCTGTACCACACCGGCTACATGCACCATGCCGGTGTCGTCTCCGACTTCGAGGCGGGCGCGATCGTGGACGCGGCGACCTGGCACGCCGCGCAGCGACCGAAGCACGTCCAGGACGGGCGCACCGCCAAGGGCCGGTGGCTGCTGACGGGTCTTCTCCGGTGCGCCTCGTGCAACCGCCGCCTCGTGCCGTGGCGCTCCTCCAAGTCGGGGACCAGGGGCGGGAAGCCCCGATACCGCTGCGACTCGACGGGCTGCGAGGCCAGGGCTTCCGTCAGGGCCGACATCGTGGAATGGCTCGTCGTGGAGGAGGCCATGCGGCTGTCGATGGGGCTCGTGGCCCGCTCCGCCGAGGCGCCCGACCTGGCGGTACTCGCGACCGCCCTGGATGATGCGACCCGCCGCTTCGAGCAGGTGCAGGCTCCCGAGGCCCAGGACGCGTTGGGCGACGCATGGGCCGCTACAGCGAAGGAACGCCGCGAGGCTCGGGATGCAGCGGCGACGGCTCTTGGGGCGGCTCGTGCGGAAGCCGGCGTTCCCATCGAGGGAAGAGTCCTGAACCTGGGCCAGGTGTGGGACGACCTCGCGCCCGAGCAGCAGCGGGAGGCACTGACCTGGCACTTCGACGCCGTCCACGTCCACAAGGTTGGGCGTGGGGAAGAGCCGCAGTTGTCGTACACGGTGCGAGCCACCCGACCGTATCGGCCGATCGAGTATCAGCCGATCGAGCTGACGTGGCAGCGCCCCGGCGACCCGTCTGCGTGATCTAGCGGGGTCGGACAGACCGCCCCTTGTTGCTGCGCGGCAACCCGCCAGTTACCGCTAGAGGCTTGATGTGAAATTCGTTCGGCCTCGTGGCGCCTCCGGCGGCGTCATGCTCAGCAGCGCAACAGGCCCTGAACTTAGAAGCTCGCAGTCCTGCCGTGGCTGGCCGCGAAGCGCTCCAGATGCGGTTGATGCCATGCGGTGGGAAAGACGAAATCCTGTGTGAGGCCTGTCCTCTCCTCAAGCCAATCTCGGATGAATGGCTTGAACTTGGGTGCGATGCGGAAGACCCCGACATCGGTGGTGGCTGGCAGAGGCGGAGCTTTGCTACCGCGTGCCGCCATGCGCTTTGCGAGCCAAGTGTTGCCTGCGTTGCCCGTATCGAGTGAGAGCGAAATCGTCACCCGGTTGTCGCTCGTATTGACGCGTCCGAGCAGGAAGTGGCCCCGCTGGATCTGCAGCCGCTGGCTCACATCGGGCGCCGAGTAGAAAACGACGTCGTCAGCGGTCCAGGCGTAAACCCCGTGGAAGTCACGGGAGTCGAAGCTGGCGACTTCTCGGCTCGGTCGGCGGATCGCAAAGAGTGCGCCGGCCTCCTTGTCGTCGCCCGAGCTGGGACTAACGATTGCCATGTACAAGCCGACCACCGGATCGAGCGTTACGTCCAGGAGCGGTGTCGCTGCACCGTGATGCTGAAGAAGAGCCAGCAGAGCAAGGTCTGGAAGTGTCGTGCCTTCGTGTACATCGAGATCAGCAACTCGCGCGCCACGTATGAGCTCCTTGGTGTACTGCTCTACGTTGGAGTCATCCAGAGTCGTGTGGGCACGAACACGTGTGTGAATCGCCGGCTCCAACGCAAACCGTCCATTCGCCTGGCCTCGCCACAACCAAGGTGAATCCGCCCCATACATCGCATGGAGGTCCCAGACCGCACGCAAGAGTTCCCGGATCATGTACTGATCCGGTCCCGGTGGGGAGGCCCACCACGACCACTTCTTCATGCGCTGATCCTCTCACGAACCTGATGAGGCCGCTATGCGCGGGAGTTTCACATCAAGCCTCTAGTTCTCATGCCGCAAGAGTCCGGCCGCCAGTTGTTGCGGCGTCACGTGTCATAACGCGGTTCCTTCTGAGCGTCTAGTAGCGCGGTATAGCGGCGGGGGCGCGGGCCAGGCAAATTACGGACATGCCGCTCGTTGTCTGTTCTGGCGACACGCTCCCCGCCCCTTCCGAGATCGGAGGCACCGTGATTTCCACCGTCGAGACCGATCGGTTCTGCTCAACGCTGGCCGACGCCGAGCTGCTTGCCCGCCAGGGCGGCTCCGGTCGCGAGCTGGCCCGCTTGCTCCAGACGCTCGCTCTTGCCGTCGCCACGTCGGACAGCGTGAACGCGCTCCTGAAGAGCTCCCCGGAACTGGCCGTCCGCTACGGCGTCCTCTCGGACACGTTTGTCGCGTGACCGGCTCGCAGCTCCCCCTGTTCTCGGAGACGCCGTTCCGCGAGGGAGAGCGCGCGCTGCGTGCCGTCGTGTCGGCTCCCCGTCCAACGACCCGAAAGGCCGAGCGGGAGTCGCGCCAGCGGATCGAGGCCGCGCGGCTCTCGCTCGTGGCCGAGCTTGGCGTCCGGCCCGACGCGTTCCGCTGCCTCGACTGTCCTGGCGCGCTGCACACGATCGCCGCGTGCCCGTTCCGCCCTGGCCGGTCGGCCGAGCTGGGGCCGTCGGAGCCGGAGGAAGTCTGGGTCACGGACAACGGCCGCGATTTCTACAACGCCACGGAGCGTGACCGCCTGGTCGGTCTCGGCCTCGTGCCTGCGCCGAAGGTGGGTCGCGCTGCCTCCGGCGGAGGCTCGACATTCCGTCGGCCCCAGACAGAGAGGAGGCCCAACGTGGCCACGAAGTCCAAGTCCAGCAGCCTCGCCGGACTGTCCAAGGCGAAGTTGCGTGCCAAGCTGCTCGCCGCTACCACCATCCCCGACAAGGCGTGGATTGGCGCCTTCGGCTCCCCGGCGCGCGAGAAGGGCGAGTCCCGGGAGCAGTACATCAAGCGGGTGCTGGCTTAATGGCCCTCGCGATCGCGAGCCCGCCTGCGGCCGCCGACCATGCCGCCTCTCCATTCACTTCGCATGCGCGGCTGCTCGTGGAGACAGCACACTCCCGGGGCCCTAAGCCTTTGAGGACGCTGCAAATTCCGCCGGGTAAGCAGCCACCAGACGGGCGAGATCGTCGCCGTCGATCAAGCAGTAGTAGACCTGGGCGCCTGCTAGTGCGCGCGCCAGGGCGTGTGCGCGCATCTGCTGGACGACTGCTTCATCGATCTTCGAGTGGTAGATGACAAAGAAGAGCTGCGCCTCGCTGGTAAACAAACGCCCGAGCTGGTCGCCGTTCTTGCCCATCTTCTTCGGGGTCAGCGGCCCCTTCGTCGCCTTGCCTTTGAGCGCGAACGCTGCACTGCGGCGCTTCCCGCGGAAGCGGACCTTGTTGGTGTAGAGGTCGTTCTTCTCGCCGCCCCAATCCTGGAAGTCGTGCGTCTCACCGATCACCTTCTGGAGGAAGAGCTTCACACGCGCCTCGGGTAGATCGCTCAGACCTTGGCTAGGCGCGGCGGGTTGTTGCTTGACCAACGCGAACGACTCGACGTCATCGACCGTTATCAGCTGCGGCAACGGCTGCGAGCGTCCAATCTGGATCCTCACAACCGTTGTGGCTCGCCCCCTCGGTTCCTGCTTGGTGGGGACCTTTGCGCGTTTGGACGGGTCGTCGAGTAGAGCGAGCACCTTCGCTTTCCTGTGTACGAAGAACTCGTCCTTCTCGTATGCCGTCTGGCCGTCGACCTTGGTTTGGCCCACGATCTGGTTTCCCGCCAGCTTCTTCCCCTCGTTCAGAACCTGCTTGCGCTCGAGCCCGGTTGCCTGCATGAGCTCGCCCACTGTCTTGATCTTCTTCTTGCCGCGATAGATCGCTTCGAAGACCGCACGGCGTAGCTTCGACCGCCCGATGACGTCGGCGGCATGGACGACATTCTCGTTCGGGTTCGCCCGGACGTCAGAGACCTTCTGCGTCATGGGCGTTAGTCGGTCTTAACGCGAACGGTGATTTCTCGGCTGACGCCCTTGAGCATGTCGCTGAGGACGTTCATGTTGATCCCAAGACGCGCCCGAATCTCGGATTGAGGCAACCCAGCCCGATAGAGCTCAATGGCTAGAAGCTGCTTGAGCAGCATGACCGTCTCGTCGGCTTGAGCGTTCTTAGCCATCAGAGTCGGCGCTGCGCGTGCCTCGCTTGGCAACCTTCTGAATCTCGCGTGCCGGGAACATCTGACTAATGCGGCTGGCGTCAACCCCAAGAGCCTTGCCGATGTGCTTGGTCTGCACTCCCGACGCGAGCAGCTGCACGATCATGAGGCGCTTGATCTGCTCGAGCTGTTCGCTGATCCGCGCCAGTTCGCGGTTATCTCCGCCGGACGTCACTGAGAGCTACCCGCCCCGGCCTTCGGGCGCGCCAGCCCCTTCAAGATCGTGTTCACCCAGAGTTTCTGCCGCCCAACAACCTTCGCAATCTTGTCCTGGGTGGCGCCCAGCGAGAACATGTGCAGCACTATCAGTGTCTGGAGCAGCTCTTCGAGCTTGTCATCGTCAGCGCGTGCGGGCATAGGACTAGGCTTGGAACGAGCCGCCAATAGTCAAACAGGACGATCGGACGACGCGCGGTCGCGCCGGGGCGTGGCAAGCGACCTCACGCGCGCGCTGGGCCGTATGGCCTCCGCCCCGGCAACGAGAAGCTAGCCCGAGGAGGCCTGTACTGCCAGATGGCCGATGTGGACTAGCCCCCCTTGCGGGTGGCCTTCCTCGCCGGCGCTTGGAGCTGCAGTTGCACTGCACGATCGGTCTTGCCGAGCATCTTCGCGATGGTGGCCGTGTTGAGCCCGGCATCAGCGAGCAGCCTGTCCACTGACCTCGGCTTGGGCCTCGCGGCGCCGGTTTCGCGCAGGTAGCCGTCCAAGGTCAGAGCCAGGATCGCGCCGAGCTTTGCGTCGATTCGTTCCAATATCTCGTCGCTCATCCCGGGAACTGTTGCAGCTTCGCCGGACGCACGATGGACACGCTCTCGCGTTGCCGGACGGTCAGCGCCTTCGGCGTTTAGCCTCTGCGTATGGCTACAGCACTAACCCCGGCCTGGGATCTGTCGCCAGGCGACACGATCAAGAGAACCACGCTGCACGAGCGGTTCGGCGGCAGCGGGCGCGGCGGAATGGCTCCCTCGGCCTCAACGCCCAACGTCCTGCTCTTCACGGACCCGAAGGTCGGCAACCAACACGGGTACTACGACGGCTGGGTAGACGACGTCTTCCACTACACCGGGTGGGGGCAGCGCGGAGACCAGGAGATGAAGCTTGGCAACCGTGCCGTGCTCCACCACACGACGGAGGGGCGCTCAGTTCGCCTGTTCCGCGGAGTTGGCGGCACCGTTACGTTTCTCGGAGAGTTCACCCCTGATCCAGCGCGGCCGTACTACCGGATGGACGCGCAGGAGACCGGCGGCGGACCAACCCGCCAGGTCATTGTGTTCCGACTCCTTCCGGTAGGCGAGGCTCTCCATGATCCCGCTGACGAACTTCGCCTCCCTGGCGAGTTCAACATTGCCGAAGTTGCCGAAGGCGTCAGCAGTACCCCCGGTGACCCCTCGATCGTCACGGTGCCCGTGGAGGCGCAGCACAACGAGGAAGTGCTGGTCAATCCATCAGCGGCCGAGCACACCGCCATTCGCCGGGAGCAGAAGCTCGTCCTCGCGTACAAGCGGTACATGGAGGCCCAGGGATCGAAGGTAAGTCGTTATCGCATCCAGCCGACAGCAGAAGCGAAGCCCCTCCTGTCGGACCTCTACGACGAGACGCGGCAGAACCTGATCGAAGCGAAGGGCACGGGATCCCGGGGGGCCGTCCGTATGGCTATCGGTCAGCTCGCCGACTACGGGCGGTTCACACCAGCCGAGGCCGAGCGGGCAGTGCTGTTGCCGGAACGACCGAGAGACGACCTTGAGGCGCTACTCGCATCACGGGGCATCTCCTGCGTTTGGCAGGAGGGCAAGCGCTTCGGCGACAACGCTGACGGTCGATTCACGTAGACGCGGGGTCCGGGTCGCGTTGCAGCGCCCTGGCGTTCGGCTCGCCGCCCGGCCCTATCCAGCGACGTCCCGGCAGTTCTCGCGGGGCGATATGCCAGGGCTATGGGTGGCCGTGGTATCTGGCTGGGGCTCCGCCTGGCGGCACGCCTATACCCGGCCGGAGACAACGCCCTTTAGCCCGGCGATACGCCAGTTGTAACGGGGCGAGAACTGGCTCCAGTCCTGGGGTGGCGGCGGTTGTATGTTGCCAATTCTGGCGTGTAGAACCCGTCCGACCCTGCTGGTAGATTTCCGTGTCCATCCGCCCAGACCGGGCGGGCAGCGACAGAAGGAGGCAGATGCCGGAATACCCTGTAGACGCATACCTGACGCGCCTGTACGCGAAGGCCAGGGCCTTCGTGCAGGCGTACGAAGACGACCCAAACGGCGACGATCCAAGGGGGCTCGTGGAAGTTGTGCTGGCCGCAGCCAAGAAGGCAGACGACGTGCTCGTGGCCGAGAGGATGGGCGCCTAGGTAATTGGATGCGCCTCCGGGGTAGCGGAGGCGCGTGGTGAAGTTGGCAGGCGGCGGGCGGCAGTTCAGCGCTCGCCGCCTGCCGTGTCTAGAGCTTCCGGGCTGTCAAGGTCGCGTGAGGCGCTTCTGTGAGATCCAGCCGGACAGACCGCGGGCACGCAAGACCCGGTCGCGGTAACGCTGCTCGCGCCGGAGCTCGACGCAGTGCCTGTGGACAACGGAACCTGTCTCCCTGTCCTTCTGCACCGTGTCACCGGGGCTCAAGGGGCAGCCGCAAATCGGGCAATCTCCCGTCGCGGCCGACAAGCTCGCCTCCTGGAGTCTGAGGGCGATGTGCTTCCGGCGCCGGTACTCCTTGCGGCGGCGGCGGGATTCGGCCGTGTCGCGGTGCCTCGTCGGGGTGGGTTGCGCCTCCGGTTCGCCCAGCCGGTGCCATTCCTCCCCCGTCCGCACTTGGCCGGGGCTGTCCTTCGAACGGGCCGTCAGCGACATGTGCGGAGGAGAGCCTGCGCAGGTGTCGGAACAACGGGGTACAGGTCCCCGGTCGGAGGGACTGGCGGTTGTTGTAGAGCGGTCATGTCCACTCTCCTGTCTGTCTACGGGGCTGTTGCCTGCGAGTCCTGCGACAGCAGCTGGTAACCCCACGTACCCAACGATGTGCATGCAACGGGGCGCCCGACAGCGGGGGTCGCCCCTAGTAACTCCCCTAGATCTGGGTCCCCTCCCATACGCAAGGGGTAGAGCCAGAGAGACGCGGCGCGGACCGGCCCGTGGGCGCGGCGGTCGCCCCTCTATGATCGTGCGGTGGTTCCCGAGGCGCCGCTCGAGCCGACTGAGCACGGGCTCGTCCCCGCGGGCGACGGCTGGTTCGTCCTGAACGCCCGCGAGACGCGCTGGTTCGACCGCGAGGGCCGCGGCGTGGCCGGCGACTTCGACGGCGGGCCCGAGTTCCCCTTCGCCTTCCCGCAGCTCGGGATCGGCATCTACGTGCTCGGGCCGGGCGAGCCCATGGCGATGTACCACTGGGAGGCCGACCAGGAGGACTTCCTCGTAATCTCAGGTGAGGCACTGCTGATCGTCGAGGGCGAGGAGCGGCCGCTGCGAGCATGGGACTTCGTCCATTGCCCACCCGAGACGCAGCACGTCATCGTCGGCGCAGGCGACGTTCCGTGCGTCGTCTTCGCGGTGGGAGCGCGCGACCGGACGCGCGGCAGGAACTGGGGCGGCTACACGGTCGCCGAGGCCGCGCTGCGCCACGGCGCCGGCGTCGCGGAGGAGACCGACGATCCGAAGCAGGCGTACGCGCGGTTCCGGCCGAGCGAGCCGACGCGCTACCGCGAGGGCTGGCTCCCCGGTTAGCGCTCTGACCGGGAAGCTGGGGCTCAGGCGGGCTCGGGCCGGAATCGAGCCGCACCTGAGCCGTGACGCCTAACCCTGCCGCTCCATATCGGCCGGTGGCGCCAATGTCCTTCACAGGCTCTGGCAGAACCTGTGCGTCGGCGTGTCCGGGTAAGCGGTGCATCCCGTGTCGTCGTGGCAAGCCCGGCACACGGGTGTGATCTCATCGTCGGACAGCGGTGGCTCGCGGAGGCAGCCGCCGGTGATGTGGATCTCCGTGGCCACCCGCTCGCTACAGACTTCGCAATAGGGCTCGGCCCACAGGAAATTCTCGGCGGTGTCCCGGTAGATCTCCGATTCGTTCAGTCTCCGGTAGGTCACAGTCCCAGCCTCTTCCGGGCCTCGGTCTCGGCCTTGGCGAGGCGCTTGGCCTGTTCTGCCTCGTCCCATTCCTTGAGGACGCGCTGCGTCTCGTCCTGGAGCACCCGCCTTTCAGCGGCCACCCTGTCGGCCTCGGCACGTTCCTTGTTCACGCGCGTGGCCAGCTCCCACAGGCCAGCCAGGGCCTCCTCCTTGCCCTCGAAGGCCTCTTCGGCGTGTTGACCCCACGCGCCGTGCGTAGGCATCACTCCGCGTGCTGCATCTTGGGCGATCTCGATTCGGACGGCCGTCAGGAAGTTCGGATCGCGCTCCTCCTGAGGCCGTTCTGTGTTACCCAGGCGGGTCCCGACATTGTGCTGGGCCATCAGACGCCCACCCGCTCGATGTGAGCTGCAAGTTCGCCAGGCGTCATGCCATCGGTCGGGTCCACGGCCGTCTGGCGGTAATCCGGGTCCAGGTATTCCTCGCTGAGGCCACCCAGGACAATGGCCGTGTATTCGTCGGCCAGGTTGCGGGCCTCATCCTGCTCGCCTTCCTGGAACCTGGCGGCGATCTCCTTGGAGGCCTTGAGGACGGCGGCGCGAGCGGCCGTCGGGAGAGCAAGGGCATCCAGTTCGGCCTTGGTCGGGATGCCTGCACCGTCCCTGAACGCGGCATCCCGGAGAACGTGGTTCACCGGGTGTGCTCTGAGTGCGGCTGGCGACAGGCCATCCGGCAGGTCGAAGTCGTAGAGCGGCATGCGTGTTACCTCCTCTTGCGAGGGTGGCCCGGGACGAACGTCCCTGGCGGCGTCGCCCATGTCTGAGCGGCAGTTGGTGGAGCGCCAGTGATAGGAGGCACTGGCGCTCCGTGGCGAGCTGCGTGCGGTCCCCGTTAGGGCGCGCTCGCCAGGAATAGGGAATGCGGGGCGCAGGGTGGGGATGGTCACCTGCGCCCGCGGGGGCTGCTCAAGGAGCGAAGCCGCAGAACCCGCACGCCTGCGTCATCTCGTCGAGCCACTCGCCTCTGTCGTTCACGCGCCCACAAGAGGGACAGACGACCGGCAGGCGAGGCTGTGGGACGAGGGCGACGTACTCGTTGGTGCGGTGCTTCTTGTAATCCTGGCGGCGCTCCGTCACGTGCAGCAGGCCTTTATCGCGGAGGGATTTCACGGCCTCCTTGACGGCTGTGCGCTTGAGCATCGTCACCTTGCCGAGGTCGTGGTAACTGGGGCTGCCCTGGCCGTCGTCGTCCAGGAGTACGGACAGCCCGTAGACGGTGAGCATTTCGGTCGATGTCAGCCCCTGCTCGGCGGCCAGTTCGCGCCAGCGCTCAGGGACGGTCTGCGGTTGCTTCTTGCGTGGCATGCGGCTCTCCTAATTGCCGAAATGGCCCTGCCGGGGTCCCGTGTTAGGAGACACGGGACCATCTCGGCGGGCGTGGATATTGGAGGACGACGCGGAAGCCGTCAACTCCGAACCAGGGCATGTAGCTCTGGCGAGGCGGGCGGCGACCAACCACCCTTCGACGCGGACAGACCAGCACGCGCCGAATTCTCTGTGATGTGGGTCTGTCTGGGTCAATCGTGGCGGTCATTCCACGGAACAATGTGCCTGGGCGCGCTGCGCGTTCCCTCGGCATTAAATAGCCAGGCCCTACCCCAAATGGTCCGGCGGCCGGCTCCTGAGGCCAGCCAGGCGCAGCCTCGGATGTTGGCCCTGGTTGGAGCAAATGCCCGTTGCCCGTCGCCACCGACCGAGAACCGACAGGAGACAGGGGACAGGACCCAGGGTAGGTCGCGCTGCGACCCCCAATACCTCTAATCTCAATAGCAATATCTGCGGTCGCGGGGCGACCTACCCCAGTCGCGGGGCGACCTACCCACCGGGCAGAGGGTATTTCGGCGTGTACGCAACGCCGCCTTGCTCCTCCGCCTCCCGGTTGCACTCCCGGCAGGTCCAATAGGGATGCCCGGTCCGGCGGAACGTGTGCCGTCTGAGCGGCTGCCCTGGGTGGTCGGGGCATGTAGGCGGCTCAGGCTCTGGGGGCGGCACGGGCGGCAAGGCGGCGGCACGGCGCTCTACCTCGTCGGCCTTGGCGGCCTGGCGGCTCGCAAATTCGTTCATGCACCCGTTGCACAGCCACGTGTGGTCACTGACCGACCAGCGCATCGGGCCGTGGTTCGGGCAGACGGGAGGAGCTGTCGTGCTGTCCGCCTGGCCGCCTGCCATGCCCGTATTGTGCAGGCGCCGACGGACGCAACGAGACCTCCGGGTGGCGGGGAACCGCCGGGTGCTTCCGGTGGGACCTCCCCTGGCGCTTCCCCGCGCGCAACCGCATCATCGCCGGCCTCGCCCAGGCGACCGTGGTCGTGGAGGCCCGCGAGCGGAGCGGTGCGCTGATCACGGCCGATCTCGCGCTCGAAGAAGGCCGCGAGGTGCTGGCCGTCCCAGGAGAGATCACGTCCGCGTTGTCGGTCGGCTCGAACCGGCTGCTGCGGAGCGGAGCGGCCGCCCTCACGTCCTCGGCCGACGTGCTGGAGGTGTTCGGAATCGAGCCCGAAGGCGCTCCGGCGCTCCCGGAGCTCGGCGAGACCGCGGCGCGGATCGTCGCCCGCCTCGAGGTCGAGCCCGCAGGCGCCGACGCGCTCGCGAGAGCGCTGGAGCTCGACGCGGGCGAGCTCGCCGCGGCGCTGACGGAGCTGGAGCTCGCGGGCGTCGTGTCCGAAAGAGACGGTTTCTTTCGCCTTGCCGCCGTCCTAGGATGTCGTCGTGACTGAGCCCACCGAGCGCGCGCAGCAGATCAACCGGATCGCGCCGTACACGATGCACTGGTCGGTCGCGGACGATCGCATCGGCGGCGCCCAGAGCGACTCCTACGCGCTGCACACGAAGTCGGGCGTGATCTTCGTCGACCCGCTGCCGATGACGCACGCCGCGGCCGAGCGCTTCCCCTCGGTCGGCTGGGCACTGCTGACGAGGGGCTGCCACCAGCGGGCGTCGTGGCGTTACCGGCGAGAGCACGGTGCGCGGGTGGTCGCGCCCCGCGGCTCGCAGGGCCTCCTCACCGAGCCGGATCAGCACTACACCGACGGAACGCGGCTCCCGGCCGGATTCCAGCAGATCCGCACGCCCGGGCCCGAGTACGACCACTTCTCGCTCTTCCGGCCCGGTGAGCCTTCCATCCTCTTCATCGGCGATCTCGTGCGCCGGCGCGACGCTTCCAGCCCGCTCGAGCTGGCGCCGGTCCAGCACGGGCTGGCGCCCGGCATTGCACGGAAGAGCCTGGAGAAGCTGCTCGAGCTCGACTTCGAGCTCCTCTGCCTCTCGCACGGCGGGTACATCGACGACGATCCCAAGGGCGCGCTGCAAGAGCTCCTCGAGCGGACGGCGTGAGCTCTTCCTACTGGCTCGAAGAGCCGCCTGCGGCGCGGCCCGACCGACGCCTGGACGGGCCGGTGGACGTGGCCGTCGTCGGCGGCGGCGTCACCGGCTGCGCGTGCGCGCGGGTGCTGGCCGAGGCGGGGCTGCGCGTGCGGGTTCACGAGGCGCGGAGGGTTGCGGAGGGCGCGAGCGGACGGAACGGCGGGTTCGCCCTCCGCGGCGGCGCGGCACCGTACGACGTCAGTGTCGAGTCGATCGGCCGGGAGCGCGCGGCTGGGTACTGGCGCTCGACCGAGCAGGCGCTGGATCGCATCGAGGCGCTGGCCGGCGACGCGTTCGCGCGGACGGGCAGCCTCCGTCTGGCGGCCGACGAGGATGAGCGCGACCAGCTCCGGGCCGAGTACGAGCTGCTGCGCGAGGACGGCTTCGCCGCCGAGTGGCACGACGAGCTGGCCGCGCCGCTCCATCCCCTGTTCACCGCAGCGATCTTCCACCCCGTCGACGCCGCGCTCCAGCCCGCACGCTGGGTGCGCGGGCTCGCCGGGCTGGCCGCCGAGGCGGGCGTCGAGATCCGCGAGGGAAGCAGGGTCGAGTCCGTCGACGAGCTCGACGCGGGGCAGGTCGTGATCGCGACGGACGGCTACCCCAGCGGGCTGCTCGGTCCGCTCGAAGGCCTGATCATCCCGACCCGCGGGCAGATGATCGCGACCGAGCCGATCCCCGAGCGGCTGTTCGACTGCCCGCACTACAGCCGCCACGGTTTCGACTACTGGCAGCAGCGAGAGGACGGGAGGATCCTCGCCGGCGGCTTCCGCGACACCGCGCTCGACAGCGAGTTCACGACCAGCGAGGAGACGACGCCCGAGATCCAGCGCTCGCTCGAGAGCCTCGTCGGCGACCTGGTCGGGTGGCCGGTCGTGGCGACGCATCGCTGGGCTGGGCTGTTCGGCTTCGTTCCCGACTTCATGCCGGTCGTCGGGCGTGTTCCGGGCGCTGACCGGCTGTGGATCGCGGGCGGCTACTCGGGGCACGGAATGGTGCTCGGGTTCCTGTGCGGCGAGCTGGTGGCGAACGCGATCCTCGGCCGCGAGACGCCGGACCTCGACCTGTTCGATCCGGCAAGGCTCCTGTAGGTGGTCCGGCAAGGCCGACCGGCGCGCGACCCCTTGAAGATTCGAGAAGAGCTTACGAGCGACGACTACCTCGACCTGATCACGAGGCTGCTGCAACGCTGCCGCCGTTCCGACCCGACGGGTGGGGTGTGGGAAGCCGCCGACCTGCAATGGTGGTGGCGCCGAGTTCGCCCTTCTGACCGTTGCGGTCAGCTCTTCTGGCTCGACGAGGTCGGCGATCCCGTTGCCGCCGTGGTGCTCACGGACTGGGACAGAGCGTGGACGTGCGACGTGGTCATCGCGCCCGAGCACGTGGAGGCGCTGTTCGACCTCGTCTGGCAACGAGGCCTCGAGCAGGTTGCGGCCCTGGAGCTCGACGCGGTCGAGGTCAGGGCGCGCGACGACGACACGACGTGGACGAGCGCCCTGGACGAGTCCGGCTTCGCTCCGGCGGGTGACGCATCGACCGCGACGTGGCTCGACGCCGGGCGTCGCCCGCAGGTCTCACCCCTTCCGCGTGGCTTCCGGCTGCTGTCGCGGGCCGACACGTCCGATCGGCCACACCACATGATCGGGCGCAACGGCGAGCACGTCGCCGAACGTCTCGCCGAGTGCTCGCTCTACGACGCCGAGCTCGACCTGCTGGTGGAGGCACCGGACGGCGACGTGGCTGCATACGCCCTGTTCTGGCCTGATCCGGTGACTCGCGTCGGCCTGGTCGAGCCTATGCGCACCGAGTCCGAATATCAGCGGCTCGGCCTCGCGCGCCATCTGCTCACGGCCGGGCTCGAGAGGCTGGCGGCTCGTGGTTGCGAGAGGTTCAAGGTGAGCCACAACAACGACAATCCGGCCGCGAGAGGTCTCTACAGCGGCGCCGGCTTCGTGCCCGATTCGATCAGCTACGCATACGCGCGGCGATCACCTTGACGGACGCCGTCAGAGCTCGACTTGCGGCAGTTCTAGCTCACCGGCGCGCTCGTACGCTGCCAGGGCGATCGCGAGGTCCTGGATCGCCAGGCCGGTCGAGTCGAAGGCGGTGATCTCGTCCGCTGAGCGCCGGCCCGCCGCGTTGCCGGTGAGCACAGCACCCAGCTCGGTCACGTCCTCGCGCGCCAGCAACCCGGCCTCGACCGCGTGGGCGAGGTCGCCCGCGTGGCTCGCCTGACCGTAGTCGTCGCAGAAGGCGCTCACGCGGGCCAGCTCGGCCGCTGCGATCTCCGACTTGTCGGGGCCGTCGGCGCCCATCAGGCTGACGTGCTGGCCCGGGAGGAGCGACCCTTCGCGGAAGAGCACCTGCTTGCCCGGCGTGACCGTCGCGACGACGTCCGCCGCGAGCGCGTCCTCGATCGAACCGGCAACGCCCGCGCCGAGCTCCTCGGCGGCGGCCGCGGCCCGCGACGAGTCGAGGTCGAAGATCGCCACCCGGCGGCCGCGGGCCAGGAACGTCCGCGCCACCGCCTTCCCGTTCACACCGGCGCCGATCACGGACACGGTCGTCGCATCCTCGCGGCCCAGCACCTCCGCGGCGAGCACCGCTGCCGCGCCGGTGCGCAGGGCCGTCAGCGAGGCCGCGTCGAGAATCGCCAGCAGCTGCCCGCTGGAGGCGTCCGAGAGCAGCACCGTTCCCATGACCGTCGGCAGGCCGCGCGACGGGTTCCCCGGGAACGAGCTGATCCACTTCAGCAGCGCGAACCCGCCGCCGTGCGCTGGCATGGCCCGGAAGTCCCCGGCCGGATACGCCGGCACGTAGACCTTCGGCGGCATCGTCCACTCGCCCTTCGCGTAGGCGACGAACGCGTCCCGGACTGCGTCGAGCGCACGCTCGGGCGAGACCGCGTCGTAGACGTCCTGGGCGCGGAAGAGCGGCGGCACTACGCGGTCTTGACGGCCGAGATGAGCTTCTCGACCGACGACTTGGCGTCGCCGAACAGCATCACCGTCTTCGGGTCGACGAACAGCGGGTTGTCGATCCCGGCGAACCCGGGGTTCATGCTCCGCTTCAGCACGACCACGTTGTGCGCGTGGTCGACGTTCAGGATCGGCATGCCGTAGATCGGGCTCGACGTGTCGCTGCGGGCGGCCGGGTTGGTCACGTCGTTGGCGCCGATCACGAGGGCCACGTCGGTCTGGTCGAAGGCCGGGTTGATCTCGTCCATCTCCTTGAGCTGGTCGTAGGGCACGTTCGCCTCGGCGAGCAGCACGTTCATGTGCCCCGGCATGCGCCCCGCAACGGGATGGATCGCGTACTTGACGTCGACGCCGCGCTTCTCGAGCTGGTCGGCGAGCTCGCGGACGGCGTGCTGAGCCTGCGCGACCGCGAGCCCGTAGCCGGGGACGATGACCACGCGCTGCGCGTAGGCGAGCATGACGGCCACGTCCTCGGGCGTGGTCGGCCGCACGGCGCCGCCGGAGGCCGCGACCTGCTCGGCGCTCACCTGCAAGGTCCCGAAGGCGCCGAACAGGACATTGGCGATCGAGCGACCCATGGCGCGCGCCATCATCAGCGTCAGGAGCGTGCCCGAGGCGCCGACGAGCATGCCGGCCACGATCAGCACGTTCTGGTGCAGGACGAAGCCCGTGGCGGACGCGGCGACGCCGGTGAAGGCGTTCAGCAGCGCGATCACGACCGGCATGTCGGCACCGCCGATCGGCAGCACGAACAGCACCCCGAAGGCGAGCGCGCCGATGATGATCAGCCCCAGGATCAGCTGGTGCTCGTAGCCTGCGACGATGGCGATGCCGAGGGCGAACACGGCCCCGAGCAGGCCGAGGTTGCCGAAGCGCTGGCCGGGGTACTGGATCGGCCGGCCGCCGATCAGCTCCTGCAGCTTCGCGAAGGCGATCATGCTGCCCGCGAACGAGATCGAGCCGATCAGCGCCGAGAGCACGATCGCGATCGAGCTGTTCAGCGGCAGCCGGGCGGCCGGCGGAGCCGAGTTGTGGAAGTCCGCGAACGCGACCAGTGCCGCCGCACCGCCGCCGACGCCGTTGAACAGCGCCACCATCTGCGGCATCGCGGTCATCTTCACGGCGCGCGCCGCGTAGGCGCCGATCGGCGTGGCGAGCGCCATCACGATCAGGATCGCGGCGATGTTCTTCAGGCCGGGCTGGAAGAACGTCGCGACGATCGCGACGCCCATGCCGAAGGCGCCGATCAGGTTGCCCTTGCGGGCGTGGGCCGGGTTGGACAGGAAGCGCAGCGCCAGGATGAAGCTGACGATCGCGACGATGTAGGCGAGCGAGATCCAGTCGCCCCGGCTGATGCTCGCGACGATCACTCCGTTTTCTCCGCCTCCGGGCCGGGCTTGCGCCGCCTGAACATCTGCAGCATCCGGTCGGTGACGACGAAGCCGCCGACGACGTTGCCCGTGCCGAGCGCGACCGCTGCCAGCGTGACGACGTGGAGCCAGAACGGCTGGCCCGGGATGCCGGCGACCACGATCGCTCCGACGAGCACGATGCCGTGGATCGCGTTCGTGCCCGACATCAGCGGCGTGTGCAGGAGCGTCGGCACCTTCGAGATCACCTCGAGCCCCAGGAAGCCGGCCAGGATCAGCACCGTCAGCTCGATCAAGAAACTCCCGGTCAAGCGCTTTCCTCCTTTCGCGTCACGCAGGCGCCCGCCGTGATCTCGTCCGAGAAGTCGAGCTTGAGCTCGCCCTCGGGGGCGAGGTGGGTGAGCAGCGCCGCGACGTTGCGCGCGTAGAGCTGGCTCGCGTGCGTCGGCATCGTGCTCGGCAGGTTCGTCAGACCGACGATCGAGACGCCGCCCTCGACGGTCTCCTCGCCGGGCTTCGTCAGCTCGCAGTTGCCGCCGGTGTCGGCGGCGAGGTCGACGATCACGGAGCCCGGGCGCATCGCGCGGACGGCGGCGGCCGGGATCAGCTTCGGCGCGGGTCGGCCGGGGATCGCGGCGGTCGTGATCACGACGTCGAAGTCGGGCAGGCGCTGCTCGAGCGCCGCCTGCTGCTGCGCCTGCTGCTCGGGCGTCAGCTCGGTCGCGTAACCGCCGGCGGTCTCCTCGGCGCGGATGCAGAGGTCGAGGAAGGTCGCGCCCAGGGACTCAACCTGCTCGCGCACGACGGGCCGGACGTCGAAGCCGGAGACGACGGCGCCGAGACGGCGCGCGGTCGCGATCGCCTGCAGGCCGGCGACGCCGGCTCCGAGCACGAGCACCTTGGCGGGCGGGACGGTGCCGGCGGCGGTCGTCAGCATCGGGAAGAATCGCGGCAGCCGGTCGGCGGCGAGCAGCGCGCCCTTGTAGCCGGACACGGTCGCCTGCGAGGAGAGCGCGTCCATCGGTTGCGCGCGGGTGATGCGCGGGATCGACTCCATCGCGAACGCGACCACTCCCGCGGCGGTCAGCCGGTCGATGCCCTCCCGGTCGGTGAGCGGCTGCAGGAAGCCGATCAGCACGTCTCCCTGCCGCAACCGGCCGGTCTCCTCCGCGGTCGGCTTCTGCACCTTCACGATCCCCTCGGCCTGGCCGAGCACGCCGTCGACGAGGCTCGCTCCCGCCTCCGAGAAGGCTGCGTCGAGGAACGAGGCCTCGACGCCTGCGCCCTTCTCGACCAGGACGTCGAAGCCGGAGCCGGTCAGACGGGAGACGATCTCCGGCACGAGCGCCACGCGGCGCTCTCCCGGCATGGTCTCTTTCGGGACGCCGATCCGCATGCCGTAGCCAACTCTATGCAAGCGCGTCGGACGAGCAGCGGGGGAGGAGCATGCCCCGCGGCCGAGAACTGTTCCAGGCGATGTCCACCCTGTTTGCGCTATCCCGGGCGATCGAGGCAAGGGACCCGCACTCGTCCGGCCACGCGATGCGCGTCGGCGTCATGGCCGAGGTCGTCGCCGCCCGGCTGGGCTGGGACGAGGGGGACGTCGAGGTGCTGCGGATGGGTGCTGCGCTGCACGACATCGGCAAGCTCGCGGTGCCCGAGGAGATCCTCCGCAAGCCGGGTCCGCTCGACGACGCCGAGCTCGCCGAGATTCGCCGTCATCCCGAGGAGGGGGCTCGGATGGTGGCGGGTGTCAAGGCGCTCCGGCTCGCCGTCCCTGCGGTGCTCTACCACCACGAGCGCTGGGACGGGCAGGGCTATCCGGTCGGCATCGAGGGCGACGCGATCCCCTGGGAGGCGCGCGTGCTGGCCGTCGTCGACTCGTTCGACGCGATGACGACCGACCGCGCCTACCGGAAGGCGATCTCGGACGACCTCGCGGTCCAGGAGCTCGAGCGCTGCTCGGGCACGCAGTTCGATCCGGAGGTCGTACGGGTCTTCGCCGAGGCGTGGCGTGACGGCTCGCTGGCCGACGCGACGCTCAGGCTCGAGCGCGCCGCGACGGCATAGCGGCTGCGACCCGCTGGGAACGGGTCGCAGCCACTTGTTGCGCCGTAGGGACGACCTGGGCTACGGGCCGCTGACGACTGCGACGGTGACGGTGCTGGTGTAGGTGCCGGCGTAGGTGTTGGCCGGGATCGCGACCTGGATGGTGGGTGTGACGGTGAAGCTGCCCATCCCGGTGTTGGCGGCGGCGTTGAAGAGCTTGACGGCGGTGGGTGCCGATGAGCCGGCCGGTACGGCCAGCGGGTAGGTGATCGAGTTGGTGGGGTTGGTGCAGGTGGTGCCGCCGGCGCAGCTGGAGCTGGCGGCGGTGGCGGTGGAGGCGGTGGTGGAGAGCAGGTGGGGTGAGCCGCCGCCGGTGGTGAAGGTGGTCGAGGTGACGGTCACGTTCCAGCCGGTGCCCGAGCCGGTGTTGTCGGCGACGGTCATCGGCAGCGTGTAGGTGGGCGTGTGGTCGGTGCCGTCCAGGGTGGCGGACACGCTCGGGGTCGCGCTGGTGGACAGCGACAGCGTGCCGGCCGTGACCGTGGCCGTCGCCGTCACGTTCGCAGCCGAGGCCGAAGCGGCCAGGGCCAGTGCGAATGCTCCGGCGGCGACGGCGGCGAAACACTGCCTGGAGAGCCTCTTCGACATCGTTGTTGCCCCTTTCATGGTTTCCGCCGGCGCTCGCGACGGTGATGTTCGTGGGTACCGGAAAACCAGGAGGTCACGCGGTTCCGAGGCCTTGTATCGTCGCCCGCTCCGACCGTATTCACCCCCCGTTCGAGGGAATCTCTCCCCGATTTCCGGCAGAACGCGTACCCAGGAAGCGATGTTCGCCTTTGCCGCGAATCCGGTAGTCGAGCCTCAAGGCGGCGTCGGCTCGTACCGACAGTAGAAGGCATGGGTGGCGGCGCAGCCGATCCGTCTTCGCCGGTCGAGGTCGGTGAGGCCTACCGGGTGCTGTTCGAGCACGCCGGCAGGATGGTCTGCACGCTCGACCTGGAAGGACGGTTCACTGCCGTCAACCGCGCGGGCGAGGAGCTCACCGGGTACCGGTCGGAGGAGCTGGTCGGGACGTTCGCCGCCGAGCTGATCGCACCGGAGCTGCGCGAGGAGGCGGTGCAGCAGTTCCGGAGCCGCCTCGCAGGAACAGGAGGGCCGGACGAGTCGGTGCTGGTGACGCGCGATGGAAAGAGGGTGCCGATCGACGTGACCTCGGCCGTGCTCTCGCGCGAGGGCCGACCCGTGGCCGTGCTCGGGATCGTCGGCGACCTGACGGAGCGCAAGCATGCCGAGAGCGCGCTCGACCAGAGCGAGGAGCGCTTCAGGGCGCTGCTCGAGGCGGCGCCGGACGCGATGGTGGTCGTGGACGAGTCCGGCGAGATGGTGGTCGTCAACGCCCAGACCGAGCTCCTCTTCGGCTACTCCCGCGACGAGCTGATCGGCCGACCCGTCGAGATGCTCATGCCCGAGCACCTGCGCGGTGCCCATGCGGGCCATCGCCGCTCGTACTCCGCCGACCGGCGAGTGCGTCCGATGGGCGCCGGGCTGGAGTTGCACGGCTTGCACGGAGACGGCCACGAGATTCCGATCGAGATCAGTCTCAGCCCGCTCGACACCCCGGTCGGTGTGCTCGTCGTCGCCGCCATCCGCGACGTGACCGACCGCATGCGCACGGAAGCCGCGCTGCGCGAGGCGGAAGCCCGCTTCCGCAGCTTCTTCGAGCACGCGCCGATCGGGGACGTGATCTTCGGCTCCGACGGGCGGTACGTCGAGGTCAACGACGCGTTCTGCGAGCTGGTCGGCTACTCGCGCGAGGAGCTGCAGGAGCTGACCTGGCGCGAGCTCACGCATCCCGACGACCTCGAACGGGACGTCGAGCTCGTGCTCAAGCTGCTGCAGGGCGACGTCGAGACGTACCAGATCGAGAAGCGGTACGTCCACAGGCTCGGGCACTCGGTCTGGGCCCTCCTGACGGCGTCGCTTTTCCACGGCGCTGAGGGCGAGCCGCTGCACTTCGTGTCCCAGGTCGTCGACGTCACCGAGCGCAGGCTGGCCCAGGAGGCCGTCGCGGAGAGCGCGGCGAGGCTCGCCGAAGCGCAGAGGCTCGCGCACGTCGGCTCGTGGGAGTGGCGCGTCGAGGAGAACGTGCTCGCGTGGTCAGACGAGCTCTACCGCATCCTCGCGATCGATCCAGGCTCCGGCGAGCTCAGCTACGAGCGGTACCTCGAACGCATCCACCCCGACGACCGCACGAGATTCGAGAGCGTCGTGTCCAAGACCTTCGAGGCCGGCGGGTCATACGCGCACGAGTACCGGGTCGTGCTTCCGGACGGGACGACGCGCTGGATCCAGGGACGGGGCCAGATCGAGATCGGACCGGAAGGGCCGGCTCGCCTGAGAGGGACTGCCCAGGACATCACCGAACGCAAGGAAGCGGAGCAGAGGCTGGTCGACGCCGAGCTGCGCTACCGGACGCTCGTCGAGCGGCTCCCGCTCGCGACGTACATCCGCCCGCTCGACATGTCGCGTCCGAACGTCTACGCCAGCCCCCAGGTCGAGCAGATGCTCGGCTATTCGGCGGAGGAGTGGCAGGGGAACCCGCGCCTGCTGGCCGAGATCGTCCATCCGGACGACCGCCAGCGCGTGCTCGCCGAGGCGGCACGCGTCCGCTCGACCGGCGAGCCCTTCCGCGGCGAGTACCGCTACATCGCCCGGGACGGCCGCGTCGTCTGGGTCCAGGACGAGACCTACGTCGTGCAGGACGAGCACGGCGAGCCGTGCGTCCAGGGCTACCTGCTCGACATCACGGAGCGCAAGCAGGCGGAGGAAGAGCGTGACCGCCTGCGCGACGAGCTGCACCACTCGCAGAAGCTCGACGCGATCGGGCAGCTCGCGGGCGGCGTCGCCCACGACTTCAACAACATGCTGACGGCGATCAAGGGCTACAGCGAGCTCCTCCTCGACGGGCTCGAGCCCGGCAGCCCGCTTCGCGCGGAGGCGGAGCAGATCCGCCGCGCCGCCGATCAGGCGTCGGGAATGACGAGCCAGCTCCTCGCCTTCAGCCGCAAGCAGCCGTCGCAGCCGAAGCTGATCGACCTCAACGAGGTCGTCTCGGCCGCCAGCGACCTGCTCCGCCGGCTCGTCGGCGGGGCGGTCGAGCTCGTCGCAGACGCGCGGGCACAGGTAGCCGGCGTGCTCGCGGATCCCACCCAGATCGAGCAGGTGCTGCTCAACCTGGCCGTGAACGCGCGCGACGCGATGCCCGCCGGGGGCACCCTGAGGATCACGACGCAGAACGTCGAGATCGGCGAGGAACGGGCTGCCGAGCACGAGGCCGTGGCGGGCTCGTACGTCGTCATCTCCGTCGCCGACACCGGTCAGGGGATGGACGCGAGCACGAAAGAGCGCGTGTTCGAGCCGTTCTTCACGACGAAGGGCCCCGGCCAGGGCTCGGGGCTCGGGCTTGCGACCGTGTACGGGATCGTCAAGCAGAGCAGCGGCTTCGTCCGCGTCGAGAGCGAGCCGCACGCGGGGTCCGTCTTCGAGGTCTACCTCCCGTGCGCGACGGCAGGACCGTCGCCGAACGGGCTCCCCGCAGATCAGCTCGGCGCTCCGGGCGGCCAGAACGGCTCGGTGCTCCTGGTCGAGGACGAGGAGATCGTCCGCGACCTCGCCCGGACCGTGCTCGAGCGCGCCGGCTACAGCGTCAGGGCGGCCGTGAACGGCGCCGACGCACTCGCGCTCTGCGCGCAGGCGACGACCGAGATCGACCTGCTGGTGACGGACATGGTGATGCCGGGCATGGGCGGGCGCGAGCTCGCGGAGCGAGTCCTGGCGCTGCGGCCCGGCGCCGGTGTCGTCCTCATGTCCGGGTACACGGAGGAGGCGCCGGTCGTCGAGATCGCCGAGGGCGTGGCGGCGGGCTTCCTCCAGAAGCCGTTCGCGCCGGGTGCGCTCGTACGCGTGGCGCGCGAGGGCGTGCGCCACGCGGCCGGGAACGGGCACACGGACTGTGCACCGGCCCTGAAGCCCGTCACGTGCGTCGTCGCCGACGACCACCCGGCGGTGCTCGATTCCGTCTCGCGGTTCCTGGAAGGCCAGGGCATGGAGGTCATGGCTCGTGTGGCCGACGGCGACGCGGCGCTGAGGGAGATCATGGCGCGGCGTCCGGCGCTGGCCCTGCTCGACGTCGGCATGACGCCGACGAGCGGCATCGACGTGGCCCGGCAGGTCGCGCAGGCGGCGCCCGGGACCAGGATCGTCCTCTACACCGGCAGCCGGGAGCAGGGGCTGCTCGAGCGGGCGCTCGAGGCCGGCGCGCGGGGGTTCGTGCTCAAGGAGGCGCCGCTCTCCGAGCTGGCCCGGGCCCTCGGGGTCGTGGCGGACGGCGGCACCTACGTCGATCCGGAGCTTTCCGGGGCGGTCGTCTCGGCGGGAACTTCCAGCGCCCTTGCGCCGCTCACGAAGCGCGAGCGCGAGGTGCTGTCGCTGCTGGCCGACGGCATGACGAACGAGCGCGCGGCGACGGCTCTCGGCGTGGCAGCGGAGACGATCCAGTCGCACGTCCGCAACGCGATGGCCAAGCTCGACGCCGACACGCGCACGGAGGCCGTGGCGACCGCGATCCGCCAGGGCCCTGATCGGCTAGAGCGCCGACCAGATCTCGAGCTTCCGGCGGGTGCGGCGGATCACCTCGTCCGTGAACTCGCTCGTCGAGGCGTGGCCGCCCAGGTCGGCGGTACGCGTTCCTTCCGCGACGGCTTCGAGGCAGGACTCGCGGATCGCCCGCGAGGCCTGGTCGCCACCGGGGAGGTAGGTGAGCAGGGCGGCGGCGGCGAGGATCATCGCCATCGGGTTCGCCACGTTCTTGCCCCTGAGCGACGGTGCCGTCCCGTGGGCAGCCTCGGCGAGCACGACGCTGGGCACGTAGTCGTCCCCGAACGCGACGACGAGCGACTCGGAGCCTGCGATCGATCCGAAGAGGGGCAGGACGAGGTCGGAGAGGATGTCGCCGTCGCGGTTGAGCGCCGGGATCACGAGCGGATCGCCGCTCGACGAGAGCAGCAGGGCGAAGGTGGCGTCAATCAGCTGCGGCTGGTAGATGACGTCCGGATGACGCGCGGCCGCTGCGTCCATCTCCTCCTTGAGCATGCCCTCGTAGACCGGGCTGACGGTGTACTTCGGGCCCCCGAACACGCGGGCGCCGGTGCGCTCGGCGAGCCGGAACGAGAACTCGGCCACCGCGTGGCAGATCCGCCGCTCGATGCGCTCCGTCCGGAACGCGGCCTCGTCCTCGCCGTCGCCCTCGCGCCACTCCTCCGCGCCGTAGGCGTCGCCGACGGCCATGCGCACGACCGAGATCGGCGCGTGGACGCCGCCGAGCGGCGCAATGCCGGGGATGCGCCGGCCGGTGCGGACGATCACGCGACCGCCGATCTCCTCCCGCAGGATCCGGTTCGGCGTGCCGACGTCGCCCGCCTGCTCGGGCGTGATCGTCGCCGCCTTGAGCCCGAGGCCGTGCTCGCGGACGGCGGCGGCGGCCTCGTAGACGACGCGGTTCCCGGTCGCGCGCCGGTGCTCGAGCGACAGGTCGAAGCGCGGAAACTCGAGCTCGATCCCGATCACGTCGGCGGCGAGGACGCGCAGCGACTCCTCCAGCAGCTCCTGGCCGGTCTCGTCCCCTTCCAGGACGACGATCGTCTTCCCGTTCACAGCGCGCGATTCTACGTGGGCGCACGAGGACGGAAGGGAACGTCGAAATCCGGCCGAAATGGTTCAGGTAGATTGGACGCGGCCTTTCTTTAGGCTATGCGTACTGCGGCGAACCAACGAAGGAGGGTAGCTCGTGGCTCGAAAGACGATCCTGGTGTGCGACGGCTGTGGCACGGAAGTCGGCGAAGGGAAGGGCGCTGTGATGCGCGTCAATTACACCGACGCGCGACGCGGCTCCAAGCAGGCTGATCTCTGCGACAGCTGCGCCGGCCAGTTGGCCGGCTCGGCAGTCGCCCGGCGCGGCCGCCGGCCCAAGTCTGCTTCCTAGACCAACGGAGCCTTCCGGCAGGCAACGGCGGGCGGTCGAAAGGCCGCCCGTCCGTTTTCTTCGCTCTTTCCTCGGTTCCGCTCGTTCGCCTCGAGGGCCCGTCTCACGGCGGCCGTAGACTGGCGGCAATGCCGCTGACGCTGCTCGCGGGCCCCGCGAACGCCGGGAAAGTCGCCCTTCTCCTCGATCGTTACCTCGCCGCTATCGACCGCGAGCCGGTCCTGATCGTGCCAAACAGGGCGGACATCGACCGCGTCGAGCGGGATCTGCTCGAGCGGGCCGGCGCGCTGCTCGGCGGGACGATCGGCACCTTCGACGACGTGTTCCAGACGATTGCGCGCGGTGCCGACGACTACCACGAGGTCGCCTCGGATGCCCAGCGCTTCCTGATCGTCCAGCGTGCCGTCGCGTCGGTCTCGCTGAACGGCCTCAGCGCCTCGGCGAGGCGGAGCGGCTTCGCTCCGGTGCTGACGTCGGCGCTCGGCGAGCTGCAGTCCGGGCTTCTGGAGCCGGAGGCCGTCGACGGCGACCTCGGCCGGCTGTACGCCGCGTACCGCCTCGAGCTCGACGGCGCCGGGCTGTGGGACCGCGACCTGTTGCGTGCGCGGGCGGCGGAGCGAATCGCCTCCGAGCTCGACGCGTGGCAGGGCCGGCCGGTCTTCGCGTACGGCTTCGAGGATCTGACCGGTGCCGAGTGGCGTCTGCTGGAGACGCTCGGGGGCCGCACGGACGTGACCGTCTCGCTCCCGTACGAGCCGGGCCGCCCTGCGTTCGCCGCCGTCCAGGCGACGGCCGAGGACCTGGCGCGGCTCGCCGACGATCGGATCGAGGAGCTGCCCCCGCGCCACGGCGAGGTCGCGCACCCGGCGCTCGCCCATCTCGAGCGTGCTCTCTTTGCGGACTCGCCGCCCGCGCCGGCGGAGATCGGCGGCGCCGTTCGCTTCCTCGAGGGTGCGGGCACGCGCGCTGCCCTCGAGCTGGTGGCGGACGAGATCCTCGACCTGGCTCGCGGCGGCACGGCAGCGGAACGGATCGGGATCGTCTGCCCGAGCATCGACCGCTTCACCGGCCCGCTCGGCACCGCCTTCGGCGCGAGCGGCATCCCGTACGCGCTCGAGGGCCCGTCCCGGCTTCCCCGCACCGCCTACGGTGCGGCGCTCTGCTCGTTGCTCCGCTTCGCCTGGCTGGGCGGCGACCGGACGTCGCTGTTCACGTTCCTCCGCTCGCCGTTCTCGGGACTGCCGCGCCACCAGGTGGACTTCGCCGAGGGCCGGCTCCGCGGACGGGCGATCAGTCAGCCGGAGCGCGTGGAGGAGGAGGTCGAGAAGCTGCGGCCGGGCGCCCTGCGGGCGGCGGGTTCGCTCCGGACCGAGCCGGACCCGGTCGAGGCGGTGCGGGCGCTCGCGGCGGAGATGATCGCCGCCGCCCATCCGCCGGCGCAGCCGCCGGCGACCGAGGAGGCGCGGCGCGACCTGCGGGTGTACGAGGCGGTGCACAGGCTGCTCGACGAGCTGGACGGCTGGCGGCGGCTCGGCGGGGAGCTGACGCGGGAGGCGGTCGTCGCCACGCTCGAGGACGCGACCGTCCGAGGAGCGGCGGCCGGCGAGACCGGTCGCGTCGCCGTGCTCGACCTCGCCCGCGCCCGGACGCGACGGTTCGAGGTCGTCTTCCTGCTCGGTCTCGAGGAGGGCGGCCTGCCGCGGCGCGAGCGGGAGTCGCCGTTCCTCGACGATGCCGCGCGCCGGCGGCTCGGCGGCCGCCTCCTCCGCGCCGGCGCGGTCGAGCGGGACCGGTACCTGTTCTACACCGCCTGCACGCGGGCGACGCGACGTCTCTACCTCGTCCGCGAGGCGGCCACCGACGAGGGCGTCCCCCGCGAGGCGAGCCCGTTCTGGGAGGACGTCCGCGCCGTCTTCGACCCGGACGACGTCGCCCGCTGGACATTCCGTCGCCGCCTGTCCGAGCTGACCCGGCCCCTGTCCGAGGCCCGGACGGAGCGCGATCGCGTGCGAGCACTCGCGCATCTGGCCGCCACGGAGCCCGCTGCGGCGTCGTCTCTCGCCCGCGCGAACGGCTGGGAGCGCCGGCTGAACCGCGCGCGCGGCGCGTTCTCCCGGCAGACGCGGCTGACCCATCCGCTCGTGCTCGAGGTGCTCGGCGCGCGCGACTCGTTCAGCGTGACCGAGCTCGAGCGGTTCGCCGACTGCTCGCAGGCCTGGTTCGTCGAGCGCTACCTCTCGCCGAGGTCGATCGACGCCGAGGTCGACGCCAAGCTGAAGGGCAGCATCGCGCACACGGCGCTGCACCGGTTCTTCGCCGGCCTGCCGAAGGAGCTCGGCTCCGACGGCGTCGAGCTGGAGCGGGTTGAGGACGCCGTCCGCTTCATGCGCGGGTGTCTGGACGACGCGCTCTCCGGCGTCCGCATGGACATGACGGAGATGCAGCGGCGCGAGCTCGACCAGACCCTCTGGCGGGATCTCGAGGCGTTCGTCCGCGCGGAGGCCGAGACGCCGCTGCCACTCGTCCCGCGGCGCTTCGAAGTGTCCTTCGGGTCGGAGCGCTCGCCTCAGAACCTCCAGCCCGGGCTCGACCTCGACGGGATCAGGCTGTCGGGGAAGATCGACCGGATCGACGTCGACCCGTTCAGCGCCCGCGGCATCGTGATCGACTACAAGTCGGGCAAGGCCGCGCACTCGGCGGCGGAGATCGAGAAGGAGCTGCGGCTCCAGATCCCGCTCTACATGCTCGTCCTGCGCGACCTCGTCGGCATCGAGCCGCTCGGCGGCCTCTACCGGCCCCTCGCCGGCGCACGGAAGATGCGCGGCCTCCTGCGCGAGGACGCCCGCGAGGACGGGCTGCCGGGCCTTGCGGCGAGCGACTATCTCGACGACGAGACGTTCTGGGCTCGCGTCGAGGCCGCCAAGCAGAAGGCGCGCGAGCTGGCGGTGCGCATCCAGGAGGGCGACGTCAGGCACGACCCGCGCGGCGACGAGTGCCCGTCGTGGTGCGATCTCTGGACCGTCTGCAGGATCCGCCGCGCATGAGCTGGGAGCCGAACCCCGAGCAGCGCGAGGCGATCGACGCCCGCGGCGAGGTGTTCGTCTCGGCGGGCGCCGGCACCGGCAAGACGGCCGTCCTCGTCGAGCGCTTTGCTCGCGCGGTGTGCGACGACGGCCTCGACGTCGACTCGATCCTCGTCATCACCTACACCCGCAAGGCCGCCGGCGAGCTCCGGTCGCGGATCCGCAAGGCGCTGCTCGGCCGCGCCCGCCCGGACGCCGCCCGCGAGCTCGACGGCGCCTGGATCTCGACCATCCACGGCTTCTGCAACCGGCTCCTGCGCGCGTACCCGTTCGCGGCCGGCCTCGACCCGCGCTTTCGCGAGCTGGACGAGGCGCAGGCCGCGGTGCTGAGGAGCGAAGCCTTCGACGAGGCGCTGGCCGCGTTCTGCGAGGGCGACGAGCCGGACCGCCTGCGGCTGCTCGTCGCCTACGGCGGCTCGCGTCTGCGCGGGATGCTGATCGGGATGTACGAGACGCTGCGGGCGGCCGGGCGGCCGCTCGTGCTCGAGCTCGGTGAGGCCGCGCCGCTCGAGGAGCGCGTCGAGGAGCTGGCCGAGGCGGCCCGTTGCCTCACCGAGGACACCCGGGCGACGGTGAATCAGCGCGACAACGCCGGGGCGCTCCGAGCCGTGCTCGACGGGCGACCGGTCGCGGACAGGCTCCTCGATCTGTCCACGTTCCGGGCGCGCGGGGAGCGCGCGGCCGCGTACGAGGAGGCGCGCAAGCGGGTCGAGCAGGCGGCCCTCGACACGATTGCCGCCGGCGACCGCGAGCTGCTCCAGGAGCTGCTCGAGCGCTTCCACGCCGCCTACTCGGCCGCGAAAGAGCGGGAGTCGGCGCTCGACTTCGAGGACCTGCAGCTCTCGGCCCGCGACCTCCTCCGCGACCACCCCGAGATCCGTGAGCGGGAGCAGCTTCGCTTCCGGTCGCTGATGGTGGACGAGTTCCAGGACACGAACCGCCTCCAGTGCGAGCTGATCGACCTCCTGGTCGACGGCCCCGGCGAGCGCGAGCTGTTCTTCGTGGGCGACGAGTTCCAGTCGATCTACGGGTTCCGGCACGCGGACGTTGCCGTCTTCCGCGAGCGTCGCGAGCGCGCGGGCGGGGGTGTGGCGCTGACGCGCAACTATCGCTCGCGGCCCGAGGTGCTCGCTGCCGTGAACTTCCTCTTCCGCGAGGAGTTCGGCGACGAGTTCCAGCCGCTCGCCGCCTCGGGTGAGTTCCCCGACCCGGTCTTCGGGCATCCGGTCGAGCTGCTCGTCACCGACAAGGCGAGCTACGCCGACACCGGCGAGCACTGGCGCCGCGGCGAGGCGCGCCACATCGCGCGCCGGGTGCGCGAGCTCGTCGACACGGGCGCCGCCGAGCCGGGTGAGATCGTGCTGCTCTTCGCCGCCGGCACCGATGCGGAGTGGTACGAGGAGGAGCTCCGCCGCGCAGGGCTGCCGACCTACCGGGCCACCGGCCGCGGCTACTTCGGCCAGCAGCAGGTGGTCGACCTGCTCGCCTATCTGAGGCTTCTGCACAACCGCTACGACGACCAGTCGCTCCTGACGGTGCTCGCCTCGCCGTTCGTCGGCGTCTCGAACGACGCGCTCGTCCTGATCCGGCGGGCCGCCCCGAAGCGGCCGCTCTTCACGGGCATCGAGATGAAGCTCCCGCCCGCGCTCTCCGACGCCGACGAACGCCTGCTGCGCGCCTTCCGCCAGCGCTACGAGCGGCTCGTGGCAGCCTCGGCGCGGCTGTCGCTCGAGCGCCTCTGCGAGCGGATCGTCTCCGAGCACGACTACGACCTGGCNNCTCGCCCGCTCGTACGAGGAGCTGCGCGGCCGCGACATCGAGGGCTTCGTCCGCTTCGTCCGCCAGCAGGAGGCGGTGGGTGCCCGCGAGCTCGAGGCGGTGGCGGAGGAGGAGGGCACCGACGCCGTCCGGCTGCTGACGATCCACGCGGCCAAGGGGCTCGAGTTCAAGGTCGTCATCGTCGCCGATGCGGGCCGCGACAGGCCGGCGCCCGCGGCCGACGAGATCCTGGCGCTCTCGGACGGGCGCTTCGGGTTCAAGGTCGCCGATCCGTACACGAGCAAGCGGCGGGGAGCGTTCGCGTACGAGGAGGTGCGCGCGGCGCGAGAGGCCGAGGACCGGGCGGAGCGGCTGCGCCTCTACTACGTGGCGATGACGCGGGCGATCGACCGGCTGATCGTCTCCGGCGCGCTCGATCCCGAGAAGGAGGACGAGACGCCGATCGGCTGGGTGCTGCGGCGTGTGGAGCCCGGCGCGGAGCTGGCGCGGGCCGCGGAGGCACCCGTCGAGCTCGAGCGGGGTGGCGCGCGCCTGCTGCTTCGGCTCGAGCGGTACGAGCCGGGCGAGGGCGTCGAGGAGCCGGAGTCCGAGCCGGCGGAGGCGGAGCCGGCCGAGCTGCAGCAGCTGTCGCTCTTCGACTCGGCGGCCGGCGACGCGGCGCCGCCTGCGCCCGTGCTGCCGACGCTCGAGTCGCTTCCGGTCCCGCCGCTCTACGACGTGCGCAGCCTCTCCTACAGCGCGATCTCGCTCTTCGAGCGGTGCTCGTACCGCTTCTTCGCCGAGCGCGTGGCGGGGATGCGCGAGCGGCGGCCGGCCGGAACGGCGAGCGGAGGACGCGACGGGGGGCTGGTCGCGACCGAGATCGGCGACGCGGCGCACAGGCTGCTCGAGCAGGTCGATCTCGCGGCCCCGGCGGTGCCGGAGGTCGAGCAGGTGTCGAGCTGGTACCCAGCGGCGACGAGCGAGGAGATCGAGCGCGTCCGCAGCCTCGTCGCGGCCTACTGCGACTCCGCGCTGGCGGCGCGGATCGCCGGCCTGGCGGAGGTCAGGGCGGAGCGGCCGTTCACGTTCGAGCACGACGGCGTCCTCTTCCACGGCTTCCTCGACGTCTTCCACGCCGCCGAGGGCCGGGGGCTGGTCGTCGACTACAAGACCAACGTGCTCGGCGAGCGGACGCCGGCCGAGGTGGTCGACGGCGAGTACGGCATCCAGCGGCTCGTCTACGCACTCGCGTGCTTCCGCGCCGGCTCGGCCGACGTGGAGGTCGCCTACCAGTTCCTCGAGCGGCCCGAGGACGTCGTGGCGGCCGTGTTCACGCGCGACGACATCCCGACGCTCGAGCAGGAGCTCTCGGCGGCGATCGCCCGCATCAGGTCGGGCGTGTTCGAGCCGACGCCGAGCGAGCTGGCGTGCTCGGGGTGCCCGGCGCTCGACGTGATCTGCGCCGGGCCGCGCCTTCCGGGCCGCGGGCCGCGTCCGGCGCGCGAGCTCGCAGCCGCGCCGAGTGCCGCGTAGCTACGTCAAGGAGGCGCGCCGCCGCGGCGTCGGGTCGAAGCGCGAGCGGATCGGCCCGATCGTCGCGCGGCTCAAGCGCGCGCACCCGGACGCCACGATCGCGCTCCGGTCGCGCTCCGAGCTGGAGCTGCTCGTGGCCGTGATGCTGTCCGCGCAGACCACGGACGTGAACGTGAACAGGGTCACCGAGCGGCTGTTCGTCAAGTACCGCCGGCCCGAGGACTACCTGGCCGTGCCCGTCGAGGAGCTCGAGCGCGACATCTATCAGACCGGCTTCTTCCGCCAGAAGGCGAAGTCGATCCGCGGCACGATGCGGATGCTGATCGAGGAGTTCGACGGGCAGGTGCCGCGGCGGCTGGAGGAGCTCGTGCGCCTGCCCGGTGTTGCGCGCAAGACCGCGAACGTCGTCGCGGCCGAGCTCGGCGATCCTCAGGGCGTCGTCGTCGACACGCACGTACGCCGGCTCTCGCAGCGGCTCGCGCTGACGCGCCAGGAGGATCCCGTCAAGATCGAGCGCGACCTGGCTCGACTCGTCCCGCGGGCCGAGTGGGGCGTGTTCCCGCACCTGCTGATCTGGCACGGTCGCCGCGTCTGCATCGCCCGCGCCCCGCGCTGCGAGGACTGCGTACTGAGCGACCTCTGTCCTTCGAGTCGCGTCTAGCTTTGTAACACGGTGTTGCTTGGCTAGCGAGGGGTGAGGGCCACGAGGAGCCCGCCGTCGTCGTCGTAGGCGGGGAAGATGTCAGCGGTCACGGGCTTGGCCGTGCCGGTGGCAGCTGTCAGCTCGCACTGCTCCCCGAGCCGGCGGACGCCCCATTCGAGCGCCAGCGCGACCGGGTCCTGGCCGTCGTGGAATCCCTCCAGATGGAGCGCCTCGACGATCTCCCGTCCCATCAGCTCGTCCTCCGGAAAGCCGGTCAGCTCGAAGACGCCCCGGCCCGCGGCGAGGATGCGCCCGTCGGCGTCGCAGACGACCATGCCGGTGCCGGGCGCTGCGTAGTAGTCGTCCATCAGCTCGAACAGGAAGCCGAACCCGCAGCGGTGGCACCCGACCGCCGTCGGATCGGTCAGGCTCTCGCGCCGGTCGTGGTCGATCGAGCGGTTCTTGCAATTCGGGCAGATGAAGTAGGGCACCTGACCTGGTCGATCGTAGCCGTGTCCCTGGGGCCGACCGGGCGGGACCGCGCTAGTGCTTCGTGGCGGCCAGCGACTGCTCGCGATGGTGCTCGGCGGCCAGGAAGCGCTCCGCGTCGAGCGCCGCCATACAGCCCGAGCCGGCCGCGGTGACGGCCTGCCGGTAGACGTGATCCTGGACGTCGCCTGCCGCGAAGACGCCCTCGATGTTCGTCCGCGTCGAGCCGGGCATCGTCACGAGATAGCCGCCGGTGTCGTGGTCGAGCCAGTCGAGGAACAGCTTCGTGTTCGGGTCGTGCCCGACGGCGACGAAGAGCCCGTTCGCCTCGAGCTCGCGCGTCTCGTTCGTGTGGACGTCCCGGAGGACGACGCCGGTCACATGACCGACCGCCTCGCCGAGCACGCGCTCGACGACGGAGTTGAGCGCCCAGCCGATCTTCCCGTTCTGCTGGGCGCGCTCGATCATGATCGGCGAGGCGCGGAGCTCCTCGCGACGGTGGACGACGATCACCCTGGTCGCGAACTTGGCCAGGAACGTCGCTTCCTCCATCGCCGAGTCACCGCCGCCGACGATCACGACCGTCTTGTCGCGGAAGAACGCGGCGTCGCAGACGGCGCAGTAGGAGACGCCGCGGCCCTGGAGCGCGATCTCGGTCTCGAGGCCCAGCTGCCGGGCGTTGGCGCCCGTGGCCACGATCACCGTCCACGCGCGATGCTCCTCGCCGCCGACGTAGACGCGGAACGGCCGCTCCGAGAAGTCGACGCGCGTCACGTCGTCGGTCAGGAACTCGGCGCCGAAGCGCTCGGCCTGCGTGCGGAACTCCTGCATCATCACCGGCCCGAGCACGCCCTCCGGATACCCCGGGTAGTTCTCGACGTCGCTCGTGATCATCAGCTGGCCGCCCCACTGGACGCCCTCGATCACGAGCGGCCTCAGGTTCGCGCGGGCCGCATAGAGCGCGGCGGTGTAGCCGGCCGGGCCGCCGCCGGTGACGATCAGCTCGCGTACGTCGTTCGTGCTCACGTCTCCTCCAACCTCCGTGGTACCTCGTACTCACGGGAAAACTAACTGTCTGATCAAACGATGGAGGAGGGCTGACGCTTCCGGCCACGTGATCCGCGGCTGCGTCGAGGCTAGGCCGCTTCGATCGCGCGAGGCAGCTCGGGCTGCTCGGCCGTGTCGACCTGAGCGGTCTGAGCGACCTCGTGCTCGGCGGCGCGCTCGAGCTTTCCGTCGAAGCGCTCGAGCCGCTTCTCGGCGTCGGTGTACTTCGTGTGCGCGTTGCCGAGATGCTTGCCGACGAGGTCGAAGTCGTCGCGGAAGCGGCCGAAGTCCTTGCGCAGATCGGCGAGATACGCCATCACCTCGTGCGCGTTCTGCTCGAACTCCATGCCCTTGAGTCCGAAGGCGATCACCTGGAGGTAGGCGGTGAACGTCGTCGGCGAGACCGGGAAGACGCAGCGGTCGTGCGCGTACTTGAGCAGTGCGCCCGTCTTTCCCGACACGAGCTCGTAGTAGATGCCCTCGACCGGGAGATACATGAAGGCGAAGTCGTAGGTGCCTTCCGCCGGCTTGATGTACTTGTGCGCGATCGCGTCGATGTGCCCCTTGACGTCGCGTGCGAACGCCTTCGCATGGAGCTCGCGCTCGGCCTCGTCCTCGACCTCGACCATCCGCTCGAAGTTGTCGAGCGGGAACTTGGCGTCGATCGGGACGAGCTTCTCCACACGGATGACGGCGTCGACCCGCTCGCCGCTCTTGAAGCCGAACTGCGTCTGGTAGGCCGAAGGCGGGAGCCGGTCGCGGAGCAGGTTCTCGAGCAGGAGCTCGCCGAAGCCCCCACGCGCCTTGGGCGGACGGAGGATCTGCTCGAGGCGGGCGAGATCGCTGGCCCGGGCGAGCATCTGCGCCGTCGCGCCCTCGACGCGTCCGAGCTTCTCGGCGATGTCGACGGCGGTCTTGCTCGAGCTTTCCTGGTTCGAGAGCAGCCGGCCGTCGAGGCCCGCGAGGCGGCCGTCGACGCGCGAGTCGAGGTCGGTCAGCCGCCGGTCGAGGCGTGCCTCGATGCCCCCGAGCCGGTGCTCCAGCAGGCCGCGCCCGCTGCGCGCCGCCCACACGATCGCGGCGACGACGGCAGCCCCGACGACAAGTCCGATGACGATCGCAACCATTGGTCTACGAACGCTAGTCGCGCTGTCGGATGGACAGACTTCAGTCTGTCCGCTAAAGGACAGCGTTGGGGACGGGCTTCAGTCCGTCCCCAACACCGCTTTCAAATCAAGCTGACTCGCCGGAACCTGCATCCGGCGCGGCGCCGGCATCGGGCGCCGCGGGAGCGGCGGGCGCGGCCGGGGCGGCGGGCGCAGCGTCCCCGTGGTCGTGATCATGGTCGTGCATGTGCATCTTCTCTTCTACCGTCTCGACCGCCTTTTTCTCGCGGCCGAGGAGCTTGTCGAGGAATCCCATCGTTGTCCGTCTCCTTGTCTCGCCGTGCACAAATGGTCCGACGCGAGTATCACAGGAAACGGCGCCCATGGAAAGGCGAGCCCGGCGGAAACGCGCCACAAAAAAATGCCAGATCCGACTGGCCCGAAAGCCGACCGGATCTGACAGGGGGGACAATACGACGGTTACGGGCCGGCCGTCAAGTGGTGTCGAGCTGGAAAAGTCCGCTCGGAGCGGACTTTCGTGGGACGGCCGTCGCGGTCCCTAAGCTCGGGTGATGCGCCAGGTCTTCGGGAAAGGCGGCACGCTCGCGCAGGTCCTCGACGGGTACGAGGCCCGGGAGGAGCAGGCGGAGCTGGCCGACGCGGTCTCGCTCGCTCTCGCGGAGGGAACGCATCTGCTCGCCGAAGCCGGCACCGGCACGGGCAAGAGCCTCGCCTATCTCGTCCCGGCGCTCGCATCGGGGCGGCGCGTCGTCGTCGCCACCGCGACGAAGGCCCTGCAGGAGCAGCTGCTGACGAAGGACGTGCCGCTCGCCTCGGCCGCACTCGGCCGGGACGTGAACGTGGCCGTGCTCAAGGGCCGCCAGAACTACCTCTGCCGGAACCGCCTGCAGGGCTTCGCGTTCCTCGGCGGGTCGTTGTTCGCGCGGCCCGAGGACGGCCGCGCGTTCGACTCGATGCGGGCGTGGATCGAGTCGACGGAGACCGGTGACCGCGCGGAGCTCGAGCTCGAGCCCTCGCCGACGCTCTGGGCCGAGCTCGCCGTCGGCTCGGATCGCTGTCTCGGCCGGACGTGTCCGCACGTGGGCACGTGCTTCTCCGAGGCGGCGCGGGAGCGGGCCTCGCAGGCCGATCTCGTGATCGCGAATCATGCCCTCTACTTCGCCGACCTGGGCCTGCGCGAACGCCGCGACGGCGTCGGCGTGCTGCCCGAGCACGACGCGGTGGTCTTCGACGAGGCGCACCGCCTCGAGGAGACGGCGGCGACCTGGCTCGGCGGCCGGGTCTCGGGCCTGGGCCTGCACCGGCTGGCTCGAGACGTCGACTTCGCCTGCCGGGAGGCGAACGTGCCGACCCCGGCCCGGGCGCTCGACCGGCTCGAGCGGGCCGGCGCCGAGCTCTTCGACGACGTCTGCCCCGCGACCGGCCGCCTGCGCCTGCGCCGGCCGCCCGTCTCGATCTGCCGCATGCTCGCCGAGCGGCTGGCCGAGCTCGCCGCCGCGCTCGCGGGCGAGAACGACGAGCTGGACGCACTCGCCGCCCGGGCGCTCGGGGTCATGGCCGACGTCGAGGCCTGCCTCGATCCGGGTGAGCTCGAACGCGTCGTCTGGGCCGAGCCCGACGCGATGGCCTGGGCGCCGATCGACGTCTCGCGGCCGCTACGCGAGCGGCTGTGGGAGACGGGCCCCACGGCTGTGCTCGTCTCGGCCACCCTCGGGACCGGGAACGATTTCGCCTTCGTCCGCGACCGACTGGGCCTCCGCGATGCGACCGAGCTGCGCGTCGGCTCGCCGTTCCGCTTCGAAGAGCAGGCGCTCCTCTACCTGCCCGACGGCATGCCCGATCCCCGCGCGGATGGCGCGCTCGAGCGCATCGCCGACGAGGCGGCCGCGCTCTGCTCGCTGTCGGCCGGCCGGGCGCTCGTCCTCACGAGCTCCTATCGCGCCCTCGACGCGATCGCGGCCCGGCTGCGCGGGCAGCTTCCCTACGACGTGCTCGTCCAGGGCGACGCGCCTCGCGAGCGGCTGCTCGAGCGCTTCAGCCGGGAGGTCGATTCGGTGCTCGTCGCCACCGCGACGTTCTGGCAGGGCGTGGACGTCCCGGGCGAGGCGCTCACGTTGCTCGTGATCGACAAGCTGCCGTTCCCGGCGCCGGGTGATCCGCTGGTCGAGGCGCGGTGCGAACGGATCGAGGCGGACGGAGGCGACTGGTTCGGCGACTACTCGCTGCCGGCGGCCGTCCTGCAGCTGCGGCAGGGGTTCGGCCGGCTGATCCGCTCCCACCGTGACCGCGGGGTCGTGGCCATCCTCGATCCCCGCGTGCGGACACGACCGTACGGGCGCGTGTTCCTCGAGGCGCTGCCACCGTGCCGCGTGGTCTCGGAACGGCAGGCGGTTGCAGGTTTCCTCTCCGGGGAGATCCCGGTGGCAGCCTGCTAACGTGGGGCGCCGGTGGCCAAGAAAGCGCGCACACCCAAGCCGCCGCGGCCTGCCGCCTCAGGTGAGCGACGCGTCCAGGCTCCGCAGCGGCGGACCGGGCCTGCGAAGAAACCCACGACAGCTGCCCCGCAGCGCATGCGCTACTTCTGGCCGCTCATGGCCGTCGTGGTCGCACTCGCGATCGTCGGCATCGCCCTCGGCATCGCGCTCACCCGCGGGCCGTCCAAGCCGCCTGCCCTCGCCCTGGCGGGAGCGGTCAGCTGGAAGGACCTTCCAGGGCTCCAGACCGGGAAGCCGCCGTGGCCGAACGACTCGGCGACGCTCTCCGAGCGGCTTCCTTCGCTCGCTCTCGACAGCCTCTCCCAGGAAGCGCTCGCGTTCCACATCCACCAGCACCTCGACCTCTACGTCGACGGGCAGCACGTCACGGTGCCGCAGGAGATCGGCTTCGGGATCAACCCGACGACCAACCAGCCGCAGTTCATCACCGAGCTGCACACCCACAACGCGCTCGGGATCATCCACGTCGAGTCCGCGCAGCACCTCAACTACCAGCTGAAGCAGTTCTTCGGCGAGTGGGGGGTGCGCCTGACCGCGAAGTGCGTGGGGAGCTTCAAGGGGAGCTGCGACAACCTGCAGTGGTGGGTGAACGGCGTCAAGCGGGTCGGCGACCCCGGGAACCTGATCCTGAAGAACCACGAGGAGATCGTGATCACGGTCGGCACGCCCCCGGCGAAGCTCCCGACGAGCTACGACTTCGCTGCCCACGGCGTCTAGCATCGGACCATCGTCTTTGGGCCGGGGTGGCGAAATCGGTCAAACGCGCCTGACTTAAAATCAGGTGTCCCCTCTGGGGGCATGAGGGTTCGACTCCCTCCCCCGGCACTCAGTTTTCCCTGCTTGACCGCCTTTTGGTTAGAAGTAGGGCGATGCCTAGGAACCTAAAGCGGCGCTCGAATCGCGGCGCGTAACGCCCTGATGCGAGAGCGGGGGAGCTCCCCGACCGTTTGGGCCTCGCCATCGACCATCTCGTCGCCCAGTTGTGTCCATGGGCGGCCGGCGTAGAGCGGTTTCCCTCGCTGAACGGCTCCCTCGCTTGCAGCCTGCGCACGAACCTGTGCGACCGTCATGTCCTCGAACTTAGTCGGCATTGCTCTCCTTGCTCCCGGGTCGGCGAGGCAGCCGGCCCCTAATGCCTGAAGGTTCTGACGGCGAGGCCGCTATTCCTCGACGTCCTCGACGTCCTCGACGTCCTCGGCGGGCTCTTCGGCCTGCGCGACCGCGTCGACCGCCGGACTGGCCTCCTCCTCTCCAGTGGATCCGACCACAGTCACGTTCGTCGCCTGGAGACCCTTCTGCCCCGGCTCTGTCTCGAACTGGACCTTGGCACCTTCGTCCAGTGACTTGAAGCCAGAGCCCTCGATCTTGGAGAAATGCACGAACACGTCCTCGCTACCGTCATCCGGGCTGATGAATCCGTAGCCCTTCTCGTTGCTGAACCACTTCACAGTGCCAATCGTCACCGAGACCCCCTTTAGGGACTGAAGGAGCGGACAGCCCGCTCACCCGAGCGAGCGTAACGCACGCTGACTCAGAGAGCGTCCAGCGCCCGCCACACAGCCTCGACGCCAGCTCCATCCGGCAATGGCGCCAGCAACTCGAACGCTTGTGAGTGTCGGCCCCTCCAGGAGCGCCGCGGGTCTTGATTCGATGGCGCTGAGAACGAGACCGAGTCGCCGAAATCGGTCAATGAGACGTAGTTGTCTTTGCCGACGTGGCGGAAGGTTGCTCCAAGGCGCTCGAGCTCGGCGCGGAGGCTGCCAGTAGATGAGTCGGCCACAGGCCCTCGGGTTTACCTGGGACCTACTGCAGCCGGCAGTACACGAGAGCGACCGGACTTCCGACCATGACGTTTCTCGGAGAGCTCAACGCAACGCGGGTCACAACGACCGTCTCCTCATCGAGGTCGATCAGATCACCCCGAACGGGCAGGGCTCGCACGAGCCGCTTGAACGTCCGCTCGTCTCTTCGTGCCGGGTCGTCGATCAGGATCTGACACCAGGGCACACCACCGAGCCTACACCCGCGCGAGACTTTGCCGCGCCTGGCGACCCCTTACCTCAACACCCGCCAGACAGCTTGCACCCCGGCGTGTCGGAGGGGTCGTCGGTGACGAGGTGGTTCTCTCTGACCTGGACGATCGCGCGGCCGGGAGTGCCGCTGGAGTAGCAGGCGGCGCTGCCGCGGATCAGGTCGGTTGCCATGAGAGGCTGATCCTGGGGCGGCCGGAGCGAGGTGTCAAGCCGCGACTCCCGCCTCAGGCTCGACGGCTGACTAGGGTTTGGGCCGCTGGTGCGCAGACAGGCGAATCATCATCTGCTCCTGGCCGGGTTGTTTGTGGCGTCGCTGAGCCTGCGTCCGCAGATCGTCGGTGTGGGGCCTTTGCTTCCGTCGATCAAGCGTGGCCTCGGTGTCTCCCACTCGGTCGCTGGTCTGCTGCCGACGCTGGTGGTCTTGTGCATGGGGTTGTTTGCGCCTGCCAGCGTCGGTTTGGCCCGGCGGTTCGGTGCGCGCGCGTCGATCACGCTCGCGCTGGCGTTGATCGGGGTGTTCGGTGTGGCGCGTGCGCTCGTGCCTTCGGCCGTCGGTGTGATCCTGCTGACGGTTCCGGTCGGGATCGGCGTTGCTGTCGCGGGGTCGCTGATGCCGGGGGCGGTGAAGGAGGCATGGCCGGAGCGGCCCGCGTTCGCGACCGGGGTGTACACGACCGGGATCAGCCTCGGCGCCGCCGTGTCGGCTGCGGTCGCTGTGCCGCTCGCCGATGTCGCGTGGGGCTGGCGCGGCTCGCTAGTGATCCTCTCGGGGTTGACGTTGTTGCTGATTGTCGGCTGGCTTGCCTTCACTGCCCGTCAACCGCCGCATGAACGTCTGCTCGCCGATCCCCCGCGCTTTCCGTGGCGGAGCGCCTGGGGGTGGCGGCTGGTCGCGGTCTTCACGCTCACGTCGATCGCCTATTACGGGATCACCGCCTGGCTCCCGAGTGTCTACGTGGATCGCGGTTGGAGCCACGCAAGCGCGGGCGCGTTGATCACGGTCGTCAGTGTCGTCACGCTCCCTGCCAGCATCGTGACCGCCTGGGTCGGTGATCGTCTCGGCTCGCGGCGGCTCTATCTGACCGGCGGCGCTGTCCTGCTGTTTCTGACCGGGATCGGTGTCGTCCTGCTGCCCGGTGGGGCCTGGTTGTGGGCGGTGCTGTTGGGTGTCTGGGTCGGCGTCACGTTCCCGTCGCTGATGACCCTGCCGCTCGATGTCGGCTCGGGCGCAGCCGAAGTGGGGGCGATGACCGGGATGATGCTCGGCCTGGGCTACACGTTCTCCTCGCTCGCACCGTTCCTGTTCGGGGCCGTCCGCGACGCAACGGGCTCCTTCACGGCCGTCCTCTGGCTGATCGTCGCGACCGCCGCGATGCTGATCGTCGCCAGCGCCTTCGCGCCACACCGGCGACTCGCCGCTCGCCGCCCTGAACTCGCCGGCCAAGCGTAGGGGGTCGGCGTCAGGAAGCGGGTTCGGTTGCCAGGGCGGCGACGGTTGCGCCGCCGACAGTCACCAGATCGGCTGGAGCGAGTTCGTAGAGACGGTCGTTGCTGCCCGAGCTGACGAGCGCCTTGCTCAACCGCAGCACCCGCTCGTCCACGAATCGGGCAATGTCGGCGTCTGTCAGGATGGTCTCGAACCCTGGATCGGCGTCGAGTAGGTCGGCGATCCGGCCGGCGGTGGCGGCCGCGATCGCGTCGCGATCGACACCGAGGACCCCGGCCAGCTTGGCGTAGTCGAGGTCGTCCTCCGCTCGCAAGGCGACGAGCACGAGCCTGTCTGGCACTTCGACCGCGATCGTCCTGACGACCTGATGTGTGCCCTGCCGCGCCAGAAGCTCATCGAACGACGCGAACGACCGCCAGCGATGCGTCAAGAAGCCCACACCCGACTCCTTCAGCAGCTTCTCGGCAGAGCGGCCCATGCACAGCGGATGATCGCTGTTCCGGCGACCAGGTCGGCAGATCAAGAGCCTCCCTGTTGAGCCGGCACCGGCGCCGAGCCTGGGCATACGCTGACGCCGTGGCCGTCCGCGCCCTCCTGTTCGACTTCGACGGGCTGATCGTCGACACCGAGTCGGCCTCGCTCACGGCCTGGCTGCGGGTGTACGAGCAGCACGGCCAGGAGCTGACGCTCGAGCGCTGGTCGGCGGCGATCGGCACCATCGGCGGCTTCGACGCGCTCGGCCACCTGGAGGAGCTGGTCGGAGCGCCGCTCGATCGCACGGGCCTGGCCGCGCGCCAGCGGGAGCACGAGCTGGCGCTGGTCGAAGCCGAACAGCTCCGGCCGGGCATCGCGGACTACCTCGCGGAGGCCGAGCGCCTCGGTCTGAGGAAAGCGATCGTGTCCAGCGCGTCGCGCGCCTGGATCGACAGCCACCTGCACCGTCTCGAGCGTCTCCACGGGTGGGACGCGATCGTCACCGCCGACGGCGACAGGCACCGCGCCAAGCCGAGCCCGGCGCTCTATCTCGAGGCGCTCGACCTGCTCGGTCTCGGCGCCGGGGAGGCGATCGCGCTCGAGGACTCCCCGAACGGCGTGCGCGCGGCCAAGGCTGCCGGCCTCTACTGCGTCGCCGTGCCGAACGCGGTCACGGCGGCGCTCGGGCTCGATGCCGCCGATCTCGTCGTCGACTCGCTCGCGAGCCTGCCGTTGCCCGACCTGCTCGAGCGTGCAGCGAGAGCGCCCGAGGAGCCGTTCGAGCCGCGATTCTGACTCAAGGTTCGGCCGCTGGCGGACGATATTGCGCATATGACGAACGACGCAAGTCGTCCTTCGCTCGGCCGCATGCTCGTCGAGCGCGGCGTGATCACCGACGAGCAGCTCAACACGGCGCTCGCCGTCCAGCGCAGCCAGGGCGGCATGCTCGGCGAGATCCTCACCTCGCGCGGCTGGGTGACGCCGCTGTCGATCGCTGCGGCGGTCGCGAAGCAGAAGGTGGGGGAGGCCGAGGCGAAGGAGGGCGCGAGCGAGAGTCGCGTCCGGAGCTCGAGCTGGAAGCCGCTCGGCACGCTGCTCGTCGAGAAGGGCTTCATCTCGGACGTCCAGCTCAAGCAAGCGTTGGCGTTGCAACGGGAGGAGGGCGGTTTCCTCGGAGAGATCCTGGTCGATCGCGGCTGGCTCACGGCCGCCGACCTCGTGCTTGCGCTGGCCGCGCAGCTCGGCCTCGACTTCGACGTCAAGCGCGCCGTCGAGCAACGCGACGAGACGGTCATCGTCCCGACCGACCGGCCGGCCGCGCACTTCGAGGTGCTCGAGGACGCAGGCGGGGAAGTTCAGCTCCTGAAGACGGCCGAGACGTTCATGGAGGCGACGGACTTCGTCTTCGACGAGGTGCTCTGGCAGCGCGAGCCCGGGAATCTGCAGATCATCCGCGTCGATGCCGGCCGCCGGGAGATCGTCTGGAGCTTCCGCCCCGGCGAGGCCGCGGCGCATTCTCGGGAGGACATGCTGAGCGTCTTCGGCTACTCGGTCGGCCAGTGGCAGGACAAGCACGATTGGCGGGAACCAGAGGGAGGCGAAGGCCCGGCGGTATCGGCCTTCGGGTAGACCAATGCAGCGTCCGCTCCGCATCGCAGCCGTCATCTCGCTCATCGCCTACGTCGGTGGAGCAGCGGCGCTGCTCTGGCGCCGGCCCACGGCCGTTTAGCCGGTTCTCGGGCGCCACTCCGCTACGCTCCGGCGCATGGCTGGGGCTGCGGACATCGCGGTCGAGACGGCACCGCTCGAATGGGACGCATCGCTCTGGCGAACCGCCATCGCGCAGCTCGAGCAGGCCCTCCCGCACGCGAGCATCGATCCCGGCACGGCCGAGCGGCTCCGCTACCCCGAGCACGCCACGATCGTCTCCGTCCCGATCCGGCTCGACTCCGGCGAGACGAAGGTCTTCCCGGCCTACCGCGTCCAGCACTCGCGCGTGCTCGGCCCGACGAAGGGCGGCGTCCGCTTCGACCCCCACGTCTCGCTGAGCGAGTGCGCGGCGCTCGCCATGTGGATGACGTGGAAGTGCGCCCTCCTGCGCCTGCCCTACGGCGGTGCGAAAGGCGGCATCCGCTGCAACCCGCGTGAGCTCTCTCGCGGGGAGCTCGAGCGGATGACGCGGCGCTACACCGCCGAGCTGCGCGGGATCATCGGCCCGCAGGAGGACATCCCGGCCCCGGACATGGCGACGGACGAGCAGACGATGGCCTGGATGATGGACACCTACTCGATGCAGGTCGGCCACGCGACGCCCGAGATCGTCACGGGCAAGCCGATCTCGATCGGCGGCTCGGTGTTCCGGAACGAGGCGACGGGCGCGGGTGTCGTGATGGTGATCGAACGCGCGTGCCAGCGGCTCGGCATCGAGCTGGCAGGCCTCCGTTGCATCGTGCAGGGCTTCGGGAAGGTCGGCGGCATCGCCGCCCACGAGCTGGCCGGGAAGGGCGCGATCGTCACAGGGGTCGGCGACTACTCGGGGGGCGTGCACTCGGGCGACGGGCTCGAGCTCGCCGCGGTCGAGCAGTGGACGGCGGAGCACGGCTCGCTGGGCGGCTTCCCCGGCGTCAGCCACGTCACCAACGCCGAGCTGCTCGAGCTTCCCTGCGACGTGCTGGTGCTTGCGGCGCTCGAGGGCCAGGTGACTGCCGCGAACGCCGGGCGGCTGCAGGCGCGGATCGTCGCCGAGGGCGCCAACGGCCCGACGACCGTCGAGGCCGACGCCGTGCTCGCCGAGCGCGGCATCCCGGTCTTGCCGGACATCCTCACCAACGCCGGTGGCGTGACCGTCTCCTACTTCGAGTGGGTGCAGGACCTCGGACGGCTGTTCTGGGGACGCGAGGACATCCGCACCCGGCTGGCCGAGAAGATGTGCGACGCGTTCGACCGGGTCTGGGAACTCTCCGAGCAGAAGGACCTGACCCTGCGCAGCGCCGCGCTCGTCGTCGGCATCCGCGAGGTGGCGGCGGCACTCGACGCGCGCGGGCTGTTTCCGTAGGACGAGTTTTCTAATACGGTCCGGCGATGACGCTCGTCCGCGAGGCGATGCTGACCGATCCGAAGGCGCTGCCGGCGACCGCGAGCGCGCAGGTGGCCGGCGAGCTGCTGACGCGGCCCGAGGTGCGGGCGGTGCTGGTCGTCGACGGCGAGCGGCTGGTCGGGGTCGTCACGTGCGAGGGCCTCGTCGAGCGGATCGTGGCGGCGGGCCGCGACCCGCGCACGACGACGGTGGGCGACGTGGCCGAGCCCGTCACGGTCACGGCGCTGCCGGACATGCGCGTCGAGGACGCGTACCGGCTGATGGAGACCGAGGACGTCGAGCGCCTGCCGGTGACCGAGGAAGGCCGCCTCGTCGGCGTGCTCTCACGGAGCGCGCTCACCCGCCGCCTGGCCGAAGACGAGCCGCCCCAGGAGCCGGAACCGGCTACGTGACCGGCTTCAGGCTTCTCGCCGCCGTGAGGAGCTGCGCCAGGGTCAGGTGCGACGAGTCCATCTGGATGCGAGTCGTCCCCCGCTTCCAGAGCAGGATGAAGCCGTTCTTGACGCCCTGCGCGAGCGAGCAGTGCTTCGGCAGGTCGCAGTAGACGCCGAGTGAGGCTTTGACCCCGCCGATCAGCTGCGTGCCGTGCGCCGTCCAGCCGGCCGCGTTCGAGCAGATGGCCGGCGAGCCCTCGAAGATCCCGAAGCCCTTCGTCTGGCTGAGCAGGACGCCCTTGTACGTGCCGTAGGTGGCGTACATCGAGTCCTTGCTCTTCGCGCCGCCGCAGGCCTGGTAGCCGAAGCTCGACACCTTGTACCCGAGCGTCGCCGCGGGCTTGTAGATCGGATAGCTGAGCCGCGAGTGTGCGACAACCCATGGATCCCCGCCTGCCATTGCGGTCGCGGCCGAGGCGAGCAGAACTCCGAGTACGGCGATCGTCAATCTCAAGGTCATCCTCCCTCGCAGCGTCCAGCCGGTCAGCAGCAAGTGTATGCGCCCGGTGGCGCTGCACCCTCCTGCGGCCCCGGCAGCTCGCTCGCCGCGAGGGCCGCTCCGTCGAGGAGGTCGTGCTCGCTGGCCTCGACTGCCTCGAGGCCGTAGTGGTCGAGGACCTCGCGGAGGATGACCGCGCCGGCGACGATCACGGGCCCGCGCTCGGGCTCGAGGCCGGGAACGCGGCGCCGCTCTCCGGGTGGCAGCGCAGCGAGCCGCTCGAGCTGATCCGCGATGCCCCGGCGGGACAGCCGGTGCCCGTGCACCCGAGCCGGGTCGTACTCGACCAGGCCGAGATCGAGCGCGGCCAGCGCCGTCACCGTCCCCGCGACGCCGATCGCCCGGGACACCTCGAGCGCCGGGAGCGACGAGCGGACGTGCGCGGCGCAGCCGGCGAGATCCTCGCCGAAGCGCTCGGTCAGCCGCANNCCGCCGCCGATGTCGACGATCAGCGTCCCGTCCGCGACCTCGCGGCCCGCGGACACGCCGCGAAACGTGAGCAGCGCCTCCTCGTCGCCGTCGAGCAACCGGGTCGAGAAGCCGTAGCTCCATTCGATCT
>PLBK01000033.1:64887-94416 GCA_003134505.1 Actinomycetota bacterium | reverse complement strand
CGTCGGCACGAAGCCGAGCTGCCTTGCCGCCGTCGCGTCGCGGCACGCAGCGATGAGCACCGCGCCCAGGTGGTTGATCTGCGGCAGGCAGCCGTCCCAGTCCGCGAACGGGAGCAGCGGATGGCAGCCTTGCCCGCCCCGGTAGGCGTCGAGCGCCCGTGTGTCCGCGCGCGCGTCGCGCTCGGCCGCCGCGATCGCGTCCGGATCGGGCCCGGCCCGCGTTGCGGCGAAGAACGCCCGGTACGGCTGCTGCGTCGGGTGCGCGAAGTGCCGGTGGAAGCGGTGGACGAGGATCGCCGTGCCGCCGGCGGCGACGGGTGGCTCGTCGCGCCACATACGCAGCGCGAGCCCCAGCCCGAGGTACGCGGCGAGCAGCGGGTTCGGCCGCTCGCGCGGCAGGTGGGGGGTCGAGCGCGGAATCCCGAGGCAGATCGCGTCCAGTGGCCGATCGAGTCGCGCCGAGCGGAACTCGACGGCGCGCAGCAGCGCCTCCGCGTGTGCCACCGACGGCGGGCCGGCATAGGCGGCCGACGCGCCGAGCCCGAGCGGGAGCGAGCGGATCAGGCGCATCCGCACCGGCCCCGGCATGACCCGGAAGATGCGCGTGAACGGCGACCTGACGATCCGCTCGACCGACGCCGGGTCGTAGGGATAGCCGTAAGCAGCCTCCGCGACTCGCAACCGGTCGAGCGTCAGCGACAGCCCGATCAGGGGGACGTGCGCTGCGAGCGCGCGCTCCATCGCGAGCGCGAGCTGCCAGCCGCTCGAGCCACTCGTCTGGAGCAGGGACTCCGCGCCGGCCGAGCGGAGTGCCTCCGGGCCGCCCGCCGCGAGCAGCGCCGCCGGCCCGCCGTTGAGCACCGTCTCGGCGGCCGAGACGATCACGACGGCGTCCGTCTCGACCAGCGCCCGCGAGGCGCGGAGCGGTACGCCGTCCGATTCGCCGAGGTCGACGAGCCCCTCGTCCTCGACGTCGTGCACGACCACGTGGCCGTGGAACGTGCGCGCGAACCGGGCCGAGACGAGCGACGCCAGCTCTTTCCGCCGCGGGCGCCGTGCGAGCCCGGAGGCGACGAGGATCGTCTGCTTCGAGTCGGGCACGCCGAGCCGCCGCAGCTCCTCGACCGTGGTGGCGATCGCCTGGCGCCGAGGATCCACCGGCGCTCCCGGCAGTGGCATCGCCTCCTGCTCGACGACGAGCGTCACGCGCCCGCCTCGCGGCACGATCCGCTCGAGCGACAGCCCGTCCAGCGGGAAGCGGAACGCCTCGCGGACGGCGGCCTGGACGTCGACGATCGGGTGCGCGGGGGGCGCGGGCGGCGACAGGATCACCGCGTCGTCGGGCGCGCTGACGATCAGGAGGCGCGAGCCCGAGAGCAAGGGGATGCGCGGCACTACGGGATCGAGCGGTAGAGCCGGAGGAACGTCTCGCGAAAGCCCCGGCGGGGCCAGAAGCGTGACGCGAGCAGGTTCGTCATTCGCCAGTCGGTGATCATCGTCGGGTACCCGTGCTCGTAGGCCCAGCCGAGCGCGAAGCGCGTCAGTGCGACCCCGACGCCCGTGCCGCGCTCGGCCGGATCGGTCGAGGCCGCTGCCAGGTCGATCGAATCCGTCGGCACGCGGAGGTCGTGGGGCCGGCGGTAGAGGAGGACGTGCCCGACGATCCGGCCGTCGCGCTCGGCGACGAAGTGGCGGTACGTGTCCGTCTCCACCCAGGTCTCGGCCCATTCCTCGACGGCGGCTTCCTCGTCGTCGGGCGCGTGGTGGGAGAAGCTCGGCGACGGGATCATCGACTCGACCATGTGCCGTTCGAGCAACACCGCGGCCCGCGCATCGTCGGGAGTGCTCTCCCGGATCGTGATGTCCGCCTCGAACGGCTCCTCGGACGTCGTCTCCCGCACGGCCAGGGCCGCCGAGGCGCCGAACGAGAGCCTGAACCAGGGGTCGACGAGCTCGGGAAGCGCCGGCACGTAGACGAAGTGCCTCGTCAGCCCGGCCTCGACCCAGTGCTCGGCAGCTTCCCGGTAGAGGTCGCGGACGAGCTCGGGCTCGCGCACCGCATGGCCGGCGATGTAGCTCCAGACATGTGCGCCGACCTGGTCTTCGCGGCGTTTCCCGAGCAGGTAGCCGACGACCTCGTCTCCCGCGAAGGCGACAACGCCGCCGGTCTCGTCCCGCTCGCGCTCGACCTGCTCGCGGAAGTTCACATCGGCCGGCAGCGTCGGCTCGACCGCTCGGTGGCGTGCATGCCGCTCGGCCAGGAGGGCGGCGGCGCCGTCCACGTGCTCGTCGGCGAAGGCGACGATGTCCACGGGCCGTAGACTCGCAGAGATGTCGCCGAAGGCGCTGACGGGAGAGGAGCTCGACCTCGACGACGCCCCGGCGCGCGAGTCGGCGCTCTTTCTCGTCGACGGCAACAACCTCGCCTACCGCGGCTACTTCGCGCTCCCGGAGGAGCTCGCGACGAGCGAGGGCTTCCCCACCGGCGCCCTGCTCGGGTTCACGAACATGCTCTTCAAGCTGCTCTCCGACTACCAGCCCAAGGGCGTCGCCGTCGCCTGGGACACGCGGCCCGTGCACCGCGCGGCCATCTCCGAGGACTACAAGGCCGACCGCCGGCCGATGCCCGACCTGCTGCGCGAGCAATTCCCCCACTTCCGGCCGATCGTCGAGGCCTTCGGCTACCGGAACCTCGAGTTCGAGGGCTGGGAGGCCGACGACGTCATCGCCACGCTCGCGACCCGCGCGGACGCGGCCGGGGTCAAGACCTGCGTCGTCTCGACCGACCGCGACGCCTTCCAGCTCGTCTCCGACAACGTCGTCCTGATGATGACCCCGCGCGGTGTCGCCGAGGTGAACGTCTACACGCCAGAGCGGGTCGAGGCCCGGCTGGGCGTGTCCCCCGAGAAGGTGCCCGACCTGATCGGGCTCAAGGGCGACACGTCCGACAACATCCCCGGGATCCCCGGCATCGGCGACAAGACCGCCGCCGAGCTGATGATCCGCTACGGCTCGCTCGAGGGCGTGCTCGAGCACGCGGACGAGCTGTCGCCCGCTCGCGCCAAGAACGTGGCCACCCACGCCGACCAGGCGCGCGCGTCGAAGGTGCTCGCCACGATGCGGCGCGACCTCGAGCTCGACTGCGACCCGGCGGCGCTCGTCCTCGATCCGCCGGATCGCTCGCAGCTCCGCGAGATCTTCCGGCGCTTCGAGTTCCGCGGCCTGCTGAGCCGGATGGACGTCCTCGAGGAAGCGCTGCCTTCGGCAACGCTTCCTCTAGCTGCTCACGAGGGGATTGCGTGGGTGGAGGGGGAGTTGCCGCGGCTGAAGGGGCGGGTGGGCCTTGCCCGAGACACCGATCGCGTCGCGGTCGCGCCCGAAAGCGGCCCCGTCATCGTCTCTCGAGGCCGGCTAGATCTCCGCGAAGCGGAGATCGTGACCCACGACGCCAAGGCGCTTCGGGTCGTGGCTGTCGAGGACACGCTGATCGCGGCCTATCTGATCGAGCCCGGTCGCGCCGCGTACGAGCTCGACGACCTTGCGGCCGAGTACGGCGTCGAGGTGCAACCGACGCCGGAGGCCGACGAGGAGACGGCCGCCCTCGTGCGCCGCGCCGCGCTGCCGCTCCGGCTCGCACCGCTTATGCGCGAACGTCTCGTCGAGCGCGGCAGCCTCGAGCTCTACGAGCGGATCGAGCTGCCGCTCACACGCGTGCTGGCGGCGATGGAGGACGTCGGCGTCCGCATCGACACCTACCGGATGGGCGAGATCACGGCGCGCCTGCAGGAGCGGGTCGAGGAGCTCGAAGCCAGTGCCTACGAGCTCGCGGGCGAGGAGTTCATGCTCGGCTCGACGCAGCAGGTGGCGCGGATCCTGTTCGAGAAGCTCGGCCTTGCCCCGGGCCGCAAGGGCAAGACCGGTTACTCCACCGACACGCGCGTCCTGCGGACGATCCGCGGCGAGCACGAGATCGTCCCCGTGCTCGAGGAATGGCGCGAGCTGTCGAAGTTGATCAACACCTACCTCGGGCCGCTGCCGTCGATGATCGGCGAGGACGGCCGGCTGCACACCACCTTCAACCAGGCTGTCGCCGCCACCGGACGGCTCTCGACCTCGAACCCGAACCTGCAGGCGATCCCGATCCGCACCGAGCTCGGCCGCGAGATCCGCTCTGCCTTCGTCGCCGAGCCCGGCTGGAAGCTCGTCTCGGCCGACTACTCGCAGGTCGAGCTGCGCATCCTCGCCCACGTCTCCGGGGAGCCGAAGCTGCGCGAGGCGTTCGAGCGCGGCGAGGACATCCACGCGGCCACCGCTGCGGAGGTGCTGGGCAGGCCGCAGGCCGAGCTGACGAAGGACGAGCGGAACATCGCCAAGATGGTCAACTTCGGGATCATCTACGGCATCTCGGCGTTCGGGCTCTCCGAGAACCTGGAGATCCCGCGCGAGGAGGCGCAGACCTACATCGACGCCTATCTGGCGCGCTTCCCGCACGTCCAGGACTTCATCGCGCGGACGATCGAGCAGGCGAGCCAGGACGGGTACGTGACGACGCTGCTCGGCCGCCGCCGGCCGGTGCCCGAGATCCGCGCCTCGAACCGCCAGACGCGCTCGCTCGGGGAGCGGCTCGCCGTCAACTCGGTCATGCAGGGAACGGCCGCCGACGTGATCAAGGTGGCGATGGTCTCGGTGCACGAGCGGCTGCGGGCCGAAGGGAGGGCGTCGCGGCTCGTCCTGCAGGTGCACGACGAGCTGCTGCTCGAGGCACCCGAGGCGGAGGTCCCGGCGGCGCGCGAGGCGCTCCGCGCGGAGATGTGCGGCGCCTACCCGCTCGACCCGCCGCTCGCCGTCGACGTGGGCGTCGGCGACGACTGGAATCAGGCGAAATCCTGACCTGGAGTTCATGAAATCACTCGAACGGGGCACATGAAGACCCCCGTTCGGGGGACGACAAGCGTCGTTGCTCCCACGATGGTGAGAGGAGACCTTTTCCCCTTCCCAAGGAGCGCATCTGTGAGCAAGAGACTTTCCAAACTGGTTCTCGCCGCCGCCGTCGTCGGCGCCATGGCGCTGACGGCAACCACGTCGGCGCTCGCGTCGAACGTGACCGCGACGGCCACGGTCACTGCCGGCACGCTGACGCTGTCGACCAGCGCGACGCCGAGCGTCTCCTCGACGCTCGACGGAACCGACCAGACGCCGAGCTACACGCTGCCGATGACGGTCAACGACTACACCGGCTCGGGCAACGGCTGGAACGTGACGATCACGTCGACCACGTTCTCGACCGGCGGCGGCTCGCCGCACCTGCTCTCGACGTCGGCCTCGACGGCCACGGCCGTCAGTTCGAGCTGCAACGGTGGCACGTGCACCGCTCCGTCGAACGCGATCGGCTACCCGCTGGCGGTCCCGGCCGGCTCCTCGGCGCCGACCGCGGTCAAGCTGTTCAACGCAGCGGCCGCGAGCGGCATGGGCGGCTTCACGGTCACGCCGACCGTGCAGGTCGCGATCCCGGCCAACACGTACGCCGGCACCTACACGAGCACCGTGACGGTCGCCGTCGTCAGCGGCCCGTAGGCGCAAGGCGAACCAGGACACCTGAACCAGAGGTCGCGAGTTCACCCGAACGGGGGACTCGCGACCTCCGGGCAACCTGACGAAAACTTCACGGATCCTGTCCCCCTTTAGGAGAGAAATGCTGAAGAAGGCAATCACCAGGAGATCGCTTCTCGCCACTGCGGCAGCAGCGATCGCGCTTGCGGCGGCCGCTTCGGCTTCGGCTGCGAACGTGACGGCGACGGCCACGGTCACGGCCGGCACGCTGTCGCTGTCCACCAGCGCGACCCCGAGCGTGTCCGCCACCCTGGACGGCACCGACCACACGCCCACCTACACGCTGCCGATGACCGTCGCCGACAACACCGGCTCGGGCACCGGCTGGAACGTGACCATTACCTCGACCACGTTCACCACCGGCGGCGGCTCACCGCACCTGCTCTCAACGTCGGCCTCGACGGCCACCGCCGTCAGCTCGAGCTGCGCCGGCGGCACCACGTGCACGAACCCGACCAACTCGATCACCTACCCCTTGTCCGTTCCCGCCGGCTCGACGGCGCCGACGGCAGTCAAGCTGTTCAACGCAGCGGCCAACACCGGCATGGGCAGCTTCACCGTCACACCCACCATCCAGGTCGCGATCCCGGCCAACACCTACGCCGGCACCTACACCAGCACCGTCACCGTCGCAGTCGTCAGCGGCCCGTAGAGATCCCTCTAAAGGGGGAAGCAAGCTTCGCCGATAGAACCGTCATGCGGCTTCGCCTCTCAGTCGTCACTGCGGCCCTGCTTTGCGGGGTCGCAGTCGTTTCCAGCGGCGCTGCTGCGGCCGCGACCGGCGACGCCAGCTTCGCGCTCAAGCCGATCACCTACGACCCGGCGCTGACGGCGACGAAGTCGTACTTCATCCTCGTCGCGCGGCCCGGCGCGGTGATCCAGGATCGCATCCGGATCGTCAACACGGGCGGACGGACCGGCACCGCCTACCTCTATCCCGTCGACGCCACGACCGGCGTTACGAGCGGCGCCGTCTATCTCTCCCGGCAGTCGCCTCGGCACGACGTGGGGGCCTGGATCAGGCTCGGGCGGAGCACGATCACGCTCGCACCGGGCGCGGACGCGATCGTCCCGTTCACGATCAGGGTCCCCCGGTCGATCCGTCCCGGCGACCACCTGGGCGGGATCGTCGCCGAGAACTCGGCGATCACGAAATCGACGGGCCACGGCGCGCTCCAGATCAGGATCAAGCATCTGACGATCGACGCCGTCGAGCTGCAGCTGCCCGGCCGGGTCGTGGCCAGGGCCGACGTCAGCGGCGTGAGGGCCGGCGGCGAGCACGGCTACCAGTACGTCTACCTGCATCTGCTGAACCCCGGCACGATCATGATCAAGCCTGCGGGAAGCCTGCTGATCAGAGATTCGCACGGCCGCCCAGTCGCCCGGCGCAGCCTGTTGCTGGACACGTTCCTGCCGCGTACCGCGATCGACTACCCGGAGCTGCTGCCCCGGCAGGCGCTGGCCCCGGGCAGGTACACGGCGACCGTCAACCTGCACACCGGCGACCAGACCGTGCTCGGCTACCGCAAGGGCCAGGGCGCGGCGTTCAGCGTCACGCGTACGTTCTCGTTCTCCGTCTCGCCGAAGGAGCAGACGAAGGTCTACTCCGGGACGGCGGCGCTCGCTCCGCCGGCGGCCACGTCGGCGCACGGCGGTTCGAAGCGCAACCTGCTCGGCCCGGGCCTGATCGCGCTCGCGGCGCTGCTCGGCCTCGGTCTAGCGGCCAGGTTCGGCCTCAGACGCCGTGCGGCAGCGCGCACGCAGGCTCCGGCCGTCGCAGCCGCCGTGGCCGTGGAGGCGATTGCGCCGCCGCTCGCCACGCCGGTCGAGGAGGAAGAGGAGCCGGGCTGGGCGGGGCTGCTCGCCGCCTACGAGTCGTCGCCGCGCGAGAGCGACGCCTGGAACGGGCACCCCGAGACCGTCGACGACGTCGTCCCCGAGGCAACCGCGGAGTTCATCCCAGCGGAGGAGATCGAGCTCGAGCGGCTGCGACAACTGATCGTTCAGCACGACCTCGCTCAGGCCGACGCCTACTTCCGGCCCGACAACGGCGTCGCCGTGCCCGACGCGCCCACCGCGAATCTGGACCGGGCCCGGAGCGTGCCGGCCCGCTCACGCATCGACGCGGACGTGAACGGCCTGTCGTCCGCGCTCCTCGAGGCGACCCTGGTGGCGCTCGCCGCGCTCGTGGCGGCGCGCCTGCTCAAGGGCCTCGACTGAGCCAACCCGAAAGGAGCACGTCATCTTCAAGCCCCAAACCCGTCTCGCCGATAGCCGTTCCATGCGGCTTCGGCTCTCCGTCCTCGGAGCGGCGCTGCTCGGCGCGTTCGCCGCGGCGCTGCCTGCGTCAGCCGCCTCCGGCGCGGCCGTCTTCGCGCTCGTCCCGCAGCACTACGACCCGTCGCTGAACGCGACCCGGTCGTATTTCGTCGCCGTCGCACGTCCCGGAACGACGTTCCGGAACAGCGTGCGCGTCAGCAACGCGGGCACGGCAAGCGGGACGGCGCTCCTCTACGGGGTGGACGCGACCACCGGCCAGACGAGCGGTGCGGTCTACCTCGGTCGCAGGATGCCGCGGCACGGCGTCGGCGCCTGGATCACGCTCGGGGCCAGCTCGGTCACGCTCGCGCCCGGGCAGAGTCAGATCGTCCCGATCACGGTGCACGTGTCGGCCGGCGCGAAGCCCGGAGACCATCTCGGCGGGATCGTCGCCGAGAACGCGGCGCTGACGGCCGCGAGCGGTCAGGGCGCGCTGCAGGTCAAGATCCGCCACCTGACCATCGCGGCCGTCGAGGTGCAGGTGCCCGGTCACGCGGCGACGAAATTCGACGTCACCGGTGTCCGGGCAGGCGGCCAGCACGGCTACCAGGAGGTCTATCTGCACCTGAAGAACCTGGGCGCGCTGACCACCAAGCCGTTCGGGACGGTGCTGATCTCCTCGGCCGGCGGGAAGACCGTCGGCACGCGCAGCCTGAAGCTCGACACGTTCCTGCCCGGGACGGCCATCGACTACCCGCTGCTGCTGCCGAAGCACGCGCTTCAGCCGGGCAAGTACCACGCGACGATCGATCTCACCTACGCCTCGAGCGCACTCGGCTACCGCTCCGCCGACGGCCCCGCGCGGACGATCAGCCGCCGCTTCGGCTTCACCGTCTCGTCGAAGCAGTACACGACCGTCTTCCAGGGCGTGCCGCCCGTCCGGGCGCCGGTGCACGCCTCGGCGCACTCGAGCAGCCGACTCCCGCTGCTGCTCGCCATCGTCGGTGGGCTCGCCGCGCTGCTCGGGGCGCTCGCCCTCGTCGTCTTCGGGACTCGCCGATGGTCGCGCCTCAGCTGACCCGCCGCTCGCTCGCTCTCCTCGCTCTCGTCGCAAGCGCGGCTGCGCTCGCGATCGTTCCTTCCGCCTCGGCAGGGATCTCCCAGCTTCAGCAGGGAACCGAGGTTACGGCGACGAACGGCTCCCTCCCGCTGACGCTGTCGTCGGCCAGTACGGCGGGAACCCTGCTCGTGGCCGTCCTCGTCAACAAGAGCAACAGCACGTTCACTGCGCCGAGCGGCTGGACGAACGCGGTCTCCCATGGCGAGCCCTGCTGCGGCGACATCGAGATCTGGTATCGCGCCAACAACCCGGGCGGCATCACGAGCCAGACGTTCACTGCCGCGTCGGGCTCGACCATCCTCGGTGAGCTGAGCGAATGGAGTGGCGTTGCCACCAGCTCGCCCCTCGATCAGACAGGCGTGCACCAGAGCAGCCCCGGGACGAAGACGACGTGGTCGGCGACGACGGGGAGTGCTCTCACCGCCTCCGGTGAGGTCGGCATCACCACGTTCGGCACCGCCCAGACTGGCCTGACGAGCCTTACCGCCGGCTCGGGCTGGACGCACCTGTTCACCGATCCCGCCCAAGGCAGCGTCGCCGACTACGCGACCGGCCTGGCGTCGGGCGCGGTAGCGAGCGAGACTGAAACGTTCAACCCGGCGGCGCAGCCGCACGGCATCATCGCGACGTTCAAGCCCTCGACGTGCAGCGGCGGGTCGCTCGGCATGACCGCGCCGTCCTCGGCCAGCTTCTCAGCGGTGACGCTGAACGGCACCGACCAGACGGTGTCGACGACGCTGGTGCTGACGCCGGACGACGAGACGGGTAGCGGCTCCGGCTGGAACATCACCGGCACCTCGACGACGTTCAACGACGGCAGCGGTCACACGCTGTCCACGTCCGCGACCTCCGTGACGGCCGCGTCCTCGGCGGCCGGGTCACCCAGCTGCAACCTGCCGACGAACTCGATCAGCTACGCCGTCACGCTCCCGGCGGGCTCGAGCCCGCCGACGGCGGTCAAGCTCTACAACGCCGCCACCGGTACGGGCAAGGGGCAGCAGAACGTGACGCTCACGCTCCGGCTCTCCGTGCCGGCGAACGCCTTCCGCGGCACGTACACGTCCACCTGGACGTTCGCGGTCGTCAGCGGCCCGTAATCACTCTTCCGGGTGATGACAACTTCCCGGGTCCATACATAGTGAGTGGAGTAACAGGGATGGGGCAACTCGAAAGGAGTACCTCGAGATGCACCCGAACACAGGCAAGCTCTCAGCCTCGGTCTTCCTCGTAGCGGCAATCGTGTCGGCGTCGCTCGCCGGCTCGTTGCTCGCAGGGAAGGCATCCGCCGCGGCCTGTCCGCCTCCGCCTCCACCCGTGAAGCCGTTCCAGCCCTGGAATGACGCGAACACCTACGTGCTCACGTCCGGCGGCAGCTTCGAGCAGGGCGGCCCGAACGGCTGGAGCCTGTCCGGCGGCGCCAAACTCGTTCAGGGCAACGAGCCCTGGTACGTGAACTCGAAGTCGGACAAGCAGTCGCTCTACCTCCCGGCGGGCGCCTCGGCGACGAGCGGCTGCACCTCGGCTCCGATGATCACGACGATCGTCCGCTTCTTCGCCAACAACGTCGGCTCGGCGTCCGGTGGACTGCACGTCGAGGTGATCGTCAACGACGGCAAGAACGGCATCCTCGACGGCGGCGTGATCTCCCCCTCGGCGGGCTGGAGCCCGACGAGCCCTGTCAACGTCCCGTGGCCTCATCCGCTGAAGGGCGCCGTCCAGCTGCAGCTGCGGCTGACAGCGGTCGGCACCGGCGCGGCCTTCGACGTCGACGACGCATATCTCGACCCGCTCAAGAACCACTAGGCGAACGGAACGCGAGGCTGGCCCGTCCGAACCGACGGGCACGCCTTCGTTCCAGTCCGGCGACGAATCCCCCGTTCGAATCACGACTTCACTCGTCCGGGGGACGACACCAGGCCGCAATCGGCCGTTAATGAGGGAAGGATGATTCGTATGTCTCGTCTGGGCAAGGCACGCCGGGAGAGCGGCCAGGTGATCGCGTTCATGGCGATCGCGATCACCGCCATCATTGCGATGGCGGCCTTCGCCATCGACACGGGCAGCTGGTACCGGGTCAGTCGCCAGGCGCAGTCGGCGGCGGATGCGGCCGCCGAGTCGGCTGCGTTCGACCTGCCGGCCAACCCTGCGCAGGCCGTGACCGACGCCCAGACGTACGTGAACAAGAACATCACCGGGGCGACGGCCACGATCACGACGCCCTACAACAGCAACTCGAACCTGATCCACGTCAAGGTGCAGGTGAACGCGCCCACCTACTTCGCCAAGATCTTCGGGATCAACTCGATCTCGGTCACAGCCGACTCGACCGGAAGCGCGGCCACGAGCAACGGCCCACTAGGGACCGGCTACTGGGTGGCGCCGATGGCGGTCAGCGGCGGCTGCGGCGGCAGCGGGACGACGCCCTGCTACGGCACGTCGGGCAGCGTCAACTACCTCGCCTATCACCATCTCGGCAGCTGCACGGGCGTGACCTACTCGTTCTGCTGGACGGACCTCGCCTCGACCGCGGGCTTGACCGAGTCGGCCGCGAACGACGCGACGCTGAAGAGCTGGATCGCGAACGGCTATCCCAGTCCGCTCACGGTGCCGTTCACGAGCGGCGACTACAAGACCACGGACTGCGCAACCAACTGCACGTACACGGGCGGAAACGAATGCGGGCACAACGCGGTCCCCGCTGCGTGCGTGTTGACCCAGCAGCTCGTGTCCATGGCGGGAAAGATCATCCTGGTGCCCGTCTTCGACCCGAGCAAGACGAACACGGGCTCCTACAAGAACATGTTCTACATCGAGGGTTTCGCGGTCTGGAAGCTCGCGTCGTCGAACGTCTGGGAGATCGGAAACGGGGCGCAGTGGTGGATCACCGGGCAGTACCTCGGCAACTACACCTGCCAGGCGCCGCCGTCGCCCCTGGTCACGCCGCCGCCCGGCTACGGCACCACGTGCTACGGAAGCGGCACAGGTGGCTCCGGCTCCAACTTCGGTGTCGGCACCGGCAACCCGATCCAGCTCACCCAGTAGCGCCGGGCATCGTTTCCCTCGTTTTGCGTACCGCTTTTGGGCGTCTCTCGGGCTGCTCGACGCCGATAACCAGATCATGGAGTCCGATCGTTCGCGGCAACGAGGCCAGGTGATGGCGTTCGCGGCGATCTCGATGACCGCGATCATCGCGGTCGCAGCGTTCGTGATCGACGTCGGCAGCTGATATCACGTCAGCCGCGAGGCCCAGGCGGCAGCCGACGCCGGCGCGCTTGCGGCTGCTCAGTACCTGCCGAGCAGTCCGTCGACGGCGGTGACTACGGCTCAGACGTACGTGAACAAGAACATCACCGGCGCGACGGCGACGATCACGACGCCCTACAGCAGCGACTCGAACCTCATCCACGTGAAAGTGCAGGCGAACGCGCCGACGTACTTCGCGAAGATCTTCGGCATGAACTCCGTCTCGGTCACCGCCGACTCGACGGCGAGTGGGGCCAAGGGGCCGATCGGAACCGGGTACTTCATCGCGCCGATGGCGGTGAGCGGCAGCTGCGGCGGGGACGGCACGCAACCCTGCGTCGGCACGTATACGAGCGGGAGCACGAGCTTCAACTACATCGCGTATCACCACCTCGGCAACTGCACGGGTTCGACCTTCTCGTTCTGCTTCACCCAGCTGAACTCGGCTGCTGCGTGGAAGGAATCTGCGGCGAACGACTCGACGCTGCGCGGCTGGATCCTCGGCGGCTATCCGACCCCGACCTCGATCGGCGCGAACACCGGCGATTACCAGACCACGGACTGCTCGAGCCCGTGCAATTACACGGGTGGCAACGAATGCGGGCACAACGCGACCCCGGCCTCGTGCACGCTTGTTTCCGCGCTCGTCTCGATGGCCGGCAAGATCATCCTCGTCCCGGTCTTCGACCCGACGAAGACGAAGTCGCTGAACCACTTCTACACCAGAGGCTTCGCGGCCTTCAAGATCGCTTCGACGAACGTGTTCCAGAACACGGTCGACGGGGCCCACTGGTGGATCACGGGGAACTATCTCGGCAACTACACCTGCATCAATCCCGGTCAGGGCGGCGGCACTCCGGCCGGATACGGCAGCAATTGCTACGGCGACCCGCAGAACCCCCCGATCGCCGGCTCCGACTACGGCGTCGACGGGGGCGCGATCGCGCTCACGCAGTAACTGCCGTCCTCGCGCGGCTCCACACGCCCCTTCCGGCAGGGTTTTGCCCGCACCGGGCTATACTGACCCGCCTTTATGCCGAACGAGACGATGGAGCAGCAGGAGAAGATGGCCGCCGAGCCCGGCGTCTGGATCACCGGTCCGGACGGCGAGCTCGTCCCCGACTACGAGTCGACCTTCCCCACGATCAACGAGGGTGAGGTCGTCCACGGCATCGTCGTGCGCGTCGACAAGGACGAGGTCCTGGTCGACATCGGCTACAAGTCGGAGGGCGTCATCCCCGTCTCGGAGCTCTCGATCCGCCGGTCGGTCAATCCCGCCGACGAGGTCAACCTCGGCGACGAGATCGACGCGCTCGTCCTCACCAAGGAGGACGCCGAGGGCCGGCTCATCCTGTCGAAGAAGCGTGCGCGCTTCGAGCTGGCCTGGAAGTCGATCGAGAAGGCCGCCGAGTCGGGCGAGCCGGTCACGGGCCGCGTGATCGAGGTCGTCAAGGGCGGCCTGATCCTCGACCTCGGCGTGCGCGGCTTCCTGCCCGCGTCGCTNNCGCGCCGTGCTCGAGGACGAGCGCAAGGAGATGCGGCAGGCGATCCTCGACCGGCTCAACCCGGGCGACGTCGTCCCCGGCGTGATCTCGAACATCGTCGACTTCGGCGCCTTCGTCGACCTCGACGGCATGGACGGCCTGATCCACATCTCGGAGCTCTCCTGGAGCCATGTCAACCATCCGTCCGAGGTGCTCGAGATCGGCCAGGAGGTCCAGGTCAAGGTGCTGGACATCGACCGCGACCGGCAGCGGATCTCGCTCGGCCTCAAGCAGACGCAGTCCGACCCCTGGCAGCAGGTGCTCGACAGCTATTCGGTGAACGACGTCGTCCAGGGTCGCGTGACGAAAGTGGTCACGTTCGGAGCGTTCGTCGAGATCCTCCCGGGAGTCGAGGGGCTCGTGCACATCTCCGAGCTGGCCGCGCACCACGTCGAGAACCCGCGCGAGGTCGTCTCACAGGGCGACATCGTCAGCGTCAAGGTGATCGAGATGGACGCCGAGCGCCGGCGGCTGTCCCTGTCGCTGAAGCGCGTCGAGGGCGAGGAGCCGAGGCCGCGGCCGGAAGGCGCGCCGCCGCTCCGCCTGTCCGAGGAAGTCTTCACGGAGCCGCGGCCCGGCTCGACGATGGACATCGACGAGGCTCCGCCGCTTGCCGACGCTCCGGTCGACGATGAGGGCGAGCCGGTGGAAGCAGCCGAGGAGCCCGCTGAGAGCGAGCCTGCCGCGGAGGCCGTCGAGGTCGCGGAGCCCGAGCCGGCCGAGGTAGCCGAAACCGAGCCCGTCGAGGCCGAGGCTGCGCCGGACGAGGTCGAGTCCGAGCCCGAGGCCCCGGTCGCCGAGGCTGCGGCCGCAGAGCCCGAGGCTGCGCCGGAAGAGGTCGAGCCCGAGCCCGAGCCCGAGGCCCCGGTCGCCGAGGCTGCGGCCGCTGAGCCCGAGGCGCCGACCCCCGAGACAGCTCCCGAGCCGGAGGCCGAGCCCGATGGCGAGGCCGAAGCCGGCGACGAGACCGCGTAAGACGCTCGCGGTCACCGGCGGCATCGGCGCCGGGAAGAGCGAGGCGCTGAAGGCCTTCGGGCGCGGCGGTGCGGCCGTCTGCTCGAGCGACGAGATCGTCCACAGGCTGATCGCGGCCGATCCCGACGTGCACCGGGCGCTCGAGGAGCGCTTCGGCACGACAGACCGCGCCGGGATCGCCGGGGTCGTCTTCCACGATCCCGCCGAGCTCGCCTGGCTCGAGGGCCTGCTCCACCCGCGTGTGCGCCGCGAGTACCTCGCGTGGCTCGAGCGGCTCGACGCCGGCGTCGACGTCGCGGCGATCGAGATCCCGCTCCTTTACGAGACAGGCGGTGAGACGCTGTTCGACGCCGTAGTCGTCGTGACGGCGCCCGAGGAGACGCGACGCGCGAGGGCGGGGGAGCGGGTCGCCGAGCGCTCCGGCCGGTTCATCCCGGACGATGAGAAGGTGCGTCTCGCCCGCTACTCCTACGTCAACGACGGCTCCCTGGAGGACCTGGAGGCGTTCGTCGGGCACGTGCTCGACGAGCTCCGGCGATGAAGCGCGGCCGGCTGCTGCTCGTCCTGGCCGTGGTCGTCGTCGCCGGCGGGACCGCGGTCGTCCTCGGCGTGACCCCGGTCGACCGCCCCGCGTTCATCGACCGCATCGAGTATCCGCTCGACTACGGCGACCTCGTGCGCACCCATGCGGCGCGCAACCGGCTCGACGCGGCGCTCGTCGCGGCGGTGATCTACGAGGAGAGCCGCTTCCGTCCGCACGCTCTCTCGAACGTGGGGGCGATGGGCCTGATGCAGATCCAGCCGGCCACCGCCGAGACGATCGCGCGCCAGACGGGTGGTACGTCGTTCCGTGTGTCGGATCTCTACGACCCGGCGGTCAACATCAGCTACGGCTCCTGGTACCTGCGCCGGCTGATCGACAAGTACGGCAACGAGCGGTTGGCGCTCGCGGCCTACAACGCGGGGGAGACGACGGTCGATCGCTGGCTGCACGAGGGCAAGGGGATCGCCGCACCCGACGTCCGTGGCTATGTCGACGGCGTCGAAGGGACGAAGAAGATCTACCGCCATGCCTATGGTGGCGACTTACCGCCAGCATGACATTTGACAGACACTAATGGTGATGTCATAGTGACATCACGATGCAAACCACACCGTTTGTCGATGCCCTGCTCGCCGATCTGGAATCGATGGCGGCACTCGGCGACGAGGCAGTCGCCGACGCCGCCCGCCGGCTGAGCCAGACGCTCCGGGCGTCCGCTGGCCTTCGCCTGCTCGACCTGCTGGGCGAGGCGGCGCTCGAGGTCTCGAGCCAGCTCCCGTCCGGCCACGTCGAGGTCCGGCTCGCCGGGCAGGAGCCCTCTCTCGTCTACATCGACGAGGAGTCGTCCGCGTCCGTCCCGTCGGCAACCGCCGAGGACGGCGCCAGCGCCCGCATCACGCTGCGGCTGTCGGAGGCGCTCAAGACGAGCGTCGAGGCGGCCGCGGCGCGCGAAGGCGTGTCCGTCAACACCTGGATCGTGCGTGCGATCAGCCGTTCGTCGAGCACGCCCGTTCGCCGTGTCGGCCGCCGGCTGACCGGTTACGGAGAGAGCTGAGAGGAGAGGTCATGTCCCATTTCCCGACACCGTTCGGACATCTCGCCGACTGGCGCGTGGACTGCCGCGATCCGAGGCCGTCCGCCCGTGCCAACGTCCGCCTGGGCAAGAAGAAGGCCCGGCGATGAGGGTCGAGACGTTCACCACGCCCGAGCCGCCGAAGCTCCGCATCTTCGTCCCGTCCGGCGACATTCGCGTAGACACTGCCGAGACCGCCGAGACGACCGTCGAGGTGGACGGTCCGCTCGAAGACGACGCGAAGATCGAGCTTCATCGGAACGAGATCGTGATCGAGGTCGGCAAGAAGCGCATCTTCGGCTTCGGCGGGGACCACGAGGTCCGTATCCGCGCGCCTCACGGGACCGAGGTCGACGCCAACGTTGCTTCGGCCGATGTCAAGGGGTACGGCCGCTTCGGCCACGTCGAGGTGAACACCGCGTCCGGCGACGTGACCTTCGAGGACGTCCAGGGCAGGGTGGGCATCAACTCAGCCTCGGGTGACGTCGAGATCAGGCATGTCACAGCAGAGGCCAGGATCAACTCGGCCTCCGGCGACGTCACGCTTGGAGAAGCCGACAGCGACGTCCGTCTCCGCACAGCATCCGGCGATCAGAAGATTCAGTCCGCGTCGAGCGGGAAGCTCGAGCTGCAGTCTGCGTCTGGCGAGGTCGAGGTCGGCATCCGGCGCGGCTCGAAGGTCTGGATCGACGCCAGCTCGATGAGCGGTGACTCGACCTCCGAGCTCGAGCTCAGCGACGTGCCGTCCGAGTCGGACGGGCCGACCGTCGAGCTTCGGGCCCGCACGATGAGCGGTGACATCACGGTGCGCCGGGCGTCTTGACGGTCTCGTCGCCGCCCGTCGCCGCTCGGCGGTCCGGTCTCGTGCCGCCGCTGCTCCGCGAGAACGTCCCCTTCCGCCGGTTCTTCGCCGGCCAGGCCGTCTCGCTCGTGGGCGATCAGGTCAGCACGATCGCCCTGCCGCTCGTGGGCGTGCTCGTGCTCCACGCCGGGGCGGCGCAGATGGGCTATCTGACGACGGCGGCGCTGCTCCCGAACCTGCTGTTCTCGCTCCACGCCGGGGCCTGGGTCGACCGCCGCGGCCGGCGCAGGCAGGTCATGCTCGCGGCCGACCTCGGCCGGGCCGCGCTGATCGCCTCCATCCCCGTCGTCTACGCCTTCGACGGGCTGACGCTCGAGCAGCTGTACGTCGTCGGGTTCCTCGAGGGCACGCTCAGCGTCCTCTTCTTCGTCTCGTACAGCTCGCTGTTCGTGTCGCTGGTGCCGCGCGAGCGCTACGTGGAGGCCAACTCGCTCCTGCACGGGAGCCGCGCGCTTTCGTACGTGTCGGGCCCCAGCCTCGGCGGGCTGCTCGTCCAGGTGCTGTCGGCTCCGGCGGCGCTGATCGCGGATGCGATCTCCTTCCTCGTCTCGGCCTTCTCGCTGAGCCGGATCTCGCCGACCGAGCCGCCGACGGAGACGGCGGAGCGAGGACACGTCGCCGCGGGCTGGCGCTACATCCGCAGCTCGCCGATCGTGTTCGCCTCCCTGCTCGCGACGTCGACGATCAACTTCTTCAACTTCGTCTTCTTCGCCCTGTTCATCCTGTACGCGACCCGGTCGCTGCACGTTCAGCCCGGCGTGCTCGGCGCTGTCCTCGGCGCGGCGTCGGTCGGCGGTGTGATCGGCTCCGTCGTCACCGGCCGGATCGGCCGCCGGATCGGGATCGGGCCGACCTTCGCGCTCGGCTGCTTCCTGTTTCCGGCGCCGCTCGTGCTCGTGCCGCTGGCGGGCGGCCCCCGGTGGGTCGTGCTCGGCTGCCTCTTCCTGGCGGAGTTCTTCGCCGGCTTCGGGGTCATGATGCTCGACATCGCTTCCGGCTCGATCACCGCAGCGCTCGTGCCGGCGCGGCTGCGCTCCCGGGTGAGCGGCGCCTACATGCTCGTCAACTACGGCGTGCGCCCGCTCGGCGCCTTCGCCGGCGGGCTGCTCGGCAGCGAGATCGGTCTGCGGCCGACGCTGTGGATCGCCACGGTCGGCGCGATCGCGGGCGTGCTCTGGCTGCTGCCGTCGCCGGTCATGCGCCTGCGCGAGCTCCCGGAGACCGCGGAGTAACCTCGCCGGCGTGAGGCTGCGGGTTCCCGAAGCGCTCGGCGCGCTCCGCGAGCGCGAGTTCCGGCTGCTCTTCATCGGGCAGGCGATCTCGCTGCTCGGCGACGGCATGGTCGGCGTCGCGCTCGCGTTCGCCGTCCTCGACCTGACCGGCTCGGTGTCCGACCTCGGCTTCGTCTTCGGAGCGAGAACGGTCCCGCTCGTCGTGTTCCTGCTCGTCGGCGGCGTGTTCGCCGACCGGCTGCCGAGGCGCGCGGTCATGCTGACCGCGGACGCTGTCCGGCTCGTCACCCAGGGCGTGATCGCGGCGCTGCTGATCTCGGGGCACGCGCGACTCTGGGAGCTGGTCGTCACGCAGGCGCTGTACGGCACGGCGACGGCGTTCTTCAACCCTGCCTCGACCGGGCTCATCCCGACGGTGGTGAGCGCTGCGCGACTCCAGCAGGCGAACGCCCTGCGCGGGCTCTCCATGGCTGCCGGCAACGTCGCCGGACCCGCGCTCGCAGGCGTCCTGGTGGCAACAGCGAGTCCTGGCTGGGCGCTCGCGGTCGACTCGGCGAGCTTCGGCGTGAGCGCGTTCTACCTCGCACGCTTGCGGCTCCCGGCCCACGAGCGGCTGCCGGTCAAGCCGTTCCTTCACGACTTGCACGAAGGCTGGCAGGAGGTGGCGTCGAGAACCTGGGTGTGGTCGATCCTGCTGTTCGCGGGCGTCGGGAACATGGCCGGCGCGGTGTTCTTCATCCTCGGCGCGTACGTGGCGAAGCGGTCGCTCGGCGGTGCCGGCGCCTGGGCCCTGATCACAGCGGCGTTCGGCATCGGCTCGATCGTGGGTGGCATCCTCGCGCTCCACCTGAGGCCCAGACGGCCGCTGCTGACGGCGAACCTCGGGCTCGCGTTCTTCGCGATTCCACCGGCGCTGCTCGCGCTGGGCGTGCCAGCGATCGGGGTTGCGGCGGGAGGACTCCTGTCCGGGCTCGCCGGCGCGGTGTTCAACCCGCTCTGGGAGACGTCGCTCCAACGGCACATTCCGCGGGCAGCGCTCTCGCGTGTCAGCGCCTACGACTGGCTGGTGTCCCTCGCCCTGGCGCCGGTGGGCCAGATGCTCGTCGGCCCGATTGCCGCCAGCGTCGGGGTAAACGCGACGCTGTGGGGCGCCGCGGCGATCTTCGTCGTCGGCGCAGCCGCGACGTTGATGGTGCGGGAGGTCCGAGAGCTAGGGAACGGCGAGGTGGTTCCACAGGTTGAGCAGCAGATGGTCGACGGGGAAGGTGAGCGCTGAGCCGACGAAGTCGAGCGCGCCCGCGTCGAACACCTTCGCGCCTCGCGGCGTCTCGTAGTAGGTCATCTGCGCGGTCACGCCGGGGCCGAGCAGGTCGGGGATCTCGGCCAGCACGATCGTCCCCGGCGGGGAGTCGCGCGTGGTCGAGTCGATCTCGATCCCGTAGCCGCCGACGACCTGGCCGAACATCGAGCCCGGGTCGAGCCCCAGGCCCTGCCAGAACCAGGGCGCGTCGGTCGTGTCGCGGACGACGAACGGGCCCTGGTGCTGGCCCTCGTCGTTCGCGCGGTACTGGGCCCCGAGCAGCGCCGCCTCCGGGCGGCCGAGGTCCCGCCACGGCGTCGTCCGCGTCAGGACGCCGTTCCGCTCGACGACGCGGCGGAAGAAGTTGTTGGCCGACAGGAAGATCAGGTTGCCGCCCGCGTCGCGGTACTGCTCGATCAGGTCGTACTCGTGCGTGGTCACGTACTCGGTGTGGCCCGGGAAGACGATCAGGTCGTAGATCGCGGCGAGCTCCCGACTCGAGCCGAGCTCGACCAGGTCCTGCTCGGAGAGGAAGTCCGCGCTCAGCTTCGCCCGGGCCATCCACACGAGGAAGGGCTCCTCGAAGCGGTTGAGCTTCGGCGGCACGCCCCGGTTCGTGAACGGGCGGTCGAGAGCCACCCGGAGGTCGTTGCGGCCCGCGTACCACGTGTCGCCCCACCCGTCCCCGTCGGCGTCGTAGAAGTTGTAGGCCTGCCACGTGTCGGTCGGCAGCACGACGGCGATGCGGCTCTCCGCGCCGAGGGCGGCCGGCCGGACGACGAACGGCGCATAGCCGACGCGGCCGTCGGAGGAGTCGAGCTCGGCGAAGTAGAGACCGCTCGGCCAGTCGCCGACGCGGAGGCGAATCGTCGCGGGGGCGCTCGCGTGGCTTGCCCAGGAGACTGCGAGCGGGTCGCCGACCGGGGCGCCGCTCATCTCGTCGGCGACCGTGGAGGGCTTCGCCTCGCCGCCGGCCCGGTAGAACCGCACCGTGAACGACGGGGCGTCGGTCGCGACTCGCAGCACCGCCGCCTCGTCGGGCGCATAGCTCTGCCGGGTGAAGGCCGCGTCGATGCCGAGCACGCGGACGACCGGCGCTTGCAGGTAGCGCGTGACGTAGGGCGTCTCGGCTCCGTAGAGGCGCCGGTTCCCGGCCAGGTCCGTCGCCGCCAGCTCGAGCAGATACGTGCTCGGCTCCGTCGACGGGGGCGGCGCCCAGCGCAGGGCGTGCCGGCCGGGGCCGAGCTCGGCGGTCTGGGTCGAGACGAGGTGGCGCCGGCGGTCGGTGTGCTCGACGCGCAGCACGACGCGGGAGGCCTCGCTGAGCGTGAACGCGATGCGCGCCGTGTCGCGCCCGCTCTCGGATCCGGGGCTGATCGTCGTCAGCATTGGCCCGTCGCCCGCGAAGGGGGCGCCGCCGTTCGAGGCGCCGAAGCGGGTCAGGGTCGGCGCGGTCGCGTCCAGGCGGAACACCGTCCTGGCGAGCACGTGCGCGCCGGCCACGATCCGGAGCGCGTAACGGCCGTCCGGAACGAGTCGTCCGCCGAGCCGGCCGTGCCACGAGTAGGCGATCTCCCGGCGCGGCGCGAGACGCACGAGCCAGCCGAGCGGACGGCCGCCGACGGTGGCGAGCTGCAGGCCCGCGGTGGCCCGGCTCGGGAGCCTTCCGGTGGCGCGGAGGGCGCCGACCCGCGGTGAGAACAGCCGGGGGACGACGTCGAGCCGAGCCGCGGTCGTGTGCTGCGCCGGCAGGAAGGCGAGCATCACGGCGGCCACGCGAAGCACCGGTGAGACGTTAGCGTAGGGCCGTGAAGGAGCTTCGCTCGCTGCCGGAGGTCGAAGCCGCGCTCCGGGCGGAGGGGTTCTTCGAGGGTGGCGCGGACGGCCTCGTCGCCGATGTCTTCCTCGGCTACGGCCTCTCCGGCTCGATCCGCCGCGAGGCGACGCCCCCTCCACCCGAGCCGTGCCCGCACCTGCCGCCTGCAGCAGTCCGGATCCGCCCGGCAGCCGAGCCCTGTCCTTCCTTGCAACACAGTGTTGCTTGGACGGTCGGGGGGTGGGAGCGAACGTGGTCGGACGCCGAGTACGGCGCGGCCGTCGAGGCCGTGCGGGAGGCCATCGCCCGCGGGGACGTGTACCAGGTCAACCTCGTCCAGCACCTGTCGGCGCCGTTCCGCGGCGACCCGGCCGGGCTCGCCTCTGCGCTCGCGCCGCTGCACCCGCTCGCGCCGCGCCCGCTCGTCGGCGACGGCTGGGCGATCGTCTCCGCCTCGCCGGAGCTCTTCCTGAGCCGCCGCGGCCGCCGGGTCTGGACGATGCCGATCAAGGGCACGCGCCCGCTCGGCGTCGCCGGTCTGGCCGACTCGGAGAAGGACGCGGCCGAGCACGTGATGATCGTCGACCTGGAGCGCAACGACCTGGCGCGTGTCTGCGAGCATGGCTCGGTGCGCTGGCCCGAGCTGATGGTCCCTCGCAGGCTCGCGGGCGTCGAGCACCTGGTGTCGCGCGTGGAGGGCGTCCTGCGCGAGGACGTCGGCCTGGCCGAGCTGCTCGAGGCGACCTTCCCGGGCGGCTCCGTCACCGGCGCGCCGAAGATCGCCGCCGTCGACCTGATCGCGGCGCTGGAGCCGGTCGGCCGCGGCGCGTCGATGGGCGCCTACGGCACGATCTGGCCGAACGGCGACCTCGACCTCGCGCTGACGATCCGCACCTTCGCGGTCGCCGACGGGCGCATCCACCTCTGGGTCGGCGGCGGGATCGTCTGGGACTCCGAGCCCGCGGAGGAGATCGAGGAGTCCTGGACGAAGGCCGAGCCACTGCTGGCCGCGATCGGGGCGCCGATCCGGGAGCCGGTGCTGCCGTGACCTTGCTCGCGGTGGCCGTGTCCGGGCGCGGCGTGGTCGATCCCGAGCAGCCGGTGGTGCACGCCGACGACGAGGGCTTCCTGCGCGGACGGGGCGCCTTCGAGACGATGCGCGTCTACGCCGGCCGGCCGTTCCGGCTCGGCGACCACATCGCCCGCCTGCGGTCCTCGGCCACCCGGCTCGGGCTGCCGCCGCTCGACGCGGGCGAGATCGAGGCGCTGTCCGCGCAGGCGCTCGAAGCGGCCGGAGTCGGCGAGGCGTTCCTCCGCCTCTACGCGACGCCCGGCCGCGAGGGAAGCGGCGATCCGCTGCTGCTCGCGCTCGTCGGCGCGCTCCCGGCCGACCTCGAGGAGCTGCGCGCGCGCGGCATCGGCCTCGTCTCCGTCTCGCTCGGGCTCGACGTCTCGGGCTCGTGGCCGCTCGGGGGCGTCAAGTCGATGAGCTACGCCGTGAACATGATGGCCGTCGACGTCGCGCGGGACCAGGGCGGAGACGACGCGCTCTTTCTCGCACAGGGCCGGATCGTGCTGGAGTGCCCGACCTCGAACATCTGGTGGCGTCGCGGCTCCACGCTCTTCACGCCGTCGCTCGAGCTCGGGATCCTCGCCGGGGTCACCCGCGCCGTCGCGCTCGAGCGGCTCCCCGCGCTTGGCTATGAGCTCCAGGAGGGGGTGTTCGAGGTCGGCGCCCTGGCCGGGGCGGAGGAGGCGTTCACGTCCTCGTCCGTCCGCGAGGTGATGCCGGCGGTTGCGCTCGACGGGAAGCCGATCGGCGACGGCGCACCCGGGGCCGCCGCTCGCGCGCTGCAGGGCGAGCTGCGAAGATTGGCCACGAGCGCGCCATGAGACTCGTTTTCATCGTCATGACCACGCTGCACCGGGCGCTCTACCGGCTGACGGGCGGGCGCGTGGGGGGCAAGGTGGCGGGGCTGCCGGTGCTGCTGCTGACGACGACCGGCCGGAAGACGGGGACGCAGCGCACCGTCCCGCTCGGCTACTTCGAGGACGGTGACGCCTACGTCGTGGTCGGATCGAAAGGGGGCGCGCCGCAGCACCCGGCCTGGTACCTGAACCTCGAGGCGCACCCGGAGGTCGGGGTACAGGTCGGGAGCGAGCAGCGCCGGATGCGCGCCCGCCGCACGAGCCCCGAGGAGGCCGAGCGCCTCTGGCCGTCGATCCTCGCCCGGGCGCCCGGCTACGCGAAGTACCGCGCCAAGACCAGCCGCGAGATTCCGCTCGTCCTGCTCGAGCGGCGCTAGAGCTACCCGCGCGGCTCTCGCTAGGCTGAGAGCTTGGCTGCGTTCAGGACCACCGACGTGTACGCGCCGACCGGCGACCAGCCGCAGGCGATCGAGGAGCTCTCGCGCAGCCTCTCGTCGGGCAACCAGTACCAGACGCTGCTCGGCGCCACGGGCACGGGCAAGACGGCGACGATGGCCTGGATCATCGAGAAGGTCGGTCGGCCCGCGCTCGTGATCGCCCACAACAAGACGCTCGCCGCGCAGCTCTGCAACGAGTTCCGCGAGTTCTTCCCGGACAACTCGGTCGAGTACTTCGTCTCCTACTACGACTACTACCAGCCCGAGGCGTACGTCCCTCAGGCCGATCTCTACATCGAGAAGGACTCGTCCCAAAACGACGACATCGCGCGCCTGCGCCTCGCCGCCACCTCCGCGCTGCTGACCCGACGCGACGTCGTCATCGTCGCCTCGGTCTCGTGCATCTACGGCCTCGGGTCGCCCGAGGAGTGGCGCGAGCGCGTGCTCGTCCTCGAGGTGGGGGAGACGCACGACCGTGACGCGGCTCTCCGCAAGCTGATCGAGAGCCAGTACGTGCGCAACGACTCGGTGCTCGGCCGCGGCCGCTTCCGCGTCAAGGGCGACCTCGTCGAGGTGCAGCCGGCCAACGTCGAGACTGCCTATCGCGTCTCCTTCTTCGGCGACGAGGTCGAGGCGATCACGCACTTCGACCCGCTGACGGGCGAGGTCTACGCCAAGCTCGACAACCTCGTCATCTGGCCCGCGACCGAGTACGTGACGTCCAAGCCGACGGTCGAGCGGGCACTCGGCGACATCCGGGCCGAGCTGGCCGGGCAGGTGCGCCTGTTCGAGGAGCAGGGGAAGATGCTGGAGGCGCACCGGATCAAGCAGCGCACCGAGTACGACCTGGAGATGATGAAGGAGCTCGGCTTCTGCTCCGGGATCGAGAACTACTCGCGGCACCTGGAAGGCCGTCCGCCGGGCTCGCACCCGTTCACGCTGATCGACTACTTCCCGGACGACATGGTCGTCTTCATCGACGAGTCGCACCAGTCCGTGCCCCAGATCGGCGGCATGTACGAGGGCGATCGCTCGCGCAAGCAGACGCTCGTCGACTACGGCTTCCGGCTCCCGTCGGCGCTCGACAACCGGCCCCTCCGCTTCGACGAGTTCCTGCAGAAGGTGCCGCAGATGGTGTTCGTCTCGGCCACGCCCGGCGCGTTCGAGCTGCGCCATTCGCCGGTCATCTCCGAGCAGCTGATCCGCCCGACCGGCGTCGTCGACCCCGAGGTGGAGATCCGGCCGACGAAGAACCAGATCGACGACCTCCTGAACGAGATCCGCCGGCGCGAGGAGGTCGGCGAGCGCGTCCTGATCACCACGCTGACGAAGAAGATGGCGGAGGACCTGACCGACTACCTGCTCGAGGCCGGCGTCAAGGCGCGCTACCTGCACTCGGAGATCAACACGCTGGAGCGGATCCAGATCATCCGCGAGCTCAGGCTCGGCGACTACGACGTGCTCGTGGGCGTCAACCTGCTCCGCGAGGGGCTCGATCTGCCTGAGGTGACGCTCGTCGCCATCCTCGACGCCGACAAGGAGGGCTTCCTGCGCGGCAAGGCGGCGCTGATCCAGACGATCGGCCGCGCCGCCCGCAACGTCAACGGCAAGGTGCTGCTCTACGCGGACAAGATGACCGAGGCGATCGCCGGCGCCATGGACGAGACCAATCGCCGCCGCATCAAGCAGCTCGCGTACAACGAGGAGCACGGGATCACGCCGCAGTCGATCGTCAAGGGCGTGTCCGATATCGCCGAGCTCCTGGCGCTCGAGCAGCCGCATGTGCCGACGCGCCGCCGCCGGGGCAAGCGCGACGTGGAGGGCATGAGCTCCGACGAGCTCGAGAAGCTCGTCGTCACGCTCGAGGAGGAGATGTACGTCGCCGCCGAGGAGCTCCGCTTCGAGTACGCCGCCAAGCTGCGGGACGAGATCAAGGAGCTGCGCCGCGAGCTGATGGCGGTCACCGCTACCTGAACGCCGACGGCCCGCCGGAGCGGGCCGTCGAGGCTGAAGCGGGGGACCACCCCGCAGACGACTGATGCGGGCAATGCTAGCGGTGGGCGGAGGGCGCCGGACTCGAACCGGAGTCGGTGGTGAGCCGACCAGAGCGATTATCAGTCGTCTATCCCGCCTTGGGATTTCAGCCCTCCGCCACGTTCGACCGTAGCGCGGCAATCGTCACGCGACTGTGTCGGGTCAGTGACGATTCTCGGTCTCGGCTCGAGCTGCCTCGTTACATTGGCGAGAGTCACCGGCGTTGAATCGTCAGCGAGAGGAGACAGCCCATGTGCCGGAACATCAAGACGCTCCACAACTTCGAGCCGCCCGCCACCGAGGACGAGGTGCGAGCCGCCGCCGAGCAGTACGTGCGCAAGATCAGCGGCTCGACGAAGCCCTCGAGGCGAACGAGACGGCGTTCGAGCGCGCCGTCGACGCGGTCGCGGACGCCTCCTCGTTGCTGCTTCGCGAGCTGGTCACCTCCGCGCCGCCGCGTGACCGCGAGGTCGAGGCGGAACGCGCCCGAGCTCGCGCCCGGGAACGGTTTGCGGCGACACCCAGCGCCTGAATAGGGCCTCGCCCCGGTGCGGCTCCCGGAGTGCCCCTCTACGATCGAGGCATGCGCTACAGGTTTGTCCTCGTCTGTTCAGCGCTGCTCGTGTCGATCCCGGCCGTCGTGCCGCTGGCTCACGGATCGTCCGGGGCCTCGGGCACGCGTGAGCTGCTGACGCACAACCTCGTGTCCGAGATCTCGGCCGACACTACGGGGTCTACACCGTCGACTCAGCTCGGCCGGCGCGACCGGCGCAGCTCTGCGCGTACGAGTACACGCACGACGACTACGACAACCAGTACTACGGACCGACGGCAGGCCCCTTCGCCGGCCACGGGTCGCTTCTCGTCTTCCAGACGGACATGGAGCACGTGTCCGGTCCGGACACGAACGCCAGGCTGTGGCGTGTCGACGGCCGCCGCAAGACGCTGATCCGCCGCGGCGTCGACTTCGCGTCGCTCTCGGTCGACGGTGGTCGCATCGCGGGGAGCGTCGTCGGCGGCCCCGTGCTTCTCCTCGGCGCCGACGGGCACACCATCCGGCGCTTTCCCTCGCCGCTCCCCACGATCCGCGTCGTCGTCCTCCAGGGATCCGACCTGGCGGTCGCGGGGGGTGGCAGGATCGTGGTGCTCGACGCGCGGTCGGGGCACGTGAAGGCCGATCGGGCGTTCCCGACCGAGTCGAGGTTCCAGGACTACGCAGACGGCCTCGCGGCGCTGATCCACGGCAACTCCATCCATGTCTTCCGGGTCTCCGACGGGAAGGACGTCGTGGTCGCGCGGCCGCACGGCCCGGGCATCTCGGGCGCGTACGTCCAGGCGGAGATCGAGCCCGCGGGCCTGTTCTACGAGTACACGACCGATTCGAGCGACGCGAGCGTCGGCCATGTCGTCTTCGTCCCCTGGAAGACTCTGCAGAACGGGCTGCACTGATGCTGGGCACGATCCTCCTCATCGCGATCTCGGGCTTCCTCTTCGGGGCGCTCGCGCGCTGGGCCGTGCCAGGCCCCGACCCGATGCCGATCTGGCTGACGATCTTCATCGGCCTCGGCGGCTCGGCGATCGGTGGCGGCATCACGGCGGCCGTCCTGCACACGAGCTCGAACGTCTCGCGGGCCGACTACTTCACCGTCGAGCTGGCCTCGATCCTGGTCTCGATCCTGCTCGTGGTCGCGTACCGGCACTTCATCCAGCAGCGGGCGATCGTCGGGCCGGACGCGCTCGAGCCGCCGACGCGCGGCTTCGGGATCGGCGGGCCGCGGCGGCAGCAACGGCCGTCGATCGCCGACGCGATCCGGAAGGCGCAGCTGCTGAAAGGCCTCGACGACCTCAAGGCGCACGGTCTCCTCACCGACGAGGAGTACCAGGAGAAGCGGGCGAAAGTCCTCGCCGGCGACGAGCAGACGCCCGCCTAGCTCGATCCAGCGCCCGCCCGCCTCGGATACCGCCGCACGGCGATAGACGTGAACGCGTCGTTCGCGTAGACCAGCGTCTCGATCGAGATCTCGCGCTCGTCGGCCTCGATCACGTGCAGGCCGCGTGCCTCGCCGTGACGGCTCGGACGCGGCTGGCCGAGGCCGGGTGCGATTGCGATCGTCACGCTGCGCTCGGCGGGCAGCCCGACCTCGAACTCGCGCCGCTCGCTCACCGCCGACTGGTGGATGTGCCCGGCCAGGATCAGCTCCGCGCCGGCGTCGGCGAGGGTCGCCAGGATGTGCCCGCGCCGCGCGACGGGTCGCTTGCGCGACCGCCACGGGGCTCCGATCAGATGGTGGTGCAGGCAGACGACGCGGAGTGCCGCAGCGGGAGCAGCGCGGAGCCTCCCGGCGGCTCGCGCCAGCGCTGCCGCGCGCACGCCGCCCGACTGGTGACGCCAGGGTCGCGCCGAGTTGAGCCCGACGACGTGGAGCTCGTCCGAGCTGAACACCGGCTCGGTCGTCTGCCAGCGCCGTTCGAACTCGACCCACGGCCGGGTGAAGCGAGCCGGGGCGGTGTACGGGATGTCGTGGTTCCCCGGGACCGCCAGGACCGGTGGCCCGAGGCTCTGGAGGAACGCTGCCGCGCGCTCGTGCTGCTCCGGCCGCCCGCGGTGGGTGAGATCGCCGGTGGCGAGGATCAGCCGCGGCGAGACATGGTCGACGAGCGCTCGCAAGGCCGGCTCGATCGGCCGTTCCTCGTGGGCGCCGACGTGCAGGTCCGAGACGTGGATCAGGCGGATGGGCACGACCGGACCACGCTATACACTCACCTCCATGGACGAGCCGACCGAGCTCTTCGACGACCTCTATCTCGGCTTACGGGCCGGCGGCGCGATTCGCAAGCGCCGGCGCGGCGAGTCGCTGACGAGCGAGGAAGAAGCAGCTCTCTCCCGCTGGCATCGACTCTCCCAGTGGCGCAAGATCATCGCGATCGGCGCGTTCGCCGTCGGAACCTTCGGCCTCGGGTTCACGCTGGGTGGGATCGTGTTCAGCCGCCGCGGCAAGCGCGAAGCCGTCTGAGCGCCGCCTACGTCGAGAAGACGACCTCGCCGCCCGCGACGTGGTCGGCCGTGACGCCCGGCATGTTCGCGCTCAGCCAGGAGGCGGCCGCCTCGTTCGACGCCTTGGCGCTCGCCTCGTCGTCGTAGACGGAGACGGAGATCGTCCCGTCGTCCGCGTGGATCAGGTGGTAGGAGCGGAAGCCCGGAATCCCGGAGATAACGGCGGCCACTTCGTCGGCGCGCGCTCTGAGCTGGTCGGCCAGCTCGGGATCGGTGTAGTGGCGCACTGTCGCGTACATCTCGGCTCCTTCGTCAGCGCGAGACCCGTGTCCCGCGGTGCGAGCGACCCTACTAAGAGCTCGTTTCATTTGATGGGTTGATGTCCCGGCGTTGCTCTGCCTAGCTAGTGGTCCGTCTGACAAATGATCTGGCGGGTACGACAGCCGAGCAGATCGGACAGATCGGAGCGCGAACCGATCGGCAGATCGGCGCCATGGCCGGGCGGGGATGGTGCTCTCTAGCGGCAGACGGCATCGAGAAACGCCCTCGCCTCCCGC
>PLBK01000033.1:59426-64777 GCA_003134505.1 Actinomycetota bacterium | reverse complement strand
CCGTCGATGATCCAAGCCTCGCCAGCGAGCAGCGCGCGTTGCCGGTATCGCCACTCGTCGTCCGACGGTCGCACCCAGCCCGGGTTCCAGTAGTGGACGTCGAGGTGAATCAACGGCAAACCAGTCCCTGCCGCGAGCGCACGTGCGAACGTGCTCTTCCCGGAGCCCATCATCCCGTCGACGAGAACGCGGTGGCCGATCATCCGAGACGCAACGTTCATGGCGCAGAGTGTGCCACCGGCGCCGAGCAGATTGCCCGCTTGGCGCTCTTTATCGCCAACGACGAACCAGCGTTCGGATCTCGCAACCCACCACGCTGTTTGAGCGACACACCACTAGGCGGGCATGCCGGGGCGGGGCGGGGTTTTGGTGGCCGTGCAGGGACCCGACCGTTGACGTCGAAGCCGTCGGTGTCCGTCGTCAAGCTGGGAGGGGATGCCGATGGCCGTCGCGCCGTGGACCGTGTCGGATGAGTTGTGGGGGCTGGTCGAGCCGCTGTTGCCGAAGCGGGAGCGGTCGCGTCCGGGTGGGCGCAGCCGCCATCCCGACCGACAGACGCTGTCGGGGATCCTGTTCGTGTTGCACACCGGCATCGCCTGGCGGCACTTGCCGCAGGAGCTGGGCTTCGGCTCGGGCGTAACCTGCTGTCGACGGCTCGATGAGTGGCAGCGTGTCGGCGTGTGGGAGAGGCTGCACGGCCTGCTGTTGGAGCGGCTGCGGGCCGCCGGTCAGCGGGGAATCAAACCGAAGATCGCCCGCCGCCAGACCGCCCACGGCCCCGGCCTCGGCCGCTACCGCTGGGTCGTCGAGCGCACCTTCGCCTGGCTACACCAATTCCGCCGCCTGCTCGTCCGCTACGACCGACGAGCAGACATCCACGAAGGCTTCCTCGCCATCGGCTGCTGCCTGATCTGCTGGCGGCGACTATCGGAAACCACCAAATGAAACGAGCTCTAAGTCCGGCTCGACTTCGACTGGGCCTGCCGCTGCTCCTTGAGCGCGAAGTAGGCGCAGGCGGCCGTGGCGGGGCCGGTGCCGAAGATCGTGTACCAGTAGCCGTACGCGAGCAGCAGGATCGCGATCGTCAGCTCGGCCAGGCCTGCCGCGACCCACCAGACGAGAGCGAGCGTCGTCCGGGGCTTCACTACCTGACGGGCTTGGGCAGCTGGCCCTCGGCCCACATCGCCGCCAGCCCGACGCGCGGCAGCCTCCGCGCTCGCTCGTAGGCGAGGTAGCGGGGCTCCCAGCGGGGCTGGAACTTCGCGTTGAAGCGGTAGAGGCTCTCGATCTGGAAGTACGGGTTCGCGAGGCGCGCGAGGCGGCCGACGAGGCGCTCGGCCGGGTTGCGAGGCCGGTGCATGAAGCGCGCGAAGGCGGCGAAGTTGAGCGACAGCTCCTCGACGCCCGCATCCCGGAGCAGTTCGATCGCGCGCACGACGAGGAACTCCATCAGGCCGTTCGGCGTCTCGCGGTCGCGTCGCATGAGCGACAGGGACATGGCCGGCCGGCCGTAGGAAGGGACGAAGTGGATGAAGCCGCGGATCTGCCCGTCGCCGTCCCGCGCCACCACGACTGCGCCGTCGCCGTGCTCCTCGCAGTGGAGCGTGTCCATCGCCATCGAGAAGCCGCGCTCCGGAGCGCCGTCCCGCCAGAGCAGCGAGACTCGCTCCAGCTCTCCGGTCGTCGCCTCGTCGAGGTCGGCGACGTCGACGAGAGCGGCCTCGAACCCGGCTTTCTCGAGCCGTGACACCGACTGGCGCACCTTCCGGATCGTCCGGCCTTCGAGCGAGAAGCGCGAGGTCTCGACGATCGCCTCGTCGCCGATGTAGAGCGTCCGCAGGCCGGCTTCGCGCCACAGCGGCAGCGTCCGTTCGCTCGCGCCGAGCACTCCGAGCTCGAGCCCGTGCAGCTCGGTGAAGCGGCACACCTCGCGGGCAAGGCCGGAGAGGGCGCCGTCCGGGCCGATGGGGTCGCCGGAGACGAGCAGCACGCCGTTCTCGATCCGGTAGCCGACGAAGGCGCGACCGTCCGGGGAGAACAGGTAGTGGGTGTCGCGCCGCAGCTTGAAAAAGGAGAGCGTGTCGGAGCCGTGGCGGCGAACCAGCTGGGCGGCCGTGCGGCGGAGCTGAGCGTCGGGCAGGCTGCGCGGCGCGGCCAGCGGGCGGAAGACCACGTAGGCGATCGCGAGCAGCGAGAAGATGCCCAGCAGGCCGGCACCGAGCGGCACCCAGGAGAGCTTTTCGCCGAAGTGGATCGGCCCCCGGTCGAGGAGCAGGAGGTCGGCAGCTTCCCGCCGGATGTTCGCCAGCCCGGCGTGCGGGGCGGCGATCGAGGCGGCGAGCGCGGTCAGAGAGTAGGCGCCGAGCACGATCGCGGGCACCCGCCAGGCTGCGCCGCGGAGCCGGATCGGGTCGTGCCGCACGTAGAAGGCGTTGCGCCCCCACCAGAGCAGTCCGGCGACGAGGAAGGACAGTCCCGCCTCCTCGACGTCGAGCCCCTTCAGCACGTCGAACGTCCCGAGGAGGACGAGGAAGCCGAGCGCCGCGTGGAGCGCACGCCGCCGCCGGCGGGCGAGGTAGAAGGCCGTGACGATCAGCGCGGCGCTTGCCGGGAGCGCGAGCGCATGGAAGACGGGAAGCGCGGCGACGGGCTCGACCTGCAGGAGCAGGTGGCCGCGCCAGGAGACGTTCGGCGTCAGCGTGGAGCAGATGTTGACGACCCCGGTGATCGCCGCCGCGGCGGCCGCGAGCCCGGGCAGCCCGTCGCCCCGGCGGGCCTCGCGGAGGGCGGCGACGCGCTTGTGCAGGACCGGTCGCCAGGAGGCCGTGTCGCGCCGGGACGGGAAGAGGTCGTGCCAGTCCTTGACGACGAGCCAGCAGGCTCCGGCGGCGAGGAGCGCGGCTCCGGCGTCGTCCACGACCCCGGCCATCCTCAGCGTGCACCCGAGCGCCGCGACACCGACGCCGAGCTGCCATTCGTGCACTCTCCGGCCGAGGACGCGCACGCGCGGGCCGAGCTCATGGCGTTCGAGTCTGATCATGGGTTTTGCGCGGGGCGGGGCGACGCGGGCGCGTCGCCTACAGTAGCCTGAATCGGCGGACGACGAGCTTGGCATTAGCCCGTGTGAGCGACCCGGTCGTGCCGATCGCGAGCAGGAAGCAGATGAGGGCCAGCGGCAGCTCCCCGAAGACGGCGAGCAGGATCGCGATCTCGAGGTCGGTTCCGGTCGACGACGTCAGCACGTCGAACCACGCGTCGCAGAGCAGGAGCGTGCCGCTCACCGCGGCGAGGCCGCGGACGAGGTCGCGCCGCTTGAGCGACGAGTAGGTGGTCGCGAGCAGCGAGATCGCGAGGATCACGTCGAATCCCGTCCAGGCCGCGTCCCAGTGGTCGGCCACGTGGCGCGACGGCAAGGTCTGACCGAGCGCGATCGCCCACGGGATCAGGACGACGGCCGCAACGCCGAGGATGACGGCCGGCCAGTTGCGAACGACCTGCTCGCGCCGGGACTCCACCTTCCGACGATACCGCTTGGAGGAATGGCCGCGCGGCTGCAGAAGGCGCATCAGTGGGAATCCGGCCGGAGGAGCAGGTCTGCCTCGACGCGCGGCGCCACAGCGTCGTCCTGGCCCGTCCGCTCTCGCGCGCGCTGGGGCTCGCTGCGGCCGGGATCCTGTTGCTGACGCTTCCCTGGCCCGTTCCCGTGGCCGGCGCGCTCGTGCTCACGATCGCGGCCGTCGTCGCCCTCGTCGCCGTGGTGCGCTGGGACCGCACCAGGATCGTCGTCACGACCGAGAAGGTCTTCCTCGTGCACGGCGTCCTGCGCCGGCGCGCGTCGGCCGTGATGCTGCGCTCGCTGCGCATCGTCTCGCTCGAGCAGTCGCTCCCGGGCCGCGTGCTCGGCTACGGCACGCTCCAGGCCGGCCCCCTCGAGGTCGAATACGTGCCCGACGCGAGCCGGGTGCGCGATCTGGTCGAGCGCCTGGCCGCCTAGCGTGGCCGAAGCGCCCGCACAACGGCTTCCAGCCCCGCGAACGAGTTGAACGGGTCGGTCGACGGGAGCCCGGCACAGCTGAAGCAGTAGGGCATGTCGATGGCGGCGACGACGCCCTTGAAGTACACGTGCGCGAGGTAGTGGTCAGGAGCCGTTGCCGGGCAGGCCGATCCGGTCGCGCGGGCGTAGCCGCCGTAGAGGAGCGCGTAGCCGGACTCGAGGGCCACGCGGACGAGCTTTGCGCACGGCGAAGCCCAGACCAGTCGGCCGAGCCGCGTCTTGCTGAAGGACGCGAACGTACCCGGAGTCCAGAGATCGAGCGTGAGACCTGCCCGTGGCCTTCCTTCGGTCGCCTGGTAGTCCATCTTGACGACCTGCCCAGGCCCGGAGGACCGCTCGCCGGCGTACGCCTCGAAGAGCTGCAACCGAAGGCCGTGCGGGGCGGCAAAGGTGCGGCCGAGCCAGTAGACGGGGACCGGGAGTCGTGGGTTGTCGAGCGGGACATCCTTGCTCCGTTGCGTCTCGGTCGGCGATACGGGCGTAGGGCGCGCGATGTGGGCACTCTGCTTCCTCGCCAGGTCGAGAGCGTTCGCGGGGGTGCCGTCGCCGACGAGGACGATCGACAGGACGGGTCCTTGCTGCGAGACGACGGCGGACCCCTCTCCGATCTGTCCCTGGACGAGGACGTCGTCGACGGTGAGGAGCACCGACTCGTCCCCGATCTTCACACTCGTCCGTGGGGCCGCCGGCTTGGCGGCGGTGCTGAACAGATACCTGATGAAGAGCAGTCGCCTCGCATACGCGGCCCGCGCGTCCCGAGCCGACGAGAAGACGACCGCGGCGCTCTCAACGACGGCCGGCGTCGCTCCCGGGCTCGACGTCGTCCAGTTGCGGTCGAACTCGAACTTGCAGCCGTTCGGCTGCGCCGAGCGCAGAAATGGTGCCAGCGCGGGCGGCGTGCCCTCGTAGGCGAGCAGGGGACCGCAGCCACTCTCCGAATCGACCTGATATCCGGCCGGGAAATCCGCGAGGCGCAGCCTCATCTCGCCGGGCTTGCCGGTGCTCGCACGGCTCGACCCGGTGGCGACGACCGCCACTGCGACGAGCACGAGCGCGCCCGTCCACGCGGAGCGACGCAGCATCGGCGGAGTGTGCCAGAGGCTCCGATAGGAACATACGTTCCCGTCCGATCCGGGCCGGTAAGCTGGGTTGGTTATGAGCCAGGAAGAGCTGGTCGTCCACGGGGCGCGGGAGCACAATCTCAAGGACATCACCGTCCGGCTGCCCAGAAACAGCCTCGTCTGTATCACCGGCCTCAGCGGCTCGGGGAAGTCCAGCCTCGCGTTCGACACGATCT
>PLBK01000033.1:8523-59413 GCA_003134505.1 Actinomycetota bacterium | reverse complement strand
CCGCGCTCGACCGTCGGCACCGTCACCGAGATCTACGACTACCTGCGTCTGCTCTACGCACGCGTCGGCCGGCCGCACTGTCCCGTCTGCGGGCGCCCGATCGCCGGCCAGAGCCTGGACGCGATCGTCGACCAGGTGCTGCGCCTGCCCGAGGGCACGAAGTTCACGGTCAACGCGCCGGTCGTGCGCGACCGCAAGGGCGAGTTCAAGGACGTCCTCGAGGAGCTGCGCTCCGACGGCTTCACGCGCGTCAAGGTCGACGGCGAGCAGCGGCTGCTCGAGGAGACGATCGAGCTCGACAAGAAGTTCAAGCACTCGATCGAGGTCGTGGTCGACCGGCTGGTGATGAAGCCCGACCTGCGGCCGCGCTTGTCCCAGTCGATCGAAACTGCAGCGGCACTCGCCGAAGGTCTAGTCGCCATCGACGTCGTCGATGGAGACGTGATGCTCTTCTCCGAGAACTTCGCCTGCCCCGAGCACGGCGTCTCCCTGCCGGAGCTCGAGCCGCGCATCTTCTCGTTCAACTCGCCCCACGGTGCCTGTCCGCGTTGCACGGGCCTCGGCGCGATGCTCGAGATCGACCCCGACCTGCTCGTCCCCGACCCGTCGCTCTCGATCGGCGAGGGCGCGCTCGTGCCGTGGTCGGTCGGCAGCACGAGCTTCTACGAGTCGGTGATCCAGGCGATCGCAGACCGCTACGAGATCGACCTGGACGCGCCCTGGCAGGACCTGACCGAGGAGCAGCAGAACCTGTTCCTCTACGGCACCGACGGCGACCGCGTGTACGTCCAGTACCGCAACCGCATGGGGCGGAAGCGCTCGTACATGCTCGCCTTCGAGGGCATCGTCAAGAGCCTCGAGCGCCGCTACCGCGAGACCGACTCGTCGCAGCAGCGCGAGCGGATCGAGGAGTACATGTCCTTCCGCGCCTGCCCGTCCTGCAAGGGCGCGCGGCTCAAGCCGGAGGTGCTCGCCGTCACGGTCGGCGACCGCAACATCAACGAGTTCACGCAGATGTCGGTGGCGCGTGCGCTCGAGTTCCTCGAAGCGCTCGAGCTGACCGAGGTCGAGCAGCTGATCGGCGCGAGGATCATCAAGGAGATCCGTGAGCGGCTCAGCTTCCTCGACAACGTCGGTGTCGGCTACCTGACGCTCGACCGTGCCGCGCTCACGCTGTCGGGCGGCGAGGCACAGCGGCTGCGGCTGGCCACGCAGATCGGCTCGCAGTTGGTCGGGGTGCTCTACATCCTCGACGAGCCGTCGATCGGCCTCCACCAGCGCGACAACGACCGGCTGATCGGGACGCTGGAGCGGCTCCGCGACCTCGGCAACACCGTGCTGGTCGTCGAGCACGACGAGCAGATGATGCGCTCCGCCGACTGGCTCGTGGACATGGGGCCGGGCGCGGGCGAGCACGGCGGCTACGTCGTCGCCGAGGGCCTGGCCGACGTGGTGGAGCGGAACCGCGACTCGATCACGGGCCAGTTCCTGTCGCGCGCGCGCACGATCGCGGTGCCCGAGCGGCGGCTCGACGACCGCGGCTCGTTCCGCGTGCTCGGCGCGCGCATGCACAACCTGCAGGGGATCGACGTCGAGTTCCCGGTCGGCAAGTTCGTCGTCGTCACCGGCGTGTCCGGCTCCGGGAAGTCGACGCTCGTCAACGAGATCGTCTACAAGGCGCTCGCGAACCGGCTCCACCGGATGCGGACGAAGCCCGGCGACCACGATGCGGTCGAGGGGATCGAGTGCTTCGACAAGGTGATCGACATCGACCAGTCGCCGATCGGGCGCACGCCGCGGTCGAACCCGGCCACCTACACCGACCTGTTCACGCCGATCCGGGAGCTGTACTCGCTCACGCCCGAGGCCAAGGTGCGCGGCTACAAGCCCGGGCGGTTCTCGTTCAACGTGCGCGGCGGCCGCTGCGAGACCTGCAAGGGCGACGGGCAGATCAAGATCGAGATGCACTTCCTGCCGGACGTCTACGTGCCGTGCGAGACCTGCCACGGCCGCCGCTACAACCGCGAGACGCTCGAGGTCCGCTTCAAGGGCAAGTCGATCGCGGACGTGCTGGAGATGTCGGTCGAGGAAGGGGTGCAGTTCTTCGCCAAGATCCCGAAGCTCCGCCGCCGGCTGCAGACGCTGCACGACGTCGGCCTCGACTACATCAAGCTCGGCCAGCCGGCGACGACGCTGTCGGGCGGCGAGGCGCAGCGTGTCAAGCTCGCCAAGGAGCTGAGCAAGGTGGCGACCGGGCGGACGCTGTACATCCTCGACGAGCCGACGACGGGCCTGCACTTCGCCGACATCGAGAAGCTGCTCGAGGTGCTCCAGCGGCTCGTCGACGCGGGCAACACCGTGCTCGTGATCGAGCACAACCTGGACGTGATCAAGCAGGCCGACTGGATCATTGACCTCGGCCCCGAGGGCGGTGACGAGGGCGGCGAGCTGATCGCGGCCGGAACGCCCGAGGACGTGGCCCGGGTCGAGGGCTCGTACACCGGCAGCTTCCTGCGCAGCGTGCTGCCGGCGCTCGAGGTGGCGGCGGCCTGACGAGCCAACGACTCTCGCGCGCGCTTCACCGTGGACAGGCCGAGGATAGCCACGACTGCGCAATCGCCTTTGATCCAAGGGACAGCGCGGGGGCTAGACTGGCACGCATATCAAGGGGAGCTCTACCCTTATGAAGGCGCCGCTTCAGAATCCGAATGTGAAGCAGACTGCGGAGTTTCGATCCGTGGCGCCGGCTTTGCTCCGCAGGGCGCCTACCTCCTCACCCGCTTCCTGTATGCCAGGGGCGCCTCGAGTCGGCCACGACTTCAGTCGCATCGATGTCCATGCAGACGGCCGATTTTCTGCGCCCCCGAGCGAGAGCGCCTTTGTGGACCAACGCCCCCCGTCGGACGATCCGATCCATCAACCATTGATCGACCAGTTTCGCCAGGAGCAAGGCTTCTCGCCCACCGGCACTGATGAAAGCGGCGCGCCGAGCGGGCCGAGCGAAGCGCAGATCAAGTATGGCCCGCGGCCCATCGGCGTTTTGAATGGTCCTTTTCATGCCCCCGTCGCGACGCCTACTCACGTCGGCATGCAGATCGCAATCGCGGTCAACTACACCGGCCGAAATGCGGATCTGGCCCAAGTGCAGGACTCCGAACAGGTGAGCCTGTCGTTCGCGCACACGGGGTCTTTTGCCGGCATGCCCCCGATTCCATCGAGCCAAACCGGTTTCATGCCGGCAGCCAACATTCCCAATGACCGTCACCTTGCCCTCCGGAACCTGCTCACCGATCGAGCGGACAATCATGGCGGAGCGGGAAGCGTTTCCAAGCATCAGTTGGACATCTATGCTCATGCGCAACAGGGCGTGCTCAACCCCGTTGCGATCCCCAACTCTGGATACCTCGTACGGCGGTCCATCCGAGTTGGGCCGGGAACGCGAGTGAGCCTATTGACAGAAAAGGAACCTGCGGCGTGCACCGTCAATGGATTCACGACGGCTGCCGGTCCGTCGCCTGCACAATCCGACGACGTCGAAGTTCGACCTTGATTATCTTGCGCGCTGTCAAGACCGCAGCGTTCTCGAGGCCGCGGCAGAGTTCGAAGGCAAGACGGTGCATTGGTGCGCTGATCGTCCTCGTCCTGCTCGCTGCGACGTCGAGCAGCGCCTCGTCAACCGATCACACGATCCAGGTGGGTGACGGCATCCTCGTCGGGGTCCCGCTCGCGTGTGCCGTGAACAAGGCCAAGGACGGCCTCGCGATGGTCTGCCTCGCGCGGAACCCGAAGAACGGTCGCGTCTACAGGCCCTCGCTCGGGCTGGTCATGATCGCGGGCAAGTCGGGGCGAGTCGCGATCCAGTATTACGACAAGCGCGGGAACGTCACGAACATCTGGCTCCGGCCGCAGCCGAGCCACGCCCCAACAGGAACGTTCCGGACCGGAAGGGGCGGCAAGACGACGATCGCGCTCGCAGGCGACCGTTACTCAATCGGTGGAACGAACATCCTCTGTCCGATCTCGGGCTCGCCCGCGATCCTCTGCGCGGTCGTGAACACGAAGACCTTGAAGCCGGTCGCGGGCACGTACGGGATCTACGCGGACGGCAAGAGCGTCGAGGTCGTCCAGGCGACGAAGGGCGGCGGCTTCAAGACGGTCACGGCGTACAACGAGCCGCCGCTCGAGGGATAGGAGCCGGAACGCGCGCACCACTAAGCTGGCCGCCGTGAGCGTTCGGACCCCGGCGGAGGCGCTCGAGCGCGAGTGGTGGTCGCGGCTCCCGCGGATCCTGTACGCGCCGGGGCAGCTGTTCGCCGAGTTGCGCGACGAGTCGCGCGAAGCGGCCGATGCCCGCCAGGAGCCGCTCGTCGCCGTCCTGTTCATCGCGGGCATCGCGATGTTCCTGTCGCTCGTCGCGCTCGAGCCGCCCTACGACCGCTTCTCCCTCGACCTGAGCTCGCTGAACCTGACCCTGGAGTCGATCATCGGGGGCGCGCTCGTGGCGCTCTCGAACTTCTGGCTCGGAGGAGCTCTCGTCTATCTCGGCGGCCGGGGGCTCGGCGCGCTCTCCGGGTACAGGCTCGCCCGCCACGTCGCGGGCCTGTCGACGGCCCCGTTCATCCTGCTCCTCGTGTTCGTCTGGCCGGTTCGCCTGGGCCTCTACGGCACGGACCTGTTCCACGCAGGGGGGCGCGATGCCGGGGTCGGCAGCGATGTCTTCGTCGCGATCGACGCGCTGTTCCTCGCCTGGACGCTGGCGCTCGTCCTGATCGGGATCCGGGTGACGCAGCGCTGGTCGTGGCGCAGAGCTGCTGCAGCCCTCGGGGTGGCCGCGCTGTTCGCGATCCTGCTCGGGACGCTCGCGTACGCGTCGTCGCGCTAGTTGCCGACGTAATACTAAAGCTTTAGTATTACGTGGGTGTTGACTCGCCTGCTCGTTCTCTGGCTGCTCTCCGAGCAGTCGCTCCACGGCTACCGGATCAAGAAGATCCTCGACGACGAGGCGCTCCGGTTCTGGTTCCCGGTCGAATACGCCTCCATCTATGCAGTGCTGAGGAGCCTTGTGCGCGGCGGCTTCGTCGAGAGCGTCGCGGTCGAGCGCGAGGGTCAGCGTCCGGAGCGCACGCGCTACGCGATCACGCGCGAGGGCCGGCGCCATCTGTCGGAGCTGCTGGAGCGGGCCTGGCGAGAGTTGCCGGCCGTCGGAGATCCGCTCGCCCTCGCGCTGACGGCGCGGTCGGACCTAGAAGACGAGAGCCGGGTGCCGGGGCTGCTCGGGGCACGGTGCGACGCGCTTCGCGAGCGGCTCGCCCGCCTCGAGGCGCTCGCGCGATCGGCTCCGGCGCCGGAGATGGTCGACCGGCAGCGAGCGCTTGCGCAGGCCGAGCTCGAGTGGGCGGAGACCCTGTTGACGAAGGAAGGAGGCGGCACCAATGGGTGAGCACCAGCCCGATATCCAGCTGATCGCGAACCTCGTCGTCCTGCGGCCCGACGGCCACGTGCTCTTCGTCCGCTACCAGCGCGACGACGAGCGCTGGTGGCTGCCCGGCGGGGACCTCGAGCCCTACGAGCACCCGGACGAGCGCGCCCGGGCGATCCTCGACGGCTTCAGCGGCCTGAAGGTCATGTCGATGGCCATGGAGGAGGTCGAGTCGTTCAGAGGTCGCCGTGGCTGGCACGTGATCTTCACGTACCGGGTGGAAGCCGACGGCGGGCCGGGCGGAGACCTCCCGGCCGAGTGGTTCCCGCCGGACCGGCTGCCGCGGACGATGCACGGCAAGTGGGAGCGGGACAGGGTGAGCCGGGTGCTCTCGCTCGCCGGCTAGCGCGACCGTTCGAACGCGGCCAGCTCGTCCGCCGGCATCGCGTACGTGTGCTGCTGCTCGGGGAAGCGGCCGTCGCGGACGTCGTCGACGTAGTGCTCGAGCGCGTGGCGGATCTCGGCTCCGATCTCCGCGTAGCGCTTGACGAACCGCGGGGTCGACTCGGTGAACCCGAGCAGGTCGTGCCAGACGAGCACCTGGCCGTCGCAGCCGGCGCCCGCGCCGATCCCGATCGTCGGGACCTGCAAGACGGACGTGACGCGCGAGGCCACCGGGGCCGGGACGGCCTCGAGCACGATCGCGAAGCAGCCGACCGCCTCGAGCGCGAGCGCGTCCTCCTCGAGCCGCTTCGCCTTGTCGGCCGTCCGGCCCTGCGCCTTGAAGCCGCCGAGCGCGGTCGCGGTCTGCGGCGTCAGCCCGACGTGGCCCATCACGGGAATGCCCGCCTCGATGATCGCGCGGACGCGGGAGACCATCGGCCCGGCGCCCTCGAGCTTGACGACGTCCGCGCCTCCCTCCTTGACGAAGCGGATCGCGCTGCGCACGGCCTCCTCGTCGGAGACCTGGTAGGAGCCGAACGGCAGGTCGCCGATCACGATCGGCCGGCGGGCGCCGCGCGTCACCCACCTGCACATGAACACCATCTCGTCCATCGACACCGGCACCGTCGACGGATGGCCGTGCATGACCATGCCCGCCGTGTCCCCGACGAGGATCAGGTCGACTCCGGCCTCGTCCGCGAGCCGGCCGCTCGGAGCGTCGTAGGCGGTGACCACGACGATCTTGTCGCCGCGGCGCTTCATCTCGGCGAGTTCGGGCAGTGGGAGCCTGCCGGGGGCGGGAGTCGAGGGTGCGGGCCTGCGTGGACGCGTGCTCATCGGGGCGCTCCTTCCAGCGGGACGTTGTCGATCAGACGGGTGTCGCCGATTCGGACGGCTGCGGCCAGGACGGGCGGGTCGAACGGGGCCACCTCGACGTAGTCGACGTCGTACCCGTTCAGCAGGCGGCGGGCGGCGGCCGGGTCGCGGGTCGCAAGCGCCCGCGCCAGGGCGGCCGCCTGCTCGCGCTCCTCCGGCGACAGCAGCGCGTTCCGGGAGGAGAGCGCGAGCCCGTCCTCGTCGCGGACGGTGGGGAGGACCCGGAGCTCGAGCTCCAGATCGAGGTCGCGGATCAGCCGCCGCACGACCTCGACCTGCTGCGCGTCCTTCTGGCCGAAGTAGGCCACGTCCGGGCGGACGATGTTGAAGAGCTTGCAGCAGACCGTGGCGACGGCGCGGAAGTGCCCGGGGCGGAACGCGCCCTCGAGCACCGAGCCGAGTTCCGTGACCTCGATCCACGTCTGGAAGCCGTCCGGGTACATCTCCTCGACCGGCGGCGCGAACAGGAGGTCGACGCCTGCCTCGGCCGCGATACCCGCGTCGCGTGCCTCGTTGCGGGGATAGCTCTCGAGATCCGCCGTCTGGCCGAACTGCGTCGGGTTGACGAACAGGCTGACGACGACCACGTCGCACTCCGCCCGCGCTGCCGCGATCAGCGACTCGTGGCCGGCGTGGAAAGCGCCCATCGTCGGCACGAGACCGATGCGGGAGACGGCCCGGAGCGGCGCGAGCGCGTCCCTGACCTCGCGGATCGTTCTCAGCGTCCTCACGCGGCGGTCGCCTCGCCCAGCGCGCGGTAGAGGGTCTCGAGCTCCGGCCTGTGCTCGCCGATCGCCGCCAGGTGCGCGTCCATCGTCGTCCAGTCGCCGCGCGAGATCGGCCCGGTGAGCTCGAAGCCGTTCTCGATCGTCCTCCGCATCAGCGGCACCAGGCCTTCGGGCGGCGCCCCGGCGAGCTCGAACAACGAGACGGCGGCCCGGTGGAGCGTAACGAGGTAGCCGCTCGCGAACATCGCGCCGGCGTGGTAGAGCGCGCGGCCCTCGTCGGGGAGGTCGAACGGCTGCAGGCCGAGTGTGCGGGCGAGCCAGAAGCCTCGCTCGCGGGCATCGTCGCTCTCCGCCGTGACCGCGCCGAAGGCACCGTCGAGCTGCTCCGGGCCACGCCACTTCACGAGCGTCTGCAGCGGGTGGACCGAGAAGCGCAGCTCGTGCGGGGCGAGCGCTGCGAGGGGGGTGGCGCCGCTGACGTGGCAGATCCAGTGGCCGGGCTCGATCCGCGGCGCGACCTCGGAGATCGCCCGGTCGGGCACGCAGAGGACGATCAGCTCGCCGTCGTGCTCGAGCAGCCGGACGCCGCGCTCGCGCAGGCGCGCGCAGATGGCCGAGCCGGAGCGGCCGGTGGCGCCGATGACGGTCACGCTGTCGAACATGTCGGGCTCCAGTTCCGTAGCGGATACCGGGCAGCACGCAGTCTACTCCAGCTCTAGCTCCGGCTCGCCTGTTCGGGTATGCGGGCTCAAGGGCGCGACGTGCCGTGCCGAGAACACCGCTGCATGGGACGTCTCGTCGCTCTCGCCTCAGCGGTCGCCGCCCTGGCGATCCCGGGGGTCGCGCACGCGTCGCAGGGAATGCTCATCGGCGCCGCCGAGGACAGCGCGAAGGCGCCGACCCTGGCCCAGGCCAAGGTCAAGATGGACCTGGCCAAGCTCGCCGGCCTCGACGCCATCCGTCTGACGGCCCAGTGGAGCCCAGGAGAGACGGCACCGCCGGCCGCCGATCTCGCGAGCCTGAAGAACGCCGTCGACGCAGCCGATCTCGACGGCGTCGCGGTCTTCCTGTCCGTGTACCCGTACGGCAGCTCGGTCACGCCGCTGACCGCGCAGGCGCGGTCGGAGTTCGCGTCGTTCGCGGCGTCGCTGGCAAGCGCCCTCCCGACGGTTCGGCGCTTCATCGTCGGCAACGAGCCGAACCTCAATCGCTTCTGGATGCCGCAGTTCGGCTCGGACGGGAGCGACGCGGCAGCTCCCGCCTACGAGGCGCTGCTGGCCCGGACCTACGACGCGCTCAAGGTCGTGTCGCCGACGCTGACCGTGATCGGCGGCGCGCTGTCGCCGCGCGGCAGCGACCTGGTTTCCTCGAGCAAGCACTCGCCGACGGCGTTCATCGCCGACCTCGGCCTCGCCTACCGTCGCAGCGGGCGGACGCTCCCGATCATGGACGCGTTCTCGCTCCACCCCTACGAGGACAACTCGAGCCTGCCGCCGAGCTTCGCGCACCCGAGGTCGACCACGATCTCGCTCGCCGACTACCCCAAGCTCGTGGCGCTGCTGGGCAACGCGTTCGACGGAACCGCGCAGGCCGGCTCGATGCTTCCCATCGTCTACGACGAGTTCGGTGTCCAGTCCCTCATCCCCGCCGCGAAGGCAGCGGTCTACGAGGGGTACGAACCGCCGTCCGCGCACCCCGTCGACGAGGCGACGCAGGGCGAGTACTACGCAGAGGCGCTCGCGCTCGTGGCCTGCCAGCCGACGGTCACCGGCTTCCTGATCTTCCACGTCAGCGACGAGTCGCAGCTCGACCGCTGGCAGTCGGGCCTCTTCTACGCCGACGACACCCCGAAGTCGAGCCTGCCGGTCGTGCAGCGCGCGATCCACTCGCTCCGCAGCGGCGGTGCCCGGACGTGCACCACCGCGGGGGCGAAGGCGTTCGCGGCACGCTCGCTCGCCGGCCGCTGAGCTTCGCTACCCTGACCCGGTGATCAGGGGGGTCACGGTCGCGGCGACCGTCGCCTTGGCAGCGGCTCTCGCCCTGGCGCTCGGGGCCGGGAGGGCGCAAGCGGCCGCGAGCCAGTTCACCCCCTGCCACGGGACGTCCGGTGTGCTCTGCGACACCCTGACGGTGCCGCTCGACTGGAGCGGCGCTGTGCCGGGGACGCTTCCACTCGCCGTCGAGGAGCTGCCGGCCAAGGGAACGCCCCGAGGCACGCTGATCATGATCGCCGGCGGGCCCGGCCAGGCGAGCGCGCTCGCGTTCGACCTCGGCGACCTCGGCTCCTACTGGCAGTCGCTCTTCCCGGGCTACACGCTCGCGACCTTCGACCCGCGCGGCACGGGCAACTCCGGCTTCCTCAACTGCTCCGTGGGCACGAGTCCGCTGATCCTGGCCCAGCAGGTGACGGCCTGTGGGAACGCGCTCGGCCCGGCTCGTGCGTACTACACCACCGCAGCGAATGCGGAGGACGTCGACGCGGTCCGGCAGGCGCTCGGCGTCGACAAGGTGGCGTTGTGGGGAACGTCCTACGGGACGAAGGTCGAGCTCGCGTACGCGCTGGCTCATCCCGACAACGTCGAGCGGCTCCTGCTCGACTCGGTCGTCCCCGCGACCGGGCCGGACCCGCTCGCGCTCGACACGCTGCAGGGGATCCCGCTCGGCCTGACCGCGCTCTGCGCTTCCGCCGCGTGTCACGCGATCGCTCCGGATCTTGCCGGAGAGGTGGCCACGCTGGCGAACCGGGCCGCAGCCGACCCGATCCGCGGCCGCATCCGGGCTGCCTCGGGGATCCATATCCCCGTGGTGCTCGACGGGCCGACGCTGCTCGGGATCGTCGTCAGCACGGACCTGAGCCCGGGCCTGCAGGCCGAGCTGCCGTCGGCCGTCGCCGGGGCGGTGGCGGGACGACCGCAGGAGTTGCTGCGGCTGGCCGCGTTCTCCCAGGGAAGCGGGTTCGAGGGCAGCGGGTTCGCGACGGCGGACGCGTCGTTCAGCGAGGGCCTGTTCCTCGCGACGATGTGCAGCGACGGCCGCTTCCCGTGGCAGCCGGACGCCGCCCTCGCCGACCGGCAGCAGGCGCTGAGCGCAGCCGTCGCGGCGCTGCCTGCAGGCGCGACCGGGCTGTTCGGCTCGTGGGCGACCGCGATCGGACCTGCCACCTACTGCGTGTCCTGGCCGTCGCCTTCCGGGAACGCCCCGCTCGCGGCCGGGCCGCTGCCCGACGTCCCCGTCCTGGCGCTCTCGGGCGGGCTGGACATGAGAACGCCGACCTCGAACGCCGCCTCGGTCGTCTCGCAATTCCCGCAGGGGCACGTGCTCGTGGTGCCGGGCGTCGGCCATAGCGTGCTCACGACCGACCCGTCGAACTGCGCCGCGAGCGCTGTCAGGGCGTGGCTGGACGGAGGCACCGTGCCGACGACGTGCCCGTCCGCGCGTCCGTACCTGCCCGAGGTGGGGAAGATTCCGGCCTCGGTTGCCACGGCGCCCCTCTCGCGCGGGAGCTCCGGCCTCCGCGGGCGGACGCTGTCCGTCGTCAAGACGACGGTGCAGGACGCGCTCGCCGCATCGATCACGGCCGAGACCGCGGTGGGCGGGCTCATGGGCGGCAAGGTCTCCGGGAGCCTGCCGACGCTGGAGCTCTCCCGGTACAGCGACGTGGCCGGTGTCTCCGTCAGCGGGACGGTTCACGTCAAGGCGGCGGCGACCGGGCCGGTCTACACGCTCGCCGGCTCCGTGACCGTCTCCGGAGCGAAGGCCGCGCACGGCGTCGTCACGTTCGTGAACGGGGGCGTGAAGGTCACCTGGTCGCGCTCGAGCTGATCCGGACGCTGCGGATAGACTGAGCGCATGCCGATCTACGAGTACGCCTGCATGACCTGCGAGTCGCATTTCGAAGAGCTCGTCCGCGGCGACCAGGAGCCGGCCTGCCCCGACTGCGGCGCGACGAAGGTGCTGCGGCAGTTCTCGGTGTTCGCGACGAAGGCCGAGACTCCCCAGCCGAGCTTCCGCTCGGCGAGCGGCGCCGGCGGCGGCTGTTGCGGCGGCAGCTGCGGCTGCGGCCACTAGATGGTTGATGCCACGATCTCGCGCGCTCGGCTGCGCGATCTGGCGTGTCTGGGCCGCTCCCGCCTGACGGTTTCCGGCGTGGCCGGCCTCCATCAGGCGTGAGCTTCACGCCGTCGCGCCCCAGAGCAGCCAGCTCGCGCCCCGAGGAGCACGATCTCATGGCATCACCCATCTAGCGAGCTCGCGTCGCAAGTCTCCCCGGGCGGGGGTCCAGCGGGGAATGCAACCGGCCGATAGGCGGGCCGAGAGCCCATGTCGATGCTCGCGACCTTCGTCCAGGTGGACGCGGACCTGCCCGAGAGGATCCGCGCTGAGCCCTCGCTCGCGGAGCGCCTGTTCGAGGCGGACGCCCCGGCCGTCGCGTTCGACGCGGAGCGCATGCGCGCCTTCGTTCTCGCCAGAGGGCCGCAGCTGCCCGCAGGGACGATGGAGCTGGATCCGGTGCTGCGCGGACAGATCGAGGAGAGCCTGGGAAGGACCTACGAGGCGCTTCGCAGCGGTGAGGGTGGAGACAGGCTGTTCGACCTGATGCAGGAGCAACTGGGCCGACGCTCGTCGGGGCCGGCGGAAGAGGTGCACGCCGTGCTCTCGCTCGACAAGGCCTGGCACGGCGTCCATTACGTGCTGTGCGGGGCGGTCGAGCCGGGTGACTCGCTCGCGAGTCAGGCGGTTCTGGGCGGCACGGAGGTCGGCGGAGACTTCTCCGACTACGGGCCCGCGCGCTGCTTCACGACGGCGCAGGTGTCGGAGCTTGCGAGCGCGCTCGGCGGAGCGGAGGTCGAGCAGGAGGTGTCGGCCCGCTACGACCCGGAACGGATGGCCGAGCTGCAGATCTATCCGTTCGGCTGGGGGACGGGCGATCGGGACTGGGTGCTGGATGCCTTTGCGAGCCTGCGTGGCTTCTATGCGGACGCAGCCGCGCAGCGGTTCGCCGTCGTGACCTGCCTGGTCTGAGCCGGTCGCCCACGCGCGGTCGCGTCCGTCCGCGCGGACGCCTAGACTGCGCGCCGATGGACGACGCGGCCGACCGGCTCACCCGGCTCGAGCAGCTCCAGGAGGAGGCCTCCGGATGCACGCGTTGCCGGCTCGCGGAAACGCGGACGCAGGTCGTCTTCGGAGTGGGGAGCCCGGATGCCGACCTGATGTTCGTCGGCGAGGCGCCCGGTTTCCACGAGGACAAGCAGGGCTTCCCGTTCGTCGGCCAGGCGGGCAAGCTCCTCGACAAGCTGCTGGCGGGCATCGGGCTCGCTCGCGCGGACGTCTATGTCGCGAACGTCCTCAAATGCCGTCCTCCGGGGAACCGCGATCCGATGCCGGACGAGAAGGAGACGTGCGAGCCGTACCTGTTCCGACAGATCGCGCTGATCGAGCCGAAGCTGATCGCGACGCTCGGGAACCACGCGACCAAGCAGCTGACCGGCAAGGAGATCGGCATCACCCGCATCCATGGCCAGGAACAGGAGGTCACGCTCGGCGGCCGCCGTGTGCTGCTCTACCCGCTCTACCACCCGGCCGCGGCGCTGTACACGCCGAGGATGCTGGAGGTGCTCGAGGAGGACTTCAGGCGGATCCCGGAGCTGATCGGCCGGGCGCTTGCCGAGCCCGCGCCGGACCCGGTGCGCGAGGCCGAAGCCGTGCTGGCCGCGGTCGACCCGGAGCCGGCCGTCCAGCTCGGACTCTTCTAGCTTCCCGGGCATGGTCGAGGCAGTGACCTCGTCGTCGGACGAGACCGAGGCGATTGCCGCGCGCCTGGCCACGCGTCTCGCGCCCGGCGACGTCGTCTACGTCTCCGGCGAGCTCGGCGCCGGCAAGACGACGTTCGTGCGCGGTGCCTGTCGCGCGCTCGGCGTGGGCGGGCCGGTGACGAGCCCGACGTACACGATCGGGCACCGCTACGACGGCGTCTCGCACCTCGATCTGTTCCGCTTCGAGCGGCTGACCGACGCGGACTGGGGCGCGCTCGAGCCGTACTTCGAGGACGCGATCGTGTTCGTCGAATGGCCGGAGCGGGCCGGAGGGAGGCTGCCGCCGCCGCGCGTGGAGGTGAAGCTCGGCCACGTGGACGAGCACCGGCGGTCGGTCGAGCTCGCGAGCGCCGAGCCGGACCTGCTCGCGGGGCTACTCTGAGGCCCATGCGCCGGGGGCTCGTGCTCGCCTTCGACACGGCGACGCCCATCGCCGCGTCCGCGCTCGTGCGCGACGGCGAGGTGCTCGGCGAGCGAGCCTCTCGGGCCGCCTCGGTGCTCGCCGACGCAGACGATCTGCTCCGCGGCGCTGGCCTCGCGCCCGCCGACCTGGACGCGCTCGTCGTCGGCACCGGGCCGGGAAGCTTCACCGGCATCCGCATCGGCCTCGCGGCCGCCCGCGGGCTCGCGCTCGCCCTCGGGATTCCCGCCGCCGGCGTCTCGACGCTCGCTGCGCTCGCCGCCGCCTCGCCCGGAGGGCTGCCGGTGATCGACGCGCAACGACGTGAGGTGTTCACGCTCGTCGACGGCGAGCCCGTCGCCCGGAGCCCTGCCGAGCTCGACTTCGAGCCGGGCACGATCCTGATCGGCGACGGCGCGGTGCGCTACCGGCCCGAGCTCGAGGCCGCCGGTGCGGAGATCCCTCCCGACCGCGACGTCGTCCACGTTCCGCGCGCCCGCTTCCACGTCCTGCTCGCCGGTGACTTCGGCGATGCCGACCTCGTCGAGCCGATCTACGTCCGCGCGCCCGATGCCGAGAAGGCGATCGCGTGAGCACGACTCGAAGCCTCGACATCCAACCGCTGGTCCTCGACGACGTGAGCGCGATCGAGGAGATCGAGCAACGCTCGATGCCGGCGCCGTGGTCGCGGATGATGTTCGTCAGCGAGATCGTCAAGACGACGTCGATCTGCCTGGGCGCGTTCGTCGAGGACAGGCTCGTCGCCTACGTGATCGTCTCCCGCTACGTGGACGCATGGCACGTGATGAACCTCGTCGTGGCGCCCGAGCACCGGCGGCAGGGGATCGCGACGCGCCTGCTCGCGTCGCTGTTCGAGCAGGCCGCGGACGACGAGCGACGCGGGTTCACGCTCGAGGTGCGGGTCTCGAACGACGCGGCGATCGAGCTCTACGAGAGCCTGGGCTTCCAAGGTCAGGGCATTCGCCGCGGCTACTACACGGACAACCGCGAGGACGCGCTGATCATGTGGCGAGATCCGCGCGAGCCGTGAGGTTGATCCTCGGGCTGGAGACGTCGTGCGATGAGACGGCCGCTGCGCTCGTCACGCACGACGGGGACATCCGCTCGAATGTCGTCGCGTCCCAGGCCGTTCTGCATGCCCGCTTCGGCGGCGTCGTGCCCGAGGTCGCTTCGCGGCGGCACCTCGAGCTCGTCGCGCCGGTAATCCGGGAGGCGCTCGCGGAGGCGCGAGCGAGCCTCGACGACGTGGAGCTCGTCGCCGTCACCCGCGGCCCGGGGCTGATCGGCGCGCTGCTCGTCGGCCTGTCCGCGGCCAAGGCGCTGGCGTGGGGCAGAGGGTTGCCGCTCGCCGCTGTCGACCACCTGCACGGGCACGTCGCCTCGCTCTACCTCGAACCGGCGCCGCTCGAGCCGCCGTTCCTCTGCCTGCTCGCGACCGGTGGGCACACGCTGCTGCTCGACGTCCGCGCGCGCTCGGGCTACCGGTCGGTGGGCACGACGATCGACGATGCCGCCGGCGAGGCGTTCGACAAGGGCGCGCGCCTGCTCGGGCTCGGCTATCCGGGTGGCGCCGCCCTCGACCGGCTCGCAGCCGACGGCGACCCCGAGGCCTTCGACTTCCCCGTCGCGCGCCTCGACGGGCTCGACTTCTCGTTCTCCGGCGTGAAGACCGCCCTGCTCTACGCAGTCCGCGCGCTGGACGCCGGCGAGCTGGAACGCCGTCGTGCCGATCTGGCTGCGAGCTACCAGCGGGCGATCGTGCGGGCGCTCGTCGAGCGGACACGCGCGGCCGCGGAGCAGCTCGGGCACGAGCGGATCGCCGTGGTCGGCGGCGTCGCCGCGAATTCCGAGCTGCGCGCCTCGCTGGCCGAGGCCGTGCTCGCTCCGCTGGAGCTGTGCACCGACAACGCGGCGATGATCGCGTCCGCCGCGCGCTACTTGACACCGGTCGCGCCGCCCGGCTTCCTGGAGCTCGACGCCTATGCCGCCGCGTAGGCTCGCCCTCGCCGCGCTGCTGCTCGCAGGCGCGGTCGTCGCGGCCGCGGTCGTCGCCTCGAGCGGCCACGCCTCGAAGCCTCACGTCACCGCGCCGTCGGCCGAGAGCTGGCGCGGGCTCGTCGGCACCCGGCGCGTCCAGGTGGCCCTCGGCCAGCGGATGATCGTCGTCATGCGGGCGCCGTCGCTCGCCCAGCGCGTCCAGCGGGCCGGCGGAGTGGCGAGCGACGACCAGGAGCGCCGCTGGACGGCGCAGGCGCTGTCGGCCCAGCAGGACGTGCTGCTCGAGCTCGACACGAAAGGGATCTTCATCAGGCCGCAACTCCGCTTCACCCGAGTGCTGAACGGCTTCTCGGCCGCGCTCGACCCGAGCGCCGTGCCCGTGCTCGAGCGGTTGCCGGAGGTCGCCGGCGTCTACCGCGTCCGCGCCGCCTATCCGGCGAGCGTGACGACGGCCCCGCTCGAGGCGGCCGCCCGGAGCGCGGGTCTCGGCTCGATCCGCTCCTCGCTCGTCGGCCTCGACGGCAGCGGCGTGCTCGTCGCCCTGCTCGACACCGGCGTCGACTCACGCGCTCCCTATCTTCACGCCCACGTGCTGCCGGGCCTGGACGTGGCCGGCGGGGAGATCGACGGGCGCCCGCACGCGAGCCCGGGCGGCGCCGCCGAGCTCCATGGGACGGAGATGGCCGGCATCGTCGTCGGGTCGGGTCGGGACGGGCTCTCGGGGGTGGCACCCGGCGCGACGGTGCTTCCGATCCGGGTCGGCGGCTGGCAGCGCGACGATTCCGGGCGCTTTGCGCTCTATGCCCGCACCGACCAGATCCTCGCCGGGCTCGAGCGCGCCGTCGACCCGGACGGCAACGGCGACGCGCACGACGCCGCCCGCATCGCGCTGATCCCGCTCGCCGAGCCCTTCGGAGCCTTCGAGGACGGCCCGCTCGCCCGCGCCGCGGCGGGGGCGGCCGCGCTGGACACGCTCGTCGTCGCGCCGGCCGGAAACGACGGCGCCGCCGGCCCGGCGTTCGGAAGCCTGTCCGGACCGGGCGGTGCACCCGCCGCGCTGACGGTGGCCGCAGCCGATCTCAGGACGAGCCAGCTCGAGGCCCGTCTCGTGGTGCGCGCCGGCCTCCACGTCCTGCTCAACCGGGACGTCTCCGTGCTCGGTGCGGTCGGGCCCGCGTCGTCCGCGTCGCTGCGTCTCGTCGCGCCGGGACCCCTCTTCGACGGCCACGGCTCGAGCCGGGTGGCGGGGCGGGCCGCGCTGCTCTCGGCCGGAACGGATCCGAACACCACGGCCACCCGGGCGGCCCGCGCTGGAGCGGCAGTCGTGCTGCTTGCCGGTGACGGGCTTCCGGCAGGAGCGCTCGGCCGCGACCCGGTGCTCGGAGTCCCGGTGCTCGGAGTCCCGGCTTCACTGCTCGCACGGGCCCGATCCGGCCGCCTGGAGCTCTCGGTCGGCCCGGCGCGACGCACCGGCACCGGCCTCCCGCGGATCCCGCGGTTCTCGTCCTGGGGGCTGGGCTACGGCGGCCACCCGAAGCCCGAGGTGGCGGGGCCCGGGGTCGGCGTCGTCACCGTCGATCCGGGCGCGACGCCCGGCGGGTCGTCCCACTTCGTGCTCGTCGACGGGGCGAGCGCCGCGGCCGCCGCCGTGGCCGGGGAGGCGGCGATCGTCGCCCAGGCCCGGCCCGGCCTGACCGCGGCCGAGCTCCGGAGCGTGCTCGTGGGGACGGCGCGCGACCTGCCGGACGAGCCAGCCGCGGCGCAGGGCAACGGGCTCCTCGACATCGGCTCGGCGGCGAGCGCCGAGGTCGTCTCGCAGCCCGCGACGCTCGCCTTCGGGCGTTCGGGCAAGCCGGGCTCGGCCACGACCCGTGTGCTGGCACTGAGCGACGTCTCGACGCGGTGGCTGAGGGTCTACCTCTCGCCGTCGGCACATGATCCGGCGCTCACGATCAGCCTCGAGCCGACGCGGCTGACGCTCGCCCCCGGCGCGACGAGCGAGGTGCAGGTCACCGCGAAGCTCACCCGGCCGACGCGCGAGAGCGCGCTCGCCGGGACGGTGATCGTCGCGCCGCTCGCCGGGACGCGCCTGCGGATTCCGTGGGCGATCGTCACGAGACCGGTCAGTCCGAAGCTGATCGGCTCGGTCCAGCTCTCGGCTGCCGCCTTCAGGCCGTCCGACGTGTCGCCGGCGATCCTGTTCGTGCAGCTCGGACAGATCGAGCAGGGAGCCGCGGGCATCTCGATCGAGCCGGTCCTCCGCCTGGACATCCGGCTGCACGATCACTCCGGCAAGGATCTCGGGTTGCTGTCGCGGCTTCGCGACGTGCTGCCCGGCCGCTACGCGTTCGGCCTCACCGGACGTGGCCCGGACGGTGGCGTGCTCCCTGCGGGCCGCTACTCGCTCGGCCTGCTCGCCTTCCCGGCGGCCGGCGGGCGGGCGGTCACCAGATCGGTGTTTTTCACCCTACGATGACGGCTTTCTCCGGTCGAATACCGTCTATGCACGGTCGTATACTCGATCGGTAAGCACCAGATTCGCGGTTGGAAAAGACGACCAAGGAGAACACGGTGGCAACAATCGATTCGACCACCTCGCACCTGCGCGAGAACCCTTTCCAGATCGCCCGTCAGCAGCTCCGGCTCGTCGGTCAGACGTTCAACATCGACCCGAACCTGATCACGGTGCTGCAGGAGTGCAAGAAGGCGGTCGAGGTCGCGATCCCGATCCGTATGGACGACGGCAGCATCAGGTCGTTCCAGGGCTTCCGCGTGCAGCACAACGTCGCGCGCGGCCCTTCCAAGGGAGGGATCCGCTACCACCCGGACGTGACGCTCGACGAGGTCAAGGCCCTGTCGATGTGGATGACGTGGAAGTGCGCGCTCATGGGCATCCCGTTCGGCGGCGCCAAGGGCGGCGTCATCTGCGATCCGAAGCAGATGTCGGTTCGTGAGCTCGAGGGCATGACCCGCCGGTACACGTCGGAGATCATCACGCTGATCGGCCCGGAGAAGGACATCCCGGCCCCCGACGTCGGCACCAGCCCCCGCGAGATGGCGTGGATCTTCGACACCTACTCGATGAACAAGGGCCATTCGGTGCTCGGCGTCGTCACCGGCAAGCCGTTGACCGTCGGCGGCTCGCTCGGACGGCTCGAGGCGACCTCCCGCGGCGGGCTCTACTGCCTGCTCGAGGCGCTGAAGAAGATGGACACGACCCCCGTCGGGCAGCGCGCCGCGATCCAGGGCTTCGGCAACGTCGGCAGCTTCCTGGCGCAGTTCCTCCACGAGGAGGGCGCCCTGGTGGTGGCGATCTCCGACTCGGGCGGCGGCATCTACAACCCGAAGGGGATCGACATTCCGGCGGCCATCGCCTTCAAGCAGGAGACCGGCCATCTGCGCGGCTTCCGCGGCGCGGAAGCGATCACGAACGAGGAGCTGATCCTCCTCGACTGCGACATCCTCGCGCCGTGCGCGCTCGAGCAGGTGATCACGGCCGACAACGCAGCGAAGGTCAGGGCGAAGGTGATCGTCGAGGGAGCGAACGGCCCCACCACCCCGGCGGCCGACGACATTCTCGAGGACATGGGCGTCCTGATCCTGCCGGACGTGCTCGCCAACGCCGGCGGCGTGGTCGTCTCCTACTTCGAGTGGGTGCAGGGGCTGCAGGAGTACTTCTGGAAGGAGGACGAGGTCAACGGGAAGCTCCGCGACATCGTCTGCAAGGCCTTCGAGGAGACCTGGGCCCTGCGCGCGCAGCGGCAGACGAGCATGCGCATGGCGGCCTACGGGCTCGCGGTGATGCGGGTCGCCGAGGCCACGACGACTCGGGGACTGTATCCCTAGAACCTCGACCGTCACTCTCTACCACGCGCCCGAGTGCCACCTGTGCGAGCGTGCGCAGGAGGCGCTCGGGCGTTTGCGCGACGAGCTCGGCTTCGAGCTCGTGGAGGTCGACATCTCCGGCGACCCGGAGCTCGAGGCCCGCTACCGCGAGTGGCTCCCGGTCGTGGAGATCGACGGTGAGCGCGCGTTCGTGTACCACGTCGACGAGGCCGGGTTCAGGCGCCGGCTCTCGAGAAGCCCGTCGTGACGGACTTGTCCGGTGGCAGATGCGGGCTTGGCCCGCGTCTGCCCGAAGCAGGTCGATACGTTGCGGCGAAGGAGGGGGCTCACGGGGGAACCATGGGTTCCTCCGTGACGTACAAACTCCGCCACGATCGCGAGCGACGGGTCTCTCGACGGCGTTCTGTCTGCTGCTGGCAGAATGGGAACCGTCTGTTACAAACATCGACACAAGGAGCTGGGGTGGCGGATCGCTTGACCGTAGGAGTCGCGTCGCGACTGAGTCGGTACCTGCAGGTGCTGACGCAGGCGAAGAAGATGGGCAAGGAGCGGATCTCCTCGCAGGAGATCTCCGACTACACGAACATCAACGCGACCCAGATCCGTCGCGATCTGTCCGGGTTCGGCAAGTTCGGGAAGCGCGGGGTCGGCTACAGCGTCGACAGCCTGCTCGGCGAGATCCGCAAGATCCTGCGCACGCAGGGCCAGCACAACATCGCGCTCGTCGGCGCCGGCCGGCTCGGTCAGGCGATCGCGAGCTCGCCGATCTTCGCCGAGCACGGCATTAACATCGCCGCCGTCTTCGACCGGGATCCCGACATGGTCGGGCGCCAGATCGGGTCGAACTCCGGGTCGGTGCTCGACTCGAAGTCGCTCAAGGACGTCGTCCGCGACAAGAACATCATCGTCGGCGTGATCGCGGTTCCGGCCGCCAGCGCCCAGGAGGCCACCGACGAGCTGGTCGACTCCGGCGTCAAGATCATCTTCAACTACTCGGAAGCGCTGCTGGACGTGCCGCACGACGTCCAGGTGCACACGTCGAACCCCGCGGTCGAGCTGCTGCACGCGCTGTATTTCCATCTGGCTTGATGTTCGGCCGCCGCGACCGACATGGCGGGCGCGGCTCAGATCGCAACCTAGGGTGACTCTTTTCCGCCGCCGGAAGTCACCATGGGCGCGAAGCGGCCGGACTTCCGGCGGCTAGCGTGCGCATCCTGCTCTGGCACGGGTACCTGCTCGAGGGCACGGGCTCGAACATCTACACGCGGGCGGTGGCGCGCGAATGGCAGCGGGCCGGGCACGACGTCGTCGTCTTCTGCCAGGAGCCGCACCCGGCGCGCTACGACCTCGGCGGCGCCGAGGTCGTCCGGCCGGAGCTGCCCGACGGCCTGCTCCCCGTCTTCGTGCTCGACCGCTACGAGGGCCTCGATGCCCGCACGCTGCAAGACCTGACCACGATCCAGCGCGCTCGCTACGTGGACGCGAACGCCCGGGCGGTCGAGGCGCGGCTCCCGGCTGATCTCGTCTTCGCAAACCACGTCCTGCCGGGCGGTGCGGTCGCGGCGGCGACCGGCGCCCGCTTCGGCGTCAAGGCGCACGGCTCCGAGCTCGAGTACTCGATCCGCGGGAACGACGTGCTCGTCGAGGAGGCGCAGGAGGCTCTCTCGCGAGCCCACGCCGTGTTCGTCGGGTCCCGCCACATCCGGGGCGTGCTCGAGGAGGTCGTCGGCCACGTCGACCGGGTTCACGAGGTTCCGCCCGGGGTCGACGTGGAGGAGTTCCGGCCGAGGAGCCGCGAAGAGGCCCTGGCCGGCCTGCTCGAGGAGTGCCGCCAGGATCCGCCCAACCCGGGCAACCGCAACGAGCGGCTCCCCGACGACGGCAACGCCCGCCGGCTCGAGCGCTTCTTCGAGGGCGAGCTGCCGACCGTCCTCTACTTCGGCAAGCTCCTCTACAACAAGGGCGTCCACCTGCTCGTCGAGGCACTCCACGGCATCGCCGCGCGAGCCCTGATCGTCGGGTTCGGCGACTATCGGCAGCACCTGGAGGAGCTGGCGCCGCGGCACACGCTGTTCACCGGCCCGCTCGAGCACAGGCATCTCGTCAACCTCCTGCCGCTCGCCGACGCGGTCGTCGTCCCGTCGATCTTCCCCGAGGCGTTCGGGATGGTGGCGGCCGAGGCCGCGGCCGCCGGCGTGCCTCCGCTCGTCGCGCGCCACTCCGGCCTGGCCGAGGTCGCAGCCGGCCTCGAGCTGGCCTACCCGGAGCGCCACCGCTCGCTCGCCGCCTTCACGAGCGGCGACTCGATCGAGCTGGCCGAGAAGCTCCACGACCTGATCGCGCTGCCGCCGGCCGAGCGAGCCGAGCTGGGCGCGGCCGCGCGGCGCGTCGCAGCCGAGCGCTGGAGCTGGGAAAGCGTCGCCGCCGGCCTGCTCGCACCCTTCTTGGCGTAGCCTTTACTTCAATGGGTGAAGCGCAAAAGCTCCCGTGGCAGGAGCTGCTCCGGCAAGGACGCGAGCAGTACGACGACGGCACAGACTTCACGCTCGCAGTCGAGGAGGAGTTCGCCATTCTCGACCCGTCGACGCTCGGCCTCGTCAACCGCTTCGAGGAGGTGCAGGCTGCCTCGCGGGGCGCCGAGCTGGAGGAGCATCTGGTCGGCGAGCTGATCGCCTCGGAGGTCGAGATCCGCACCGGCCGCTGTGACGCGTTCGCAGAAGCCGCGGCACGGGTGGTCGAGCGCCGCCGCCAGCTCGCCGCCCTCGTCGAGCCGCTCGGGATCGTGCTCGGCTCGGTCGGGACGCACCCGTGGAGCCCCTGGCGCGAGCAGCGCATCATCGACACGCCGCACTACCGGCGGAACGATGAGCTGCTCCGCTACGTCGTCTGGCGCAACAACACCTTCGGATTGCACGTCCACGTGGGGATCCGCGGGGCCGACCGGGCGGTGGCGGTCTGCAACGGGCTGCGCACGTACCTGCCCGAGCTGCTCGCGTTGTCGGCCAGCTCGCCCTTCGTCGAAGGCGTCTGCACGTACCTGCACTCGGCGCGCTCGCAGATCTTCACGCGCATGTTCCCTCGCTGCGGCGTCCCCGACGTCTACGACGGCTGGGATGGGTTCGACGCATACGTGCGGGTGCTGTACGAGACGGGCTCGATCGACGAGCACACGCAGCTCTGGTGGAGCGTCCGGCCGCACATCGTCTTTCCCACCGTCGAGATCAGGATCTGCGACGCGCAGCCGGACGTGGGGGAGACCCAGGCGCTTGCCGCGCTCTGCTACTCGCTCGCGGCGCGGATCGCACGCGCGCTCGACGAGGGCGAGCCGGTCCCGCTGCCGCCGCGCCGGATGATCGAGGAGAACTTTTGGCGCGCGATCAGGCATGGGCTCTCGGGCGAGCTGATCGACCTCCAGACCTTGCGGGTGCGGCCGGCGCGGGCGGCGCTCGAGGAGCTGGTCGAGTGGGTGCTGCCGGTCGCCGAGGAGCTGGGCGCGGCGCCGTTCCTCGTCGTGCCGGCCGCGAACGCCGCCGAGCGTCAGCTGGCCCGCTACGCGGAGGGCGCGACGATGGAGGAGATCTACGCCGAGCAGGTCGGTGCGGGAGAGCGCATTGCCTGACGACGCCGGCGCGGAGCAGCTCTCCGCCGAGGAGCTGATCAAGCAGATGAAGGTCTCCGACCTGCTGCTCGGGACGCTCGCCTCGCTCGTCCAGCTCGGCTACGCGAAGCTCGGCGAGCGCGAGGCCGACCAGGCGCGCCTGGCGATCGAGGCGCTGCGCGCGCTGACGCCGGTGCTCGAGGGCGCCGCGCCTGCCGAGGCGCTCCGCGACCTGCGCCAGGCGACGGCCAATCTGCAGCTGGCCTACGCGGACACGGTGGCGAAGCAACCAGTCCCCGAGGAGGAGAAGGCGACATGAACGACCGGTACGAGACGGCGACCATCCACGGCCTCGAGGACGCGAGCGGCTGGTCGCCGATCCGGAAGCGCTTCGGGGTTCAGGCCTTCGGCGTCAACGCGTGGAGGGTTGCCAACGCCGGGGACAGGATCCTGCCCGAGCACGACGAGATCCCGTCCGGGCACGAAGAGCTGTACGTGGTCGTCGCGGGCCATGCGACCTTCACCGCCGACGACGACGTGGTCGACGCGCCCACAGGCACGATCGTCTTCGTCCGCGACCCGGCCGTGAAGCGTGGCGCCGTCGCGCGCGAGCCGGGCACGACCGTCCTCGCAGTGGGCGGCAAGCCGGGAGCGGCGTACCTCCCGCGATCCTGGGAGCTGCAGGTCGGGACGCTGCTCGACGACGCACAGCACGTAAAGGCCAAGCGACTCCTGACGGAAGCGCTCGGCCGGTACGAGGACAACGCGGGTGTCCTCTACAACCTGGCGTGCGCGGAGGCGCTCCTCGGCGAGAAGGACGAGGCACTCGGTCATCTGCGCCAGGCGGTCGCGGAGCACCCGTCGTACGCGGAGTACGCCCGCGAGGACGGGGATCTCTCCTCGATCCGCGACGATCCCCGCTTCGTCGCGATCGTCGGCGCGGCCTAGATCAGTCGCTCCACCAGGCTCAGTCGGTCCACCAACCGGGCACGATCTCCCCGTCGCTCTCCTCGGCGATCGGCGATCCGAACGCCAGCACCTCGAGCCCGTCCGGGCCCGCCTCGAAGTTGCGCATCGTCTCGGGGGCGACGCGGATCACGTCCCACTGGCGAACCGCGACGACCTCGTCGTCGAGCTTCACGGAGCCGCTCCCGGCGACGATCACGTACAACTCCTCCTGCTGTCGGTGCCGGTGGCCGAACGGCGTCCGGAACCCCGGCTCGAGCCGCTCCAGGCCGACGGCGCCGATCGTGCACCCGAGCTCCCGCTTCGGGAAGTGCGCCTTCATCCCCGACGGCATCCCGAACTTCGGCGCCCAGTCCTCGCTTTCGCGGATGTTCACGATCGTGTAGTCGCTCACGGATCGATTCTCGCAGCACGGCGCTGCGTCCGGCGACGTCGCCGCGCTCGACACGGCAGGGACGGTCGTGTTACGTTCCGCACTTGGCCCCTGGCAGACGATCTGCTACGGCTGCGGTCTCTCGACTCGAGCGACGTGGCAGGTCATGAGGAAGGAGATCGACGAGGATGCGATTCAGGGCGGGTCTTCTCGCGGCAGCCGCGTTCGCCGCCGGTGTGATGGTCGTGGCAGGACCGGCGTCGACCAGCGGGACGTCGCCCGCAGCGGCTCAGACGTCGACCGCCCCGGCCTCCGCGTGGTCCGCGCGCGACCTCAAGGGATCCGTCCGCCTCGTCGGCCAGATGCCGCTCGGAGTGAGCCGCAACAGCGTGCCGTACGTGCGGTCGCATCCGCGCAGCGCCCAGATCACGCTCAACTTCGCGTTCCCGCTTCGTGACAAGGCCGGGCTGGACGCGCTCATCGCGCAACAGGCGCGCACGCACCGCTACCTCAGCCGAGCCGAGCTGTACAGGCGGTTCTCGCCTCCTCAGGCGCAGTACGACGCCCTGGCGAAGTGGCTCCGGTCGAACGGCTTCACGATCACGCACGTGACGACCGACCGGCTGTCGATCGGTGCCCGCGCCTCGACGGCGACGATCCAGAAGGCGCTGCGCGTCCAGATCGACGACTACCTGCGGCCCGCGTTCACCTTCCGGGGCGTGAAGGTGGCGGCCTTCCAGTTCTACTCGAATACGAAACCGGCCAGCGTGCCTGCGCGCCTCGGTGTCCAGACGATCTCCGGGCTGAGCAACATCGACCGCTTCTTCACGGACTACCAGCTCGGGCACGGAGGACGGCAGGCGAAGCAGGTCCGAAGCGGCGGGTACTACCCGGTCGACCTGCGCTCGCTGTACGACATCACCGGTCACAGCTATGACGGCACCGGCCAGACCCTCGGCTTCACGCTGTGGACGGTCCCCGAGCGCCAGGCGGCGATGACGAAGTTCTCCACCGACACGGGTGACCAGCTCATCACGGTCGACCCGTCCTGCACCGCGACGGGCAACTCGCCGACGACGCCGAGCTCCTGCTCGACGCAGACGGTCGCGGCCGACCACCTGATGACGATCCTCGAGAACGGCAACCTCGACACGACCAACAACTTCGGCTCCAACGTGGAGACGGCGCTCGACATCGAGGCGGCCCACGGCATCGCAACGCACGCCGGCCTCAAGTACTACGCCTCCGAGTGCGCCACGAACCCACCGGCCAACTCCGGTCTCGCCAATGCCGGCTGCAACGGCACCGACGTCGGCATGGAGATGGCGATGGAGGACGCCGCCAACGACCCGACGCTCCACAGCGTCTCGAACAGCTGGGCCTACGGCGGCGAGGCGGAGTGGGGTGTCACCGATCCGTTCGTGGTCGCCACCGGCAACATCCTCGCGTTCGCCGCGGCGGCCGGGACGACGTTCTACTACTCGACCGGCGACTCGGGCACGTACGAGTCCGGCTACCCGAGCGACAGCCCGTACGTCGTGTCCGTTGGCGGCACGAGCACGTACTCGACGAGCGCTCCGGGCACATACAGCACCACGACGACGTGGAGCGGCGGCGGCAGCTGGTGCTCGAACATCGTCGGCCGGCCGTCGTGGCAGACGGGAGCCGGGGTCACGGCGAACGCGTCGTGCCCGGGCCGCGTCATCCCGGACGTGTCGGCCGTCGCCGACCCGAGCACGGGCGTCCGCTACACGGCCAGCACGAACCTGACCGGCGGCACCTCGAGCGGGCAGGTCGGCGGCACGAGCCTCGCGGCCCCGGTGATGAACGGCCTCCAGGCCGTGACCCAGAACTTCATCAACGCGCAGACGTACCCGAGCGCGACGCCCCACATCGGCTTCGTTGCTCCGATGCTCTACCAGCTCGGCAACAGCGGCCACTACGCCAGCTACTACCGCGACATCCAGTGCGGCAACACCGCCAACCCGACGAGCGGGCCTGACGGCGACGCTGCGACCAGAGGTTGGGATGCCGCAACCGGCTGGGGCGAGCCGGACTGGTTCAACTTCGCCACCGGGGCCGCGCTGCAGCTCGGTGCGACGAACCTGAGCGTTCCCGCGTCCCTGTCGCAGCACTTCGCGTGGACCTGCGCGAAGACGCCGAGCAACTCGACCGAGCGCGCCTTCTCCTGCCCGTCGGTGTCGACCTGCTACGCCGTCGGCAGCGCCTCGGGCGCCACGCCGTGGTACGGCAAGTTCCTGCCGAGCGGCGCCTGGGGCGCGGTGAACACGTTCTTCAAGAGCACCGACGGCGGCCAGACCTGGTTCCCGTCGAACAGCGACATGTTCTCCATCTCCTGCATCAGCAGCGGCACGTGCATGACAGTCGGGGCCGGAGGCCGTGAACGAAGGACGACCGACGGCGGCACCACGTGGTCGGACGTCGCCACGGCTCCGGGTAACAACAAGCCGCTCACCCAGATCACGTGCCCGTCGAGCTCGATCTGCTACGCGGTCGGCGACCGTGGCAACGCGATGAAGTCGACCGACGGCGGCCAGACGTGGTCGTGGCTCTCGAGCACGGACGGCAACCCGCTCTACGGGCTGTCTTGCCCGAGCACCACGGTCTGCTACGCGACCGACATCTACGCACACGTCATCAAGACCACGAACGGCGGCGCCAGCTGGGCGTTCCAGACGACGCCGATCACGACGCCGTACGAGCCCGTCGTCGCCGAGACCGGCGGCCCGAACCCGTGGGGCGGGCTCATGGGGATCTCGTGCTCCGACGTCAACACGTGCGTCGGTGTCGGGATCTACGCCACCGTGAACGGCCAGACGAATCCGAATCCGGATCCGCCGATCGTGACGACGACCGACGGCGGGACGACCTGGACCCGGCAGGTGAGCGGTACCGGCACGGGGAACTTCCTGCACTCCGTCTCGTGCCTTCCGGGCACGACGACGTGCTGGGCGGTCGGCCGCGGCGGCAAGATCGTGACCACGACGAACCTCACGACGTGGACGGCGCAGACGTCGAACACGACGAACATGCTGAACAGCGTCCTCTGCCTGAGCACCTCCTTCTGCATCGCGGTCGGCCAGAACGGGACGGTTGATGTTTTCAACGGCACGACCTGGACCGCGACCACCGGAAACGGCGGCGCGGGGATGCTGGCCGACGTCGACTGCCAGGGGAACCTCGTCTGTTACGCGACCGGCAAGCAGGGCGTGACGCTCCTCACGACAACGGGCGGGACGAGCTGGACGCAGCAGGCCGGCGGCGGGACGACGCAGCAAGTGAACGGTGTCTCGTGTCCGACCGCTGCCACGTGTTACGCGGCCGGTAACGCCGGCACGATCCTGAAGACGGCAAACGGCGGCCAGACCTGGCTCGCCCAGACGAGCGGCACGGCGCAGAACCTGAACGGCGTCAGCTGTGCCACCACGACGACCTGCGCGGCCGTCGGCGCGGTCACCGCCGGCGCCGCAACAGTGCGCTACACGACCGACGGGTCGACCTGGAGCGGGGGGACGGGCACCGGCGCGAACGCGCTCAACGGGGTCGCGTGCACCTCGTCCTCGGCCTGCCTCGCGGTCGGTGCGGCCGGGGCGATCATGGGCTCCGGTGACGGCGGTGCCACCTGGGGTGCGAAGACGAGCGGAGTGACGGTCGCGCTCAACGCGATCATCTGTCCGACCGGTGCCTGCTACTCGACCGGCGCGGTCGCGAGCGGTGCTGCGGTCATGCTCAAGTCGACGGACGGCGGCACGACGTGGACACCGCAGACGAGCAACACGGGCAACCCGCTGAGCGGCGTCGCCTGCGTCAGCGCCTCGGTCTGCTTCGCCGACGGAACGATCGGCACCGTCGTCGCGACGAGTGACGGCGGGACGACCTGGGCGCAGCAGGGGAACCCGCTGAGCGGGCCGACCACGGCGATCAACGCCACGAGCATCGCTCTCAACGGGGCTGCATGCAACCCGGCCCGCTGCATGATCGGAACGGGGACGCAGGGCGACATCATGATCACGCCGCTCCTCACCGTTACGCTGAACGCCTCCGGGGTATACGGGACGGCGCCGGCTCTCAGCGGCCTCGCACACACGAATCCGGCGATCTCGTACACGCCGGCCGGCGAGGCGGCGAACGTGACCGGCACGCTCACGTGCAGCACGACTGCCGTCAACACGAGCCCGGTCGGCACGTATCCGATCAGCAACTGCAGCGGGCTCGCCGACGACGGCTTCAACGTTCTCTACGACTACGCGAACAGCAGTTACTCCGTGACGAAGGCTCCGCTGACGGTGACGGCCGACAACCAGTCGCGGCCGTTCGGCTCGGCGAACCCGCCGCTCACCGCGACGATCACGGGCTTCGTGCTCGGCCAGAACCTGGCGACGTCCGGCGTGACCGGAACCGCAGCGTGCACGACGACCGCGATGGTATTCAGCCCGGGCGGCAACTACCCGATCACCTGCACGGTGGGCAGCCTGGCGGCGGCGAACTACAGCTTCGGCCCGTTCGTGCCCGGCACGCTGACCATCACGTACCCGACCGCCTGCATCACCGGGACGCACAACGGCCCGCTGGTCGTGGCGTCGGGGCAGACGGTCTGCCTCGGGCCAGGCGCGCATCAGAACGGCTCGGTGACGGTGAACCCCGGCGGGCTGCTCGACGTCGAGGGCGCGACGATCTCGGGACCGTTCAAGTCGACAGGGGCGGTCGTCCTCCGTATCTGCGGGGCCAAGATCAACTCGGCGCTCAGCACAGGACAGTTCCTGGTCGTGGGGAGCACCGGGATCGTGCTCATCGGGGGCGACGCAGCAACGGGGCCGTGCGTCGGGAACACGATTGTCGGCGCGGTCAACATCCAGAGCAACACCGGCGGCGTGGAATTCAACGGCAACACGGTGACCGGGTCGCTCACGATCCTGGGCAATACCGGCACCCTCCCGCCCCCCGACGTCGGTCCGGTACACGCGGTCGGCAACACGGTCAGCGGGCCGGTGAACATCCAGTAGCCGGGGTCTTGGATCGAACGATGACGTCCGGAGAGTGGAGCGCGAACGGCGCTCCACTCTCCGCGCTTTTCCCCCTGACTTCGTGATACAAATCCCCGGGCGCCGAGGGATCTCGGCGCTGACTTTGTGCGGGGTGCGGAGGGACGATGAACTGGTTCAAGGATCACCCGGTCTTGATCGCGCTCGTCTGTTCGGGCGTGGCTGTCGGGTACGGCATCTACCTGACGCAGTGGCTGCTCAAGCTGTCGCCCGGGAACGAGCGCATGCAGGAGATCTCGCGCGCCGTCCAGGAGGGCGCCGCCGCGTACCTGAAGAAGCAGTACACGACCATCGCCGTCGTGGCGATCGTCCCGTTCCTCCTGATCGGTGTCTACGACAAGCTCGGCTGGGGAACGGCGATCGGCTTCCTGATCGGCGCCAGCCTGTCCGCTGCCGCCGGCTTCATCGGCATGAACGTCGCCGTGCGGTCGAACGCACGGACGGCCGAAGCCGCCCGCGGAGGCCTCGGGCCGGCGCTCAACGTCGCCTTCCGCGCGGGCTCCGTCACGGGCCTGCTCGTCGTCGGCCTCGCGCTTGGCGGCGTCGCCGGGTACTACTGGGCGCTCACCAGCTGGCTCGGCCACTCGCCCGAGTCGGCCGTCCGCGATCTGATCGGCCTCGCGTTCGGCGGTTCGCTGATCTCGGTCTTCGCGCGGCTCGGCGGCGGGATCTTCACCAAGGCGGCCGACGTCGGTGCCGACCTGGTCGGCAAGATCGAGGCGGGGATCCCCGAGGACGACCCGCGCAACCCGGCCGTGATCGCCGACAACGTCGGAGACAACGTGGGCGACTGCGCCGGCATGGCGGCCGACCTGTTCGAGACCTACGCCGTCACGGCCGTCGCCGTCATGCTGCTCGGCATCCACTTCACCGACATTCCCGGCCACGCCCAGAAGCTCTGGGTCTACCCGCTCGCGATGGGCGGCGTGTCGATCCTGGCCTCCGTCGTCGGCACGTTCTTCGCGCGGCTGGGAGGCGGCCCGAACGCGGTCATCAACGCGCTCTACAAGGCCGTTCTCGTGGCCACCGGCCTCTCCGCGCTCGGCTTCATCCCGATCACGATGGCGTTCGACGGCGGCCGGTTCAGCTTCTGGAACCTGTACGGGCCGGCGCTGATCGGCCTCGGCGTCACCTTCGGGCTGGTCGCGATCACCGAGTACTACACGGGCACCCGCTGGCCGCCCGTCAAGCGCATCGCCGAGGCCTCGCAGACCGGCCACGCTACGAACATCATCGCCGGCCTCGCCTACGGCATGCAGGCGACGGCTGCGCCGGTGATCCTGATCGTGATCGGCATCATGTCGTCGTACTACGCGGCGGGCCACGACATCTACGGCATCGGGGTCGCGGTCATGGCCCAGCTCTCGATGACAGGCCTGATCGTCGCGCTCGACGCCTACGGGCCGGTGACGGACAACGCCGGAGGCATCGCCGAGATGGCCGATCTGCCCGAAGAGGTGCGCAACGTCACCGACCCGCTCGACGCGGTCGGGAACACGACGAAGGCGGTCACGAAGGGGTACGCGATCGGCTCTGCGGGCCTGGCCGCGCTGATCCTGTTCAACGAGTACACGACCCGCCTCGGTGAGCAAGGCCTGTCCACCCAGTTCAGCCTCTCCGATCCGTGGGTGATCGCCGGCCTGTTCGTGGGCGGGCTGATGCCCTTCCTGTTCGCCTCGCTGGCGATGACCGCGGTCGGCCGCGTCGGCGGCGAGGTCGTCCTGGAGGTGCGGCGCCAGTTCCGCGAGGACCCCGGGATCATGGAGGGGACGTCGCGGCCGGACTACTCGCGCGCGGTCTCGCTCGTGACCGGCTCCGCCATCAAGGGCATGCTGGCACCCGCGGCCATTCCCGTGCTCTTCCCGATCATCGTCGGGATCATCAACGAGAAGATGCTCGGCGGGCTCCTGATCGGGACGATCATCACGGGGATCTTCCTCGCGATTGCGATGACCTCGGGCGGCGGCGCCTGGGACAACGCGAAGAAGACGATCGAGGACGGCCTCTACGGCGGCAAGGGCTCCGAGGCCCACGCCGCGTCGGTCACCGGGGACACCGTTGGTGATCCCTACAAGGACACGGCCGGGCCTGCGATCAACCCGATGATCAAGATCNNATGATCAAGATCACCAACATCGTCGCCATCCTGATCATCCCGATCATCGTCTCGATCCACTAGCGGTAGCGCACACTAGAGTCCCGCCATGCCGCGGAGGCGCAGGCGTGAGCAGAGCCTCGAGCGCGTGCTCGGCACGCCCGCGCTGTTCGCGACCGCATACGGGAACGTCGGCTCGTCGATCTACTACGCGCTCGGGCTCACGGCCGTCTATGCGCTCGGGCTGACGCCGCTCGTCTTCGTCGTCGCCGGGATCATCTTCGCGGCCACGGCGGCCACGTACGCCGAGGGAACGGTCCGCTACCCGGAGGCGGGCGGCTCCTCCAGCTTCGCCCGTCACGCCTACAACGAGGTCGTCTCGTTCGGCGCGGGCTGGGCGCAGATGCTCGTCTACGTCGTCACCGTCGCCACATCGGCGTTCTTCGTGCCGCACTACCTGGCGATCTTCTGGGGGCCGCTGGACAGCAACCCCTGGGACATCGTCGGCGGCATCGTCGTGATCGTCGTCCTCGTCGTGCTGAACACCGTCGGCGTCCAGGAGGCGGCGAAGGTCAGCATCGTGCTCGCGGTCATCGACTTCGCCACGCAGGTCTTCCTCGTCCTGCTCGGCTTCGTCCTCGTGCTGCACCCGCACGTGCTGACGGCGAACGTCCACTGGGGGGTGGCGCCCACGTGGACGAGGCTGGCGATCGCCGTGCCGGTGGCGATGCTCGCCTACACGGGGGTGGAGACCGTCTCCAACCTGGCCGAGGAGGCCAGGGATCCCGCGCGCAGCGTGCCGAGCGCCTACAAGCTCGTCGCCGGCGCCGTGTTCGCCATCTACTTCACGCTGCCGCTCGTCGCGCTCTCGGCAATGCCGGTGAAGCGTTTCGGCACCACGTTCTCGACCCAGCTCGCCCGCTCGCCGGAGCAGGGGGGCCACGCGAACGACCCCGTGCTCGGGATCGTCGACAACCTCGGCGTCCACGGCCTCTCGCTGCACCTGCTGCGGATCTACGTCGGCATCCTCGCGTCGACGATCCTGTTCATCGCGACGAACGCCGGCGTGATCGGCGCGTCGCGCATCACCTACTCGATGGCGACCTACCGGCAGATCCCGGAGATCTTCCGGCGCCTGCACCCGCGCTTCAAGACGCCGTGGCTCTCGCTGGTCATCTTCGCCGGCATCGCGCCGATCTGCGTGATCCTGCCCGGCAGCGTCACCTTCGTCGGCACGCTCTACTCGTTCGGGGCGACGCTCTCCTTCACCGTGGCCCACGCCTCGATCGTCGCCCTGCGCCGGAAGGACAGGAACGGCGAGATTCTCTACCGCGCGCACCCCAACCTCCGCTTCCGTGGCGTCGACTGGCCGCTCTTCGCGATCGTCGGCGGCGTCGCGACCGGCATCTCCTTCCTCGTCATCCTCGTCCAGAACCCGACCACGCGCTGGGTCGGCCTCGGCTGGCTGACGCTCGGCTTCGCGGGCTACGTCCTCTACCGGCGGCGGTATGTCAAGGCGTCGATGCGCGAGACGGTCAAGGCGCCGCCGATGATGGCCCCGGCGCTTGCACTCGAGTACCGGATGATCCTCTCGCCGGTGGTCGACAGCCTGCAGTCACGCGACGCGCTGCACCTCTCCTGCCGGCTGGCGGCTGAGCGCCGCTCGTCGATCGTGGCCATCCGCGTGATCGTGGTGCCGCTCGAGCTGCCGATCGACACCGAGCTGCCCGAGCAGGAGGACCTCGCCGACCGGCTGCTCGACGAGGCGCACGACATCGGCGAGCTCTACGGCGTGCGCGTGATCGAGCGCGTCGCCCGCGCGCGGCACGCGGGACGGGAGATCGTCGAGGAGGCCGCGCGCAGGAACGCGGAGATCATCGTGATGGGCGCGCCGCGGCTCCCCCGCCGGACGCGGCGGAGCGCGATCTTCGGCAAGACCGTGGACTACGTGCTCAAGAACGCGGAGTGCCGGGTCATGGTCGGCGCCGGGCGCCGGGCCGTTGCGTGAGGGGGTATCCCCAGGTCGTTCTGATCCTCAGCTGCCTGTTCGTCGGGATCGGCATCGGGCTGCTCGTCCAGACGGCGCGCGGCGGAGGAGGCATCGGCTACGTGGTCGGGGTCCTGTTCATCGCGCTCGGGATCGGACGGCTCTACCTCCAGCGGCCGAGGTGACCGGAGCGAACCACTAGGCTCCGCGCGTGGCCCGGAAGCTCCCAGCCCTCGAGCGCGTGCTCGGCGCGCCGGCGCTGTTCTCGGTGGCGTACGGCGAGATCGCCTCGTCGATCTACGTCGCGCTCGCGATCGTGGCGCAGAAGGCGCTCGGCCTGACGCCGGCCGTCCTGCTCGCGGTCGGCATCCTCTTCCTCGTCATCTCGCTCTCCTACGCCGAGGGAACGGCGGCGATCCCCGAGACGGGCGGTGCGGCGACCTTCGTCCGCAAGGCGTTCAACGACGTCGCCGGCTTCATGACTGGCTGGGTGCTGTTCCTCGACTACCTGATCGTGATGGCGCTCTCGGCGCTCTTCCTCCCCCACTATCTCGCCGGGGCGTTCCAGGTCAGCGCGCTCGGCCGGGGGCCGTGGGACGTCGTCGTCGGCATCTGCGCCATCGTCGGCGTCGGCCTCGTCCGGCTCGTCCGGCGGCCGGGCTTCTACACGATCGGGATCGTCGTCGCCGGGCTCGACGTGCTCACGCAGCTGCTGCTGCTCGGCCTCGGCTTCGTCCTGCTGGCGACCCCCACCGCCCTCACGCACGGGCTGCACGTGGGCTCGAGCCCGAGCTGGCACGCGCTGCTGTTCGCGCTTCCGCTCGCGATGCTCGCCTACACGGGGCTGGAGACCGTGGCCAACATGGCCGAGGAGGCCAAGAGCCCGGGCGTCGACCTGCCGCGCAGCGTGTTCTCGGCCGTCGCGCTGGTCGCCCTCGTCTACGTCGCGATCGCCTACATCGGCCTCTCCGCCTATCCGGTCGAGCACGGCACGACGCAGCTCGGCACCACCTGGCTGAAGGCGCCGCTGATCGGGATCTCGGAGGCGTTGCACGGCCACCTCGGCTCCGGCGTCGTCGCCGCCGTGCGCGGATTCGTCGGTGTCTCCGGCGCGTTGATCCTGCTCGCGAGCATCGCCACGGCGGTCTCCGGCTTCGGCCGGCTCGCCTACTCGCTGGGCGAGCACGGCATGCTTCCGCGCGCCTTCGGGCGNNGCGGCGGCCGGCAACCCGGTGATCTTCCTCGCCAGCCTGTTCAGCTTCGGCGTGCTGCTCGCCTTCGCCGCCGCGCAGATCGCGGTGCTGCGCCTGCGCGTGCGGGCTCCCGACCTGGCCCGGCCCTATCGCGTCCCGCTCGACATCCACGTGCGCGGCGTCGCGCTCCCGCTGCCGACGATCGTCGGCCTGATCGCGACGCTGGCCGTGTTCGTGATCGCGATGGTCACGCATCCGGGAGCCCGGTACGCGGGGCCGAGCTGGCTCGCCGCCGGGCTCGTCGTCTTCTACCTCGTGCGCCGGTCCCGTGGCGAGGGCCTGCTGCAGCAGGTCGCCTCGCCGGACGAGCAGGAGCTGTCCGAGCCCGTGCTCGGCCGCATCCTCGTGCCGATGAAGATCGGGCTGATCGGGGAGGAGATGCTGGCGACGGCGATCAAGCTGGCGCAGGAGCGCGGCTCGGCGGTCGAGGCGCTGCACGTGATCCGCGTACCGCTCGATGCGCCGATCGAGTCCGTCCTCGAGCGCGCCGAGGAGCGTGCGGCCGAGTCGCTGGAGGAGGCCCGCGCGCTCGGCGCCGACAACGGCGTCGAGGTGATCGGCGAGACGGTGCGCGCCCGGTCGATCGGCGAGGCGATCGTCGACGAGGCGCGCAAGCGCGAGGTCGACCTGATCGTGCTCGGCTCCGCACCGCGCTGGCGCCGGCAGTCCCGCTTCTTCTCGCCGACCGTGGAGTACGTGCTGCGCCGCGCGCCGTGCGAGGTGCTCGTCGTCGCGTTCCCGCAGGGCGTGCTGGAAGAGGACGCGTGAAGTCCCCAACGCCGCTGTCCACGCTAGGCTGAGCACGTGAAGGCAATCGTGATCGGGTGTGGACGGGTCGGCTCCGCCGTCGCCAGGCGTCTCGACGGCGAGGGCTGGGACGTGACCGCGATCGACGAGAAGGAAGAGGCGCTCGCCCGGCTCGGCGGTGAATGGCGCGGCGGCTTCGTCGTCGGCCACGGGATGGACGACGGCGTGCTCCGCGAGGCGGGGATCTCCGAGGCGGACGCGGTCGTGGTCGCAACGGACGGCGACAACACCAACCTCGTCGTCGCCCAGGTCGCGCAGAAGCGCTACGGCATCGACTGCGTCGTCGTGCGCGTGCTCGACCCGGCGCGGGCCGAGTTCTACGCCGCCCGCGGCCTGCGCACCGTCTGCCCGACGTCGACCGCGATCGACATCCTCACCGAGTCCGTCCGCGCCTGCGAGATTCCGACCCCGGTCGAGGAAGGCGTCACCTAGACATGTACCTGATCGTTGCAGGGGGCGGCAAGGTGGGCGCCAACCTCGCGCGCAGCCTGATCGGCTACGGGCACGAGGTGACGATGATCGAGCAGCGCGCCGACCGCTTCGAGATGCTCGAGGAGGAGTTCGAGCACCAGGTGCAGCTCGGCGACGCCACCGAGGTGTTCGTGCTCGAGCAGGCCGGGATCGCGCGGCCGCCGGACATGGTGATCGCGACGACCGGCGACGACGAGGACAACATCATCATCTGCCAACTGGCGCGCGAGAAGTACGGCGTGCCGAAGGTGATCGCCCGCGTCAACGACCCGCGCAACCAGCCGCACTTCGACCTGCTCGGCATCTCGCCGACGGTGTGCGCCACGCTCAGCCTGCTCGCACTCGTCCAGCACGAGGTCCCCGAGCACGAGCTCGTGCACCTGCTCGAGCTCCGCAAGGAGAACCTGGAGATCGTCGAAGTGCAGATCGACCAGGGCTCGCCCTGTGTCGGCAAGGCGCTCGACAAGATCGTGCTGCCCGCCGGCTCGCAGCTGATCTCCATCGTCCGGAACGGCCAGGCCAAGATCGCCGACGGGGACACGACGCTGGAGGCCGGCGACCAGGTGCTCGCGATCCTCGAGCCCGGCAAAACCGACGAGCTCAAGCGCGTCCTCCTGGCCAAGCGGTAGTCCGCGCTCGTGCGGGCTCGCGGCGCCGTCCTCCTGGCTGTTCTGGCGTCCGTTGTCGCCGCGACTGCGCCCCCCGGCGGCACGGCGGCGGGCGCGACGAAACTCGGCGGCGACTGGACGCGTTTCGGCTACGACGCGGCGCGAAGCTCGAGCGGCCCCGCGCAGACCGGCATCACGGCGTCGAACCTGAGCCGCCTGCGGCGGCAGCGAGTCGTGCTCGGCGGCACCGCCGACTCGTCTCCGATCTACCTGCGCGGGGTCCTGGTGGGCGGCGCCACCCGCGACGTGTTCGTCGTGACGACGAGCTACGGCAAGACGATCGCGATCGACGCTACGACGGGGAGCATCGTCTGGCGCTTCACACCGTCCGGATACTCGAAATGGGTCGGCACCGACCAGATCACGAACTCGTCGCCCGTCGCCGGGCCTTCACGCAAGTTCGTCTACTCGGCCTCGCCGGACGGGAAGCTGCACAAGCTCTCGCTCGCCACCGGCCGCGAGGCGAGCGGCTGGCCGGTCACGATCAGCCTCCGCCCGTCCCGCGAGAAGATCGGCGTCTCGCTCAACCTCTCGCGCGGGCTCGTGCTCGCCGCCACGGGCGGGTACTACGGGGACACGCCGCCCTACCAGGGGCACGTGGCCGCGGTCGCCGCCGCCTCCGGCCGGATCGTCAACGTCTGGAACTCGCTCTGCAGCGACCGTCGCAGCCTGATCCAACCCTCCTCCTGCCCGGAGAGCGACTCGGCGATCTGGGCGCGCTCCGGCGTCGTCGTCGAGCCCTCGAGCGGCAACCTGCTCGTCGCCACCGGCAACGGCAAGTGGGACGGCGAGCACGACTGGGGAGACAGCGTGCTCGAGCTCTCGCCTAACGCCGGCAAGCTGCTCCAGAACTGGACGCCGCGCAACCAGGCCGAGCTCGACTCGGGGGACGGAGACCTCGGCTCGACGGCGCCGGCGCTCCTCGGCAGCGGGCTCGCCGTCCAGGGCGGCAAGGACGGGAAGCTGCGCCTGCTCGATCTCACGAAGCTGAACGGCAAGGGCGGCGCGGGGCCGGTCACGGGCGGCGAGCTGCAGACGTTTTCCACGCCGAGCGGCGACGGGTTGTTCTCGGCGCCTGCGGTCTGGCGGAGCGGCGGGCGCACGTGGCTCTTCGTCTCGGACTTCTCGGCCACGGCCGCCTACGTCCTGAACGGGCGCAAGCTCAGCGAGGCGTGGCGCGTGTCGAGCGCGGGCACGAGCCCCGTGGTCGCCGGCGGGCTGCTCTACGTGTACGACCCGGGCGGCCACCTCGACGTCTACGCGCCCACGACCGGCAAGCAGCTCGCCTCGCTCGACGCCGGCCACGGGCACTGGTCGAGCCCGATCGTGACCGACGGCAGGATCGCGCTGCCGGTCGGGAACGCGAACGACCACGCCACGACCGGCGTGCTCGACATCTGGCGCCTCGCCTCCTGACCTCGTACGGCGGCCGGGCCTACAGGCTCAGCGGCTTCGAGACAGCGTGATCGCCCGGATCGGGTCGCCGCTCACGAGCAGCTGACCCGACCGGACGCGGATGGTGCAGAACGGGTGGGCCGCGGTCTTGTCGGGCGAGTTCGGGTTGCACGTCGCCGCCTTGCCGTACGACGCGCGGGCGGCCGAGAGCGGCTCGCCGATGCGGACGGCCTGAAGCGTCGTGGCGGCCGGGTCGTCGGTTCGGATCGCGGAGACGCCGTGTACGCCGAGCGTCAGCGTCAGATGCGGATAGCCGAGGGTCTGAGAGGGCGCGACTCCGAGGCTCGTGGACGTGACGGGCGGACCGAGCGCACCGATCAGATTGGAGAAGGTCTCGCCGAGCACGACCTGCCCTACCCGGCCCAGGTTCTCGTCGATCTGCAGCACGCGGGCGGGCTTGCTCGAGCCCCGTGTCGCGAGCCCGACTCCGGCGACGGCCGCTCCGCCGAGAACCGCGATGGCGACCAGGATCGCCGTCGTCCGGCGCGTCATCCGGTCCGGCGGCGCCTGACCTGCGGGCCCTGCTGGCCGAGCGCCGCGTAGGCGAGCGCCTCCAGCGACTCCTTCAGCGAGCGGAGCTCGTGGACGACCGGCGCGAGGTTGTCGCCCGAGTCGAGACGCCGGTTGAGCGAGCGCAGCTCCGCGGTGAGCGCGTCGAGCCGCTCGAGCAGCGCGTCGAGCTGGCGATCGCCGACTTCCCTGGGCTCCATCGATAACGATGATAGGCTCGCCGCCACATATCGGCGAGCGGTAAGGGAACCCGGTGCAAGTCCGGGACGGTCCCGCCGCTGTGAGGGGAGATGCCCTCCGCCACGACGCCACTGGCTACGGCCGGGAAGGCGGCGGAGGGGGAGCCCCGAGTCAGAAGACCTGTCGCCCGCCGACACACCGAACCCCTCGCGGAAGGAGGATTCGTCGTGAAACACCTTCTCGTCGCTCTCCTGGCGGCACTCGCCGTCGGGATCGCCGCGTCCACCGTGTCGGCACACGGGACCGTCGGCATCGCAGCGAAGCCCCCTCATCGCATCATCTCGCTCTCGCCGACCGCCACCGAGACGCTGTTCGCGATCGGCGCCGGCAAGCAGGTGATCGCCGTGGACGACCAGTCGAACTACCCGAAGTCGGCGCCGAAGACGAGCCTGTCCGGCTTCACGCCGAACGTCGAGGCGGTCGTCGCCTACCACCCCGACCTCGTCGTCATCTCCTACTCGCCGAAGGACTTCGCGGGCGCGCTGGCCAAGGCGCACGTGCCGGTCCTGCTCCAGGAGCCGGCGAACACGTTCAAGGACGCCTACGCCCAGATGCTGCAGCTCGGCCGCGCCACCGGGCACCTCGCCGAGGCGACGGCGCTCGTGAAGCGAATGACGACCCGCATCGCCGCGCTCGTGCGCTCCGCGCCGAGGAAGGCGCTGTCCGTCTACAACGAGCTGACGCCCGACTACTACTCGGCCACTTCCGCGTCGATCATCGGCGACGTCTTCCGCATGTTCGGCCTCCGGAACATCGCCGACGCCGCGCCGGGTGCGGGGAGCACCGGGGCCGTGCAGCTCTCGGCGGAGTACATCGTCAGCGCGAGCCCCGACCTGATCGTCCTCGCCGACACGCGCTGCTGCGGGCAGAGCCGGGCCAAGGTGGCCGCGCGGCCGGGCTGGTCGACGATCACGGCTGTCCGGCGCGGTGCGATTGCGGTGATCGACGACGACATCGCATCGCGGTGGGGGCCGAGGCTCGTCAACTTCGTGAACGCGGTCGCCAGCGCGCTCCGGACGACGGCGAAGTAGGCGCGAGGAGAGTGGCCCAGGCCGCGAAGCTGCCGTTGACGGAGGCCTCCCGGGCCGAGGCCCGCCGGCTGCGCGTCTACGGCACCTCGTGGCTCTGGCTGGGAGGCGGCCTGGCGTTCGCGCTCGCCGCGCTGCTCACGGGCATCGCGGTCGGGCCGGCGCCCATCGGGCTCGGCGCGATCGTGGAGTCGGCCGCCTCCCACATCCCCTTCCTCGGGCTGCACTCGCACCTGTCCGTCTCGGACTCGGCGATCGTCTGGCAGCTGCGGCTGCCGCGCGTGGTGCTGGGGTTGCTCGTCGGCGCGATGCTGTCCTCCGCGGGCGCGACCTACCAGGGCGTGTTCCGGAACCCGCTGGTCGATCCGTACCTGCTCGGCGTGGCCGCGGGCGCCGGGCTCGGCGCGACGCTGATGATCGCCTACGCGCCGGGCCAGGCCTTCAACGGCGACCTGCTGCCGCTCGCCGCATTCGCGGGCGGCGCCGGTGCCGTGGTGATCGCGTACGCCGTCGGCCGTTCGGCCACCGCCGGGCGGAGCTCGGCGACGCTCGTCCTTGCCGGGGTGACGGTGACGGCGTTCCTGACGGCGATCCAGACCTTCGTCCAGCAGCAGCACTCGGACACGCTGCAGGCGGTCTACTCCTGGATCCTGGGCAGCCTGGACACGGCCGGGTGGCACGACGTGGTGCTGCTCCTGCCCTACGCGGGCGTCAGCGCCGTCGTGCTGCTCCTGCACCGGCGGGTGCTCGACGTGATGACGCTGGGGGACGACGAGGCGGCCGCGCTCGGTGTGAACGTCGGGCGGATGCGGCTGCTGCTCGTGGCCGCCGCGACCCTGGGCACGGCGGGCGCCGTCGCGGTCAGCGGCCTGATCGGCTTCCTCGGGATCATCGTCCCGCACTTCGTCCGGCTCGTCGCCGGCGGCAGCTACCGGATCGTGCTGCCGCTCTCGCTGCTCGTCGGCGGCGGCTTCCTCGTCTTCACGGACGTGCTGGCACGGACGATCATCTCGCCGGCCGAGCTGCCGATCGGCGTCGTGACGGCGTTCTTCGGCGCGCCGTTCTTCGCAGTCGTCCTGCGGACGAGCAGAAATTTCGGGTCGTGACCGCGCTCACGCTCAGGTCGCTCTCGGTCGTGCTGGGCGGCGCGCAGATCCTCGACGGCGTTAGCGGGTCGGTCGAGGCAGGGGAGTGGGTGACCGTGATCGGCCCGAACGGCGCCGGCAAGAGCACGCTCCTGCGCGCGGTCGCGGGTCTCGTTCCCCGGCAGGGCGTGCTCGAGATCGGCGGCGACGAGGGCGGGACGCTGGCGCGGCGCGAGCTGGCCCGCCGGGTCGCGCTGGTCCCACAGCTCCCGTCGCTCCCACCGCAGATGACGGTCGCCGAGTACGTCCTGCTCGGGCGCACGCCGCATCTCGGCTACCTCGGCCGGGAGGGAGTCCACGACCTCGAGGTGGCGGACGCGGCTCTCGTCCGGCTCGATCTGGTCGGGCTGGCATCGCGCCGGCTCGGCACGCTGAGTGGCGGGGAGCGGCAGCGGGCGGTGCTCGCGCGCGCGCTCGCCCAGGAGGCGCCTATCCTGCTGCTCGACGAGCCGACGAACGCGCTCGACGTGGGGCGGGGGCAGCAGGCGCTCGAGCTCGTCGACGCGCTGCGGCGAGAGGGCGGGCTGACGGTGCTCGCCGCGATGCACGACCTGACGCTGGCCGGCCAGTACGCCGACCGGCTGCTGCTGCTCGACGCCGGCCGGATCGTCGCCGCCGGCGGAGTCCGGGACGTGCTCACCGACGAGCTGATCGCCCGGCACTACGGCGCCTCCGTGCGGGTGCTCCACGAGGAGGGCGGCGTCGTCGTCGTGCCGGCACGGCGCATCGGGCACACCCAGTAGCTTCCGGACGATGGAGCGCGTCGTGATCCTCGGGTCGGGAGGCGCGGGCAAGAGCGTGCTGGCGGCGGCGCTTGCGAAGCGCACCGGGCTCCCGGTGGTCCACCTCGACGTGCTGTTCTGGAGGCCGGGCTGGACGGCGCCGCCGGCCGACGAGTTCCGCGCCGCGCTCGATGCGGCGGTCGCCGGTGAGCGATGGATCCTGGACGGCAACTTCCTCCGGGACGACGACGTCGATCCGCGCTTCGGCCGGGCCGACACCGTCGTCTTCCTCGACCTCCCGCGGTCGATCTGCCTGTGGCGGGCCGTCCGGCGCTCCTTGCGCGAGCGGCGTCACCCGCGCGCCGACCTGCCGGAGGGGTGTCCCGAGGCGGTCGATCTCCCGTTCCTGCGCTGGGTCTGGCGGTATCCGCGGAGGAATCGTCCCGACGTGCTCGGTCGACTCGCCGCTCTCGACGCGCACGTTGCCGTCCACCGCCTCCGCTCGCGGCGCGACGTGCGACGGTACCTGGCGACGCTCCAGCGCAGCTAGTCGAACGGGTCTTTCAGGAATGGGAAGTGCGTGTGGCCTGCCTTCTCGAGCAGGCTCGCGGTGAACCTGTCCCGCTCCTTCTGCGCTTCCAGCTCGGCCTTTTCGATCTCGTACTCCTCGCCCTGAGGATGCTGCCGCGGCAGCTTCCGCTGGAGTCGCCAAGCCCGGCTGAGTGGAAGTCGCACGTTGGCAGGCTACTCCTGGCTAGAGGTCGACGGCGGCGAGCCAGCCCGGTTCCGGCCGGACGAGGCGGCCCTCGTCGACGAGCCGGTCGGTCAGCCCGCTGTCCCAGCGCCACGTCCAGGAGAACCAGCGCTTCGGCTCGGGCTCGGGGCAGACGACGGCGGAGCGAACGCCCGTGACGACGAGCTCGTCGAGCCCGCCGCCGTCCGAGGGCTCGGGCCGGAGCTGGTCCCAGCGGACGAGCTCGGTCACCCAGTCGTCCTTCTCCTCGCCGACAGGCAGGAACCGGGCGACGACGGCGCCGCAGCGCTCGAGCGGCGACCGGATCGCCTTCAGTTCCTTCGGTTTCAGCCCGAGCTCGAGCTGTACGTCCTCGGCGAGCGACGCGCCCATGTTCCCGAGGTGGCGGAGCAGCGCGGCCCAGTCCTCGTCCGCGGCCTCCATGCGCTCGATCTCGGCGCGGCAGATCGGGTCGGCCAGCGCGGCGGCAGCCTCGCTGAGAAAGAGCGTCTTGCCACGGTGGATCTTCGCGGCGACCACGCCGTCGCGCCGCGCGAGCTCGAAGCCCCACGGCCACTTCGTGCGCGGCCACTCGGCGAACCCGCCCCTGCCCGGCTTGTACGGCTCCTCGTGACAGGCTTCGTGCAGGCTCGGCAGCGAGCAGTCGGTCGTGCGCGTGAGCAGCCCGCGGTCGCGCACGAAGGCGGCAGCGTCGTCGAGCGTTTCGAGCGCGCGGTCGGGCGTCAGGCGGCACTCGAACGCGCGTCGCTGCTGCAGCTCGGAGAGGCTCCGCATCGCCTCCTTATACTCGGCCGGAGTGGCCACCGCCGCCATCGTCACGATCGGGAACGAGCTGCTCTCCGGGGACGTGGCTAACACGAACGGGTCGTGGCTCGCCGGGCGGCTCGAGGCAATCGGCGTCGCCGTCCGGCTGATCGCCGTGCTGCCGGACGAGATCGAGACCGCGGCGGCGTTCTTACGCCTGCACGGGCCGGCGGTGGACGCCGTCATCGTCACGGGCGGCCTCGGTGGCACGCCGGACGACGTCACGCGCGAGACGGTCGCCGCCGCCTTCGACGTCCCGCAGGTCGAGTATCCCGAGGTGGCGGAGGGGCTGCGCGCGCGGTTCCGGCGCGACCCCGACTACGTCACGCCGTGGGCGCACCTGCCCGAGGGGAGTCGTCCGCTCGAGAACCCGCTGGGCGGCGCGCCCGGGTTCGCGATCGGGAACGTGTACGTGCTGCCGGGGCTGCCCTCGGAGATGGAGGCGATGTACGAGCTGGTCGAGGCCGAGCTGCGCGGCGCCGCTCCGATCCTGTCCTGGCGGCGCACGTACGCGACGACGGAGAGCCGCATCGTCGAGGTGCTGCGCGAGCTCGAGCGGCGCCATCCCGACGTGCGCGTCGGCTCGTATCCCAGCTTCCGGCCCGAGGGCAGCGAGGTCGAGGTCGTGCTCAAGTCGTCCGACCCGGCCGAGCTCGCCGCCGCGGCCGCCTGGGCCGAGGCGGCGCTGGCCGAAGCTGCAGCCCGCTGATCGGCTTGCCGCCTCGTTCGAGGGGTCTGGCGCCGAGCGGGAAGCGCCGATGAGCAGGACGTGGGGCGCCGAACTCTCCTCTCTATCGTCGCGGTCGCGGCGACCATCGGCGTCTTCATCGTGGTCGGGCTCTCGAGCGGGCACAAGGCGCTCTCAGCCGCCGTGACGCCCAACTGGAGCCTGGCCGTGCTGTCTCTCCTCGTCGCAGCATCGGTGCAACCGTTCCGGGCACTCGCCTGGTCGACCACGCTCCGCGCCCCGGTCGGCTTCCGCGCGCTCTACTGCTCGAGCTCGGTCGGCTCGCTGCTCGACACCCTGCTCCCCGGCCGGCTCGGGGAAGCCTCGAAGGCCGCCGTGCTCCGCGTCGCAGCGCCAGGCCGGTGGCCGGGCTTCTCCCGGGCGGCCGGGAGCCTCCTCTGCTCCCACATGCTGGAGGCCTGCGCGTTCTGCATGACGGGCGCCGCCGGAGCAGCCTTCCTGCCGCTGCCTGCCTGGGCCAAGATCGGGCTCGCGGCCGGCTGCGCGCTGTCGCTGGGAGCGATCCTGCTCGCGGGCACGCTGCACCGGAGGATCGGACACCGGCTCCCACGCGCGGTCGACCGCTTCTTCGCCGGTGCCTGGGCCCCGCCGCGCGTGCTCGCGAAGGCGGGCGCGATCCTGCTCGCCACCTGGGTCGTCCGGCTGATCGCGATCATGCTCATGCTGCACTCGCTCGGCATCCGGGCCGGGCTCGGTGTGACGCTCGTGTACATGATCGTCACGGGCCTGGCCAACACGGCGCCGCTCCTTCCCGGCAACGCCGGCATCTACCAGGGAGCCGCGATCGGAGCGCTCGCCCTCGCCGGCGTCTCCGGAACGCACGCCGCCGCCGTCAGCCTCGTCGCCCCGGTCTACGCGACGGCGGGCACAGGAATCGCCGCCGCGGTCGGCCTCGCGCTCTACGGCCGGCGCTTCCTCGAGATCGCGCGCGTGGCCATCCTCCGGCCTCAGCCGATCCCCGCGTAGCCGCCTCGGGCCGCCGCCGCAAGCCCCGCTAGCATCGGGACGATGGCCGTCGTCAGCCCGGACCGCTACCTGGAAGGCCTGAACGAGGTCCAGCGCGAGGCCGTTCTCGCCACGGAAGGGCCGCTGCTCGTCGTCGCCGGAGCCGGCTCCGGCAAGACCCGGGTCCTCACCCACCGCGTCGCGCACCTGATCGCCGCCTGCGGCGTGAAGCCGAACGAGATCCTCGCGATCACGTTCACGAACAAGGCCGCGGGCGAGATGAGGAGCCGCCTCGAAGGCCTGCTCGGCGGCGTCGCCCGCGCGATCTGGATCCTCACTTTCCACGCAGCCTGCGGCCGCATCCTGCGCCGCGAGGCCGAGCGGCTCGGCTACCGCTCGAACTTCACGATCTACGACCAGGCCGACCAGGTGCGTCTCACGAAGGCCTGCCTGGAGGAGCTCGAGCGCGACCCGAAGCGCTTCGTCCCGCGCGGCATCCATAGCCAGATCTCGAACGCGAAGAACCAGCTCGTCGGCCCCGACGAGTACATGGCCCGNNCACGCCTCGAATGCCGTCGACTTCGACGACCTGATCATGCTCACGGTCGAGGTGCTCGAGCGCTTCCCCGAGGCCGCGACGCGCTGGCGCAAGGCCTTCCGGTACGTCCTCGTCGACGAGTACCAGGACACGAATCACGCCCAGTACCGGCTGCTGCAGCTGCTCGCCTCGGAGCACAAGAACGTCTGCGCGGTGGGGGACCCGGACCAGTCGATCTACGGTTGGAGAGGCGCCGAGATTCGCAACGTCTTGGAGTTCGAAAGTGACTTTCCCGGCGGGTCGAGAATCGTGTTGGACCAGAACTACCGCTCGACGAACACGATCCTCCGCGCGGCGAACGGCGTGATCGCGAACAACCGCGAGCGCAAGGAGAAGAACCTCTGGTCCGACCTCGGCGACGGCGAGCCGGTGCGCGCGCTCGAGGTCGAGGACGAGCACGCCGAGGCCCGCTTCGTCGCCGCCGAGGTGGCGCAGCTGATCGAGGAGGGCTACTCCGGGCGCGAGATCGCGGTCTTCTACCGGACGAACGCGCAGTCGCGCGTGCTCGAGGACGTGCTCGTCCGCCAGGGCGTGCCCTACCAGGTGATCGGCGGCCCGCGCTTCTACGAGCGTGCCGAGGTCAAGGACCTGATCGCCTACCTGCAGGTGATCGACAACCCGGCCGACGCTGTCTCGCTGCTCCGGATCGCCAACCGGCCGCGGCGCGGGATCGGCGACACGACGCTGACGCGGCTGCAGATCTGGGCGGACGCGAACGGCACCTCGCTGCACGAAGCACTCGGGAACGCCGAGCAGGCCGGCGTCGCGGGCGCGTCGCTCAAGGCGGTCGCCGCGCTCCGCACGTTGCTCCTGTCGCTGCAGTCGCAGTCGCAGGAGCTCTCTGTGCCCGAGCTCGTGCAGCAGGTGCTCGAGCAGTCCGGCTACCTCGATTCGCTCGAGGCAGAGCGGACGATCGAGGCGCGCGGCCGGATCGAGAACCTGCAGGAGCTCGTGGGCGTCGCGCAGGAGTACGTCGAGCGCTCCGAGGTGCCGAGCCTCTCGACGTTCCTGCAGGAGATCTCGCTCGTGTCCGACCAGGACACGATCCAGGAGGAGCAGAGCCTCGTCACCCTCATGACGCTGCACAACGCCAAGGGCCTCGAGTTCGGCGCCGTGTTCATGATCGGGATGGAGGAGGGCATCTTCCCGCACTCGCGCTCGATCGAGGAGCAGGGCATCGAGGAGGAGCGCCGGCTCGCCTACGTGGGCATGACGCGCGCGAAGGAGCGGCTCACGCTCACGCACGCCTCCAGCCGCTCGCTCTGGGGCAGCCGCGCGCACAACCTGCCCTCGCGGTTCATCGACGAGCTGCCGCAGGGGGAGATCGTGCGCGAGCGCCTGCGCCCCGCGTCGTGGTCGGGCTACGGCGCGCCGGCCGCCTCGGCCGTGCAGCCGCGGGAGAACGTGCCCTCGCTCGCCACCGGCGACTCGGTGCGCCACGGCACGCTCGGCGACGGCGTGGTCATCGGCATCGAGCCGGGCGGCGTCGTCACGGTCCGCTTCGCCGACGACGGCGCCGAGCGGAAGCTGATGCTCGAGTACGCGCCGCTCGAGAAGATCTAGTCTCCCGACTGCATGAGCATTCGCGTCCGCACGGTCCGGAACACGGAGGAGCTCGCCCGGGCGATGGGCGCGATCGGCCACTACTTCGGCTGGATCCCGACCGCGGAGCAGGGCGAGAGCTTCCTGTCCTATCTACCGCTCGATCGCATGCACGCCGCGTTCGACGACGGACGGATCATCGGCGGCGCCGGCGTCTATCCGTTCGAGCTGACCGTCCCGGGCGGGCCGCTCCGCTGCGCGGGCGTGACGATCGTCGGCGTGCAGCCGACGCATCGCCGCCGGGGAGTGCTGCGGCGGATGATGACGGCGCAACTCGCGGACGTGCGCGAGCGGGGCGAGCCGATCGCGGCGCTCTGGGCCTCCGAGGACACGATCTACGGCCGGTACGGCTACGGGATGGCCTCGCAGTGCGTCGACATCACCCTGCCTCGCGACTCGGCGGAACTTCGGCCGGGCCTGCCGCCGCGGGAAGGCCAGGTGCGGCTGGTCGACCACGACGAGGCGATGCGGGAGTTCCCGCGCGTCTACGAGCGGCTCCGGCGACGCTCGACCGGCTTCGTCCTACGGACGCGCGACTGGTGGAGCAAGCGCAACCTGGACGACACGGCCGAGTGGCGGCGCGGCAACGCAGGCCCGCTCAACCGGGCGCTGCTCGAGCTCGACGGCGGGCCGGCGGGGTACGCCCTCTACCGCGTCGCCCAGCACCAGACCGAGTTCAAGCGGTCCCTGCGCGTCATCGAGGCGCAGGGCATCGACGCGCGGGCGACGCGGGAGATCTGGCGCTTCCTGCTCGCGATCGACTGGATGGACGAGATCGAGGCGCGGCTCTTGCCCGTCGACCATCCGCTCTGGCAGCTCGTCGCCCGGCCGCGCTTTCTCGGCATGAAGGTGCACGACGGGCTCTGGGTGCGGCCGATCGACATCGGCGCGGCGCTGTCGGCGCGGGCGTACGCGCGCGATGGCCGCGTGACGCTCGAGATCGTGTCCGACCCGCTGTTCGAGGAGAACGTGGGCGTGTGGACGATCGCCGACGGCGTCGCCCGCCGCGCGCGTCGCCGCCCGGACGTGCGCCTCGACGTGCAGGCGCTCGGCTCGGTCTATCTGGGCGGGTTCTCGTTCGCCGAGCTGGCCCGCGCCGAGCGGGTGGAGGAGGCGGCCCGCGGTGGCCTGGCGCGGGCGGACGACCTGTTCCGCACGGACGCCGCGCCGTGGTGTCCCGAGATCTTCTAACCGGGCTCGGCTAGAATCGACCGGCCGGGGCGGTTAGCTCAGTTGGGAGAGCACCAGCTCGACAAGCTGGGGGTCACTGGTTCGAGCCCAGTACCGCCCACCTCAGAACCCGCTGGAAACGGCGGGTTTTTGTTTGCCTCAGTCGAAGACAAAGGGGCCTTGCGGCCCCCATGTCAGCGAAATGTCAGCACGCGGTTGTCAATACGCGACGCGCTTGGGACTCCCACAACGGGGGGTCGATCCTCGGATTTGGATGCCTTGATGCTGAGGCGTGGGGCACGGATGGGGCACGGCCAATCGAGGGCCTCGCCTGTGCCGCTCTACCAGGCGCGTCGTGGCTAGCAGCTGGGTTTCGCGCTGGCCATGAGCGGAAGCGTCGTCAGGGCCTTGACCCGCAGCCCCGCGGTCAGCCAGATCGGCTTCGGATGTTTTTGCGCCCGGACGTTCCTCGTGCCGTTTTGCAACGCCTGGATGAAGATCGACCTGATCTGAAGGGATTTGGCGTCGATGTCGTAGGTCATGAACCTCTTGGCGATGGGGTGGTAGGTCGTCTGAGTAACCAGGAACCAGAAGTTTTCGCCGTTCTCTGTCGGGAGAACCCAGGCAGTCGCCGTGTGTCGAAGCGGCATAGCCTTGCTGGGGCGGCTGCTGTCCGGGTACGGGAGTCCCACGTCAACGAGGGTTCGGGGGTCGGACGCGGCAAGGGGACGCCAGCACGTCTGACCTGCGTCGCGCACGTAGGTCGGGCCACCCCGCCTCGCGACAATCTCCGTTCCACCAGGCCCGGAGCCAACGAACTCCTCCGCTACGTCCACGCCTCCGCGAAGTTGAACCAGGAATCGCCCGAACGGCGAGACACGCGAACCCCGTGAAATCACCAACAACTCCACACCGGCCGCGTGCAGGTACGCGGCGTGGACGCGGGCGAGCAGGGCGCGACCTTGTGCGTCCCCAATCGGTGTCGCAGCAACCGCCTCACCCCGACTCACGCCCGCTGCCAAGAGGCCAACGACCATGCCAGAAGCAAGGAGTGTGGCTACGTCGCGCCGCACCAAGCCAGCACGCTAGCCAACGGGAGACATTCTTGCGTGAACGTTGGGTTAGGTGCCTCCCACGCCTCGCGGGTAAGGCAGGTATCGAGAAGCGGGTGCATCCCCACGGACTCAGACACACGCACGCGGCCGAGCTGGCAACCGTGCAACCGTCGCTGGCACGGCTGCAAGACCCTGCATGGGTAGCGGGATCAGCGGGTGACCCCCAACTTCACAGGTCGGGTCGGAGTCGGCATCTGTTTGTCCCCGAGGGCCAGGTGACGACCAGGAGTGGATGGTCAGCCCATCTCTTGAGGCGGGAAACCAACCCTCGCTTCCTCTGAAACCCGCAGCCCCCTAATCAATCAACTTCAGGTAGCGGGCACTTGGGAGCAAAGTGAAGCCGAACGCCTCGTAGGCTGCCCGCGCAGGGGCGTGACCAGGATCACCCCCGGTACCGACTGCTGCGATGTCCATTCCGCACGAACGCATGTGCTCGATCGAACATTGCATGAGCTGCGTCGCGATACCGCGCCGCTGATAGTCGGGATCGACGGCGATGATGTCGATCACCCCCATCCGTTCATGGAAGGCGTTCAGAGCAACAGCAGAGAAACCGACCGGACACTCGTCAGCGATTGCGACAAAGACGTCGTGCTCGTCGTTCGTGCAGCTCGACCTAACCGCCTCGGCCTGAACCTCCTTCCAGTCCGGGTGCAATCGAAAGAAGATTGGTTCACCAAGGACGTTACGAAGAGAGACGTAGACCGGCTCCCACGCGCGAATCGAGAACTCGACGATCGCGTCGAGGTCACTTTCCTGAAACCTCCTGATCTTGACCGGCCCGCTCATGCGCTAGGTCGAAGAACGTAGCTGCGAACCACCCGGAGGCGCGCCGTCCGAACCGCCCGCGTCGGCTACGAGACCCTCGGCTGTGCGAGCGTGCTCTCGCTCGATGACCGTGTCGGGGCGACGATCACGGCGGCGCGATAGACGTCATCGTGTCAGTAGTGTGTCAGCAACTTCCGGCGAAACGAGGCGAATCCAGTCCGCCGGACGCCAGCCGGTCAACCCGCGAACCCGCATGAACACACGCCTGTCCAATCTGGGCCACTAGCCGGGCAGGCTCGACAATCTGGGGGTCACTGGTTCGAGCCCAGTACCGCCCACTTCCCTGCGCTCGCTACAAACAACGCTTCGCTGTATGGGGGCTCCGCCCCCACGCCCTCCGCGTGAGGTCGAGCCGTAGCGGCGGCGGAAGGCGTACGAATCGAATCGATGTGCTATGAGA
>PLBK01000033.1:0-8508 GCA_003134505.1 Actinomycetota bacterium | reverse complement strand
GACCCCGAGGTGGTCGAGGAGTGGAAGTGGGCGAAGGCGACGAGCCCGGGGACTCCCGTGTGGTCTCACGGCGGGATCATCTGCACGGGCGAGACCTACAAGAGCGTGGTGAAGATGACCTTCGCCAAGGGCGCGTCGCTCGAAGACCCTTCGGGCCTGTTCAACTCGAGCCTGGAAGGCAACGTCAGGCGCGCGATCGATTTTCACGAAGGCGACAGGATCGACGAGAGGGCTCTCGAGGCTCTCGTTCGCTCCGCCGTTGCCCTGAATACATCACGCAGGGCCTAGACTCGGCTTGACACGCGTGCTCGGTAAGCCTATTTTTACCGTTCGTGTCTACTTACCGAGTTGACGAAGTGGAGTGGCGATGAGACGNNACCGGACTCAACCTCGAGCACTATCCGGAAGCGGTGACGCGGTTGGTGCTGGCCGAGCCCGACCGGCACATGCGCCGTCGCCTTCAACAGCGTGTCGACGCGCTCGACCGGGCGGGGGAGGTCATCGATGCGCCGGTCGAGCGACTGCCCTTCCCGGACGCCACCTTCGACACCGCAGTCGTGACGCTGGTTCTGTGCAGCGTCCCCAGCCAGGAGGCGGCGCTGGCGGAGATTGCGCGTGTGCTGAAGCCGAACGGGCGTCTTCTCTTCATCGAGCACGTCCGCTCCCACGACCCGAAGCTGGCGAAACGGCAGGACCGGATCAGGCCCGTGTACAACCTGGTCGGCTGCAATCCCAACCGGGAGACGCTGGCAGCGATCGAGGCATCGGCGCTCAGAGTCGAGTCGGTCAGGCATGGCGAGGTCCCGAAGGCGCCCAAGGTCGAGCGCCCCATGATCGTCGGCACGGCACGCCGCTGACACGGCGACGTCTCCGGCTTGACACGCCTCGTCGGTAAGTCTATCTTTACCGTTCGTGACTACTTACCAAGAGAGAGCGTTGCAAGCGCTCGGGGATCCAAGCCGGCGCCAGATCTTCGAACGCCTCAGCCAGAATCCCTCGCCGGTCGGTCAACTCGCGCGCGAGCTTCCGATCAGCCGCCCCGCTGTCTCACAGCATCTCAAGGTGCTCAAGGAGGCGGGACTCGTGTTCGACCGCCAGACGGGAACGCGACGCGTCTACCAGGTCGATCCGAAGGCGGTCGAGGCGCTGCGCGAGTACTTCGACTCGTTCTGGGGCCAAGCGCTCGCGAGCTTTCGCGCAGCCGCCCAGGACCAACCCGGAAAGGACAAGAAATGACCGCCACGGAAGACACCGCCGTTCGGCACACGATCGCCGTTGACGCCCCGCAAGAGAAGGCATTCGCGGTTTTCACCGACGGCTTTGACAGGTGGTGGCCACGCTCCCACAAGATCGGCCCGGAAGCGCTCGAGCAGGCCGTGCTCGAAGGGCGTGAGGGAGGCCGCTGGTACGAGCGCGACACCGACGGCAGCGAGTGCGACTGGGGCAAGGTCCTCGTCTGGGAACCCCCGTCACGGCTCGTGCTCGCCTGGCAGATCACCGGTGAATGGGCTTACGACGCCGACTTCCTCACCGAGGTCGAGGTCACCTTCGTCCCCGACGGCCCCAACCGAACGCTGGTCGAGGTGGAGCACCGCGGCCTCGACGCCTACGGGGACCAGGCCTCCGGCATGCGCGACCAGTTCAACTCACCCGGAGGATGGCCGAGCCTCCTCGAGGCCTTCGCCGCAACCGCCTCGGCCTAGCCGCACGCCTTATTCCGTCGAACGGAAGAGGCGGCCGCCGGATCGGAGGCCGCCTCTTCCTGTGCCAGCCTGGTTACGGCGAAAGCACCGCAAACGGCCCCGAGGCACTGCCTGAGCTGCCCTTGCTGGTCACCGCGGCGGTGCCCGGCGTGGCCTTGCCGGGGGCCTTGGTCATCAGGGACGTGTGACCGCTGGCGTCGGCCGTCGAGGAGCCGAGGTTCGTCGTCGTCCCGGCGTCCGTGAAGGTGCTCGCGACCTTGTCGCCGACCGCGAAGAACTGACCCGTGATCTTGAACGGAGCCGTCGCGTAGCCGGAGGACGGCGTCAGCGAGATCGCGGGGATGTCGTAGTTCGGATGGCTGGGAACTGCGTTCCCGGATGCGTCCGAGCCGGGACAGCCGTTCGTGCTGTTGTCCCATTCGAGCTGCATGAGGTAGTGGCGCCCGTTGATCGTCTGGCTGTACTGCGCGCCGTCAGGCCCGTAGAGGTTCCCGTAGTCCCAGGCGCACATGTCGCCGATCTCCTCACCGGCCGCGCTGTCGTTCGGGTTGCTGTCCCACCAGCCGGTCCCGAACGGGTCGGTGATGCTCTCGTTGTGCTCGTGGCTCGTGACACTGATCTCCGGGTCGGACGGGTTGCCGTTCGGATAGGACCCGAGATCGCACGTCACCGGGTTGCCGGCGGTCTGCGCCGCGTACGGCATGTTCGAGTAGATGATCTGGTTGTTCGGGCTGACGGTGGAGTCGAAGTAGGCGCTGTGGTAGGCGCAGAAGTACGAGAAGGAGCACAGCGGCGCAGTCACCGTCGTCTGCACGCCGTTCTGCTCCTCGGTGACCGTCGCCGGGAAGCACGTGCCGATGTTCGGCGCCGTGAACATGAAGAACTCCGTGCTGTTGTTCGTCGGCCAGCCCTTTTGCTTGATCACGGCTGAGATCTCCTGCTGGACCTGCTGGTCCGTGACGCACGAAGCGTTCGTCGACGGAGGGTTGCCCACACCGTTGGTCAGCGCCACCGGCGTATCGGGACAGTTGACCGGATCGAGCGGCGGCAAGGCATTGGTGTCGACCGCTGAGCCGGCGAAGGTCGTGTGATCCTGGATGTACTGCGTCGATCCGTTCTGTTGCTGGTAGTACTGCGTCGCGTTGTCGTACGTGTTCGTGTTCTTGCCGTTCGCGGCCTGCAGGTCCTTGAAGTAACCGTTCATGTTGTCGGCGTACCCGCTCGGCAGCTGGTAGCCCGGTGGCTGCCAGTAGATCGCGTACACCGAGTTCGTCGTCATCACCGGCCCGCCGTTGTAGTCGAGCGAGCCACTCGCGGGCGCGCTGTTGGCGATCGCGCCGCTGCTCGAGACGGATGCCGGCGGGATCATGCCGAAGATGTTCCCGATCCGGGCCTGGAACGGAATCGTCGTCGAGTCCGATGTCGCAGGGGCCGCGACGACAAACGCGGCGGTGGCGAACGCTCCGACGGCGATAACAGCTGCAAGAAGTCGTCGCATGTTTCTCTTCCTCCGGGTGCGGGTTACGGGACGAGAGGCGGGTGGGTTGACCTGCTCTCGTAGGAGGAAGGACTCCGGTAGGACCAAAAACTTGCATCCGAGTGTGTCGTCGAGGAAAGGGCTCCTATTAGGTCGATTCGACCGCGGTCAGGCCGAGCCACGAGGCAAGGTCTTCCAGTTCGGCCTGCACGCTCTCGTTCATCGCCCGGGTGAACCTCACGTCTTCGTGGATCGTGTTGACGCGCAGCACGGAGGCCTTGCGGTCGGAGGCGGCGTCGACCTTCCCGACCAGCCGGTCCTCGTGGAGGATCGGAAGGGCGTAGTAGCCCCAGCGGCGCTGTGCCGCGGGTTTGTACATCTCGAGCGTGTACTCGAAGTCGAACAGCTCCAGCGTGCGAACGCGGTCGTGGACGAGCCGGTCGAACGGGGACAGGAGCGCCGTGCGCCCGTCGAAGTCGTCGCCGAGGTACGCGGGGTCCACACGCCAATCGCCCTTCACGCCCTCGACCACGGCCGACTCGCCGGCCTCGACGACGTGGGTGGGCTCCTTCGGAACGACCCTCCGCTTCGATCGGGCGATGCCCAGCGCCGCGAGACGCAGCTCGTTCCTTCTGCGCGCAGCCTCCTCCACAGACGGGATCTCGAGGTCTCGCGGGTAGACTCGGTCGGCGAGGTCCCACAGCCGCTCGCGGCCCACTCGCCCGGCGATCGCGACCTCTCCGCGCATCATCAGGAACTCCAGCATCTGCGTGACGTTGCGGTTGTTCGTCCAGCCGGTCGACGCCCAGGGCACGGCGCACGTGTCCGGGATTTCGCGCGAGCTCGAGGGGCCGGAGCTGCCGAGCAGATCGAGGATGTCGCGCCGGAACCGGTCGTTGTCGCGGAGCCAGGCGCGCTGCTTTTCGCGGCTCGGCCAGTCGGCCGCATCAGCGAGGTACAGGCCGGCGTGAACCATCGGCCGAACCAGGGCGTCGAGCTCGAACAGCGTGCGATCCTGCTCGAGGGCCTGCTTCAGGTGCTCGGGCCGGTGGGCCGCTCCGAGGCGGCTCCACGCGACCAGATCCGCATTGGGCGCGACCGCCGCGGTCGGGTCGATCTGCAGCAGGGTCAGCCGCTGCACGACGTCGAGTAGCTCGGTCGGCCGGGGCGCTTCGAGCATCTGCGCGCGCACGGCGATGCGCCGGGCCTGCGCCTTCGTGAGTCGGTGCTGCACCGGCCAGACGCTAATCGCGATGCGACTAGCATGCCGCCGTGCGTGAGCTACGGTCCGGCCTCTGGCACTGGCAGGCCCGGCATCCGGACTGGACGCCGAGCGAGCACTGGCCAGCGGAGGTTTCGTCATACGCGATCGACGACGGCGAGCGGCTGCTGCTCTTCGACCCGCCGGCGGTGCCGACCGAGAGCCGGTGGTCGTGCTCACCGCTCCGCGGCACGAGCGGGACACTCAGAGCCTGGTCGAGCGGCTGGGCGCGTCCATGTTCACGCCCCCACCCGACACCAGGACGATCTCATGCGGAAGTACGGTGTCACTGCCGAGCAGGCCGCCGGCGGCAGTCCCGACCTCGCCTGGCTCATGAGCGGGGACACTGCGGAGGCGCACCTGCTTCTCCGCCGGGGATCGGCTGCCGGTCGGGATCGAGGCGTTCCCCGGGAGGGAGCGCAACGACGTCGTCCTGTGGATCGAGGCCTGCCGTGCAATCGTCGCCGGGGACACGCTCGCCGATTTCGGTCGTGGCTTCGAGATGCCGCGCGAGTGGCTGCGTCAAGGCGTGACGCACGAGCTGATTGCCGAGGGACTCCAGCCGCTGCTCGCGCTCCCGGTCGAGCTCGTGCTCCCGGCGCACGGTCCGCCGACCGACTGCGCCGCCCTCGAGCGCGCGCTGCCTGACTACTCGACGGCCTTCAGGAATGCGAGGACGCGCTGCTCGAGCAGCGTCGCGGCCTTCTCGTCGTAGTCCGGAAGGCTGCTGTCGGCGAAGAGGTGTCCATCGCCGGGGTACAGGAACAGCTCCGCGCCCTCGGTCGTCTCGACCAGCTCGCGCGCGGCCGGAAGGTCTTCCCGGGCCCACTCGTCGTCCTCCATCATGTGGATCTGGAGCGGCACTCCCGGCGGCCAGGCGCCGCCGAACTCGGAGACCGGGAACGCGGCGGAGAACAGCAGAGCACCCTTGGCGCCCGGGCGCGTCTGGGCCAGCATCTGAGCGGGCATGACGCCGAGCGAGAATCCGGCATAGACGAGCCCGTCCGGCAAGCCCTCGGCGGCGAGTCGCCCGCGCTCGGCGATCGTGTCGAAGCCGACCTGTTTGGCGTAGCCGACGCCATCGTCGAGCTCGGTGAAGGTGTTGCCGTCGTAGAGGTCGGGGGCGTGGACAACGTGGCCGGCAGCTCGCAGCTCGTCGACGAACGCGAGGAATCCGCGGGTCTGACCCTGTGCGTGGTGGAACAGCAATACCTCGGCCACAAAGCGGGTTCTACCACGCCCGAACGCTTCGAACCTGCCCCAACGACGAGCTCAGCGACCGGTCATCTGCTCCAGGTGGTCCGGGTACCGAGCTCCCTGCGCCGTGATCTGCGAGGCGGCGCTCTCGATCTCGCGCAGATCGTCGGGCGTGAGCTCGACGTCGGCTGCTGCGATGTTCTCGTCCACCCGCGCCAGCTTCGTGGTGCCGGGGATCGGGACGATCCAGGGCTTCTGGGCAAGCAGCCAGGCGAGCGCGATCTGAGCGGATGTCGCGTTCTTCCGTTCGGCGACGCCGGCAAGCAGCTCGACGAAGGCCTGATTCGCTTTCCGAGCCTCCGGCGTGAAGCGGGGGACGACGTTGCGGAAGTCGGAGCTGTCGAACGTCGTGGCCTCGTCGATCTTTCCCGTCAGGAAGCCCTTGCCCAGAGGGCTGAAGGGGACGAAGCCGATCCCGAGCTCCTCGAGCGTCGGCAGGAGCTCTGCCTCCGGCTCTCTCCACCACAGCGAGTATTCGCTCTGGACCGCAGTGACGGGCTGGACGGCGTGCGCGCGACGAATCGTCTGCACTCCGGCTTCGGACAGGCCGAAGTGCTTGACCTTTCCGTCCTGGATCAGCTCCTTCACCGCTCCCGCCACGTCCTCGATCGGCACCTCAGGGTCGACGCGGTGCTGGTAGAGGAGGTCGATCGCCTCGACCCCGAGCCGCTCGAGCGAGCCCTCGACCGTCTGCTTGATGTAGTCGGGGCGGCTGTTCAGGCCACCCGTCTGGCCGTCGGAGCCGAACTCGAACCCGAACTTGGTGGCGATCACGACCTGCTCGCGGACGGGAGCGAGTGCTTCGCCCACGAGCTCCTCGTTCGTGAACGGGCCGTAGACCTGGGCGGTGTCGAAGAACGTCACGCCACGCTCGACCGCCGAGCGAAGGAGTGAGATCATCTCGTGCTTGTCGGCGGGCGGGCCGTAGCCGAAGTTCATCGACATGCAGCCGAGCCCGATGGCCGAGACTTCCAGGTTGCTGTTTCCGAGCGTTCGCTTCTGCATCAGAGGCGGGGCTCAGTCGTCGTGGTGCTCCATCGCGGCCGGCAGCGCCACCCACGGGTGCCGCCGCGACTCGTACACCGAGATCGTGGGCGGCGGGAAGGCCGGATCGGCAAAGGCGCCGATGGGCACTGCGATCACGTCGGGCGCCGAGGCCAGCGTGTAATACACCGTCGCGCCGCACTCCGGGCAGAAGTGGAATGTGCGCGGCTCGTCGTGGTCGGAGATGCGAACGTACTCGTTGGCGCGGCCCTCGATGCGCACCTTGTCCTGCGGGAAGCGCGCCTGGATGCCGAACGCGCTTCCCGTGCGGCGCTGGCAGGCGAGGCAGTGGCACATCGAGAGTCGGATCGGCTCCCCCTCCGCCACCAGGTGGAGTTGCCCACAGCTACAGGCGGCGCGCTGCGTCATCGGTTGCCTACGGTACACAACCCAAGCACCCGGACCCTGGAACGGGATGCCCGGAAACGCCGAAAATCGTCTAGCCGATCGGCCGTGAGAACGAGATCAGCGCCTGCATGTAGCTGGCCCGCTCGAACGCTGCCGGATCGGGGCACGACAGCTGGCTCATGCTGCCCTTCAGCTGCTCCACCGACGCGTACTCCTCCCGGTCGAGCCACTCGCTGATCCCGGCCAGCATCTCCGTCAGGTGCTCCGGGCCCCGGCGCAGCAGCGCCGACGCCGTCATCGTCACGTCCGCCCCCGCGAGCAGCGCCTTGACCGCATCCTCGGCCTCGTGGATCCCGCTCGTCGCCGCCAGCGACACCGGCACGCGGCCGTACAGGATCGCGATCCAGCGCAGCGGCAGCAGCAGCTCCTCGCGTGAGGAGAGGTGGACTTCGGGCAGGACGGACATCGTCTCCAGGTCGATGTCCGGCTGGACGAACCGGTTGAACAGGACGAGTCCGTTCGCGCCGGCCACGACGAGGCGCGTCGCCAGGTGCGCGAGCGCGGTGAAGAACGGCCCGATCTTCACCGCCAGCGGGATCCGCACCTCCGCCCGCACCGCGCGGACGATGTCCAGGATGCGCGTCTCGACCGTCTCGGCCGTCTGCGCCGCATCGGCCTCGACCGCGTAGACGTTGAGCTCGAGCGCGTCGGCGCCCGCCTCCTCGAGCAGGCCCGCGTACCGCACCCAGCCGCCCCGGGAGCTGCCGTTCAGGCTGGCGATCACCGGGATCGAAAGCGCGTCCTTCGCGGCCGCGAGATGGGCCAGATAGGTCTCCGGGCCGGTGTTGTAGTCGCTCGGCTCCGGGAAGTAGCTGAGCGCCTCGGCGAAGCTCTCGCTCCCGGCCTCGAGCGCCTGGTGCAGAGCCATCGCCTCGTGCTCGATCTGCTCCTCGAACAGCGAGGGCAGGACGACGGCCGCGGCGCCCGCGTCCTCGAGCCGCTTCAGCATTTCCAGGTCGGCGCCGAGCGGCGAGGCCGACGGGACGAGCGGGTTGGCGAGCTCGAGCCCCATGTACCGGGTGCGCAGGTCGGCGCTCACTCGTCCGGTCCCTCTCCCGACGGGGCGTGCTCGACGGCGGCGAGCTGCTCGTAGAGGTGCCAGCGGTCGTCGACGTCGCGCTGTGCCTGCTCGCCGAGCCTCTCCGCGTCCTCCGGCCGCGACCGCGCCAGCATCGCGAAGCGCGCCTCCTTGCCCGTGAACTCCGTGAGCGGCAGCTTCGGCTTGCGCGAGTCGAGCTGGAAGGGATGGTCGAGGCGCGGGTCGTAGCGGTAGAGCGGCCAGTAGCCGGAGTCGGACGCCTCCTTCTGATGGGCCATGGCCGTCGACATCTCGATCCCGTGCGCGATGCAGTGGCTGT
>PLBK01000014.1:848-43857 GCA_003134505.1 Actinomycetota bacterium | reverse complement strand
CTTAGTCGAACTTCACCTCGAGGTAGAGCACTCTCGCGCAGGCGAACCGCGAAACGCTGGCGCCTGTCTCGGGAACTTGGTGGCCGTTTCACCGCGGTTCTTCTCGGTTACGATCGACGATTCCAGCGGACCGCGCTACCAGGAGGAATATTCGATGAGCGACAAGCCGAAGTGGCAGGTTGCGCGTCTCGACGACATCGAGCGACGCGGCAGAGACATCCCTGTGCGCGAGCACCTCGGGATCCAGGCATTCGGGATCAACGCCTTCACACCGGGCGAGGATGGCACGCTGATCGGCGAGCACGACGAGTCCGGGTCGGGCCAGGAGGAGCTGTACGTCGTCCTCGATGGGAGTGCGACCTTCGAGCTGGACGGCGACACGGTCGATGCGCCCGCGGGGACGTTCGTGTTCGTCGGGCCGGGGTCGCGGCGGAAGGCGAGCGGAGACGGAACCGTCCTTGTCGTCGGCGCCGCACCCGGCGAGGCGTATCAGGGGGTCGACTGGGGTGAGGCGTGGCCGTTCCATAGCGAGTCGATGAAGGCCTACGGCGAGCAGCGCTACGGCGACGCGCTCGCTGCGGTCCGCGGTGCCCTCGAGCGCATGCCGGACCACGCGGGTTTGAACTACAACTACGCGTGCTTCGCAACGCTCGCGGGCGACACCGGCGACGACACGTTCGCCCACCTCCGCCGGTCGGTCGAGCTGCTACCGCGGTTCCGGGAAGACGCGCGCAGAGACGACGACCTTGCCGCAGTACGCGACGACCCGCGGTTCGAGGAGGCTCTTCGCTAAGAGCGCAGGTTCTAGCTTTCAAGGGTCATTCCTGAACACTCGCCCAGCCGACGGTCGTTGCTCCCCGTGCGGGTCACGTGCGGGAAGATGGGGAGCGAGTGATGCTGAGGGACCAGTAAGCACCGAGGAGATTCAGAGCGCCAACCACGAAGAAGGCCGCCCATCCGTAGGCCGCGTACGAAAGGCACACGATGCCCGCAGCGGCCGCGACAATGCCACCGGAACTACGCGTGACCGCAAAGGCACGGAGGTGGCGGTACTCCGGGGGCGCGATCAGGCGCTGCATCCCGGATCGCGCGGGAGATAGCCACCACTCGCGCGGACGCTTCGCAGCGGTGTTGTTGTTGCGTGCGTTCATGGGGACGCCCTCGTGTCATGCCTCCTACGCGACGCAGAGTTGGCCTTCTTGTCACACCGATTCTCACTCCAGGCGCCGCTCGCCTAATCCGCGAACGCCCTGAGCCGTCGGGGGTCATTCCCGAACACTGGCCCAGGCGAGGGTGGAGCTGCATGCCGTCCAAGTGCTGGTTCTTCTGACAGCCGGCGCTTGGATCGACGAAGATGCGGGTGTGGCGGAGGGGCCATTTGTGCCATCCGGGTTCGTCATCCCGGTCGCTCTCGCGGCGGAGCAATTCAGGCTCGAACCACTCGGGCCCCAACACAACGACTCCGACTATGAGGCGTGGTCGTCCTCCGTCGAGCACATCCACGCGACGCCTGGGTGGGAGACGAGCTCCTGGCCCGACAACCGCAGCGCGGTGGACAACCTGCGCGACCTGCAAGCGCACGCCGACGACTTCGAGAACAGGGCGGGCTTCACCTACACCGTCCTCGATCCTGCGAGCGGCGACGTGATCGGCTGCGCGTACATCTATCCCGACGCCAGCGAGCAGCACGACGCGCGTGTGCTCTCATGGGTGCGGGCGAGCCGGCCCGAGCTCGACGTGCCGCTGTGGCGGTCCGTCACGGAGTGGCTCGCGGACGAGTGGCCGTTCGAGCGTGTCGCCTACGCCGAACGCGCCCACGGCGCCTGACGCTGCCGCTTCGGGTTGACTCAGGATCGCGGTCGGAGTCCGCGCCTGGAATCCAGATCGCTCAGGTCTGTCCAGCCCAACTAGCATCCGGCTCCGACATTTCCTCGCACATCGCACCGGCGGAGCAAACCCCACGCTGAGCCAGCCTCAGGGGTGGCGCGATCCCGCGTTATCGTCGGTGCGGGTCACCTCGGCGGTCGGGTGTTATATCGCGATAACGGCGATTTCGAGTGCTAGCCGGAACCCGCAAGGGCAGCGAGTTTGGGCCAGCGGTCTGCCAGATAGGCCTCCACTTCCTCAGACGGCATCGGGCGACTCGAGTTGTTCATGCGGACGAAGAACACGCGATCACCCTTGCTCGTGTCCGTCCAGATGGGTCGAGACGACCCTAGCCGTTTGACGCCGCCGACAGCGCGTCGTATACAACACACAATCGGCTGAAAGGGGATCGAGCATGTCCGTGCTCATCAAGGGCGGTCGGATCGTCACCGCCGCCGACGACTACGTCGGGGACGTCTTCGTCGAGAACGGGACCGTGTCGCTGATCGGCGAGTCGCTGGACGTCCCGGCGGACAAGGTGATCGACGCCGCCGGGAAGTACGTGTTCCCAGGCGCGATCGACCCGCACACGCACCTGGAGATGTTCTTCGGCGGCACCGTCACGTGCGACGACTTCACGTCCGGCACGACGTCGGCGGCGTTCGGCGGGACGACCACGCTCGTCGACTTCTGCATGCAGGCGCCGGGCACGTCGTTCGCCCAGGCGCTCGAGAACTACCACGAGAAGATCGATCGCTGCAAGCCCGTGATCGACGTCGGCTTCCACATCGGCGTCACCGACCTGCGCGAGGGGGGCTCGCTCGAGGAGCTGGCGACGCTGCCCGACCAGGGCATCACCTCGTACAAGCTGTTCATGGCCTACAAGGGCGCCGTCATGGTCGACGACGAGACGCTCTTCAAGACGATGCAGGTGGCTCGCGACACCGGTGCGATCGTGATGGTCCACGCCGAGAATGGCGACGCGATCGACATCATCGTCAAGGAGGCCGTCGCCGCCGGGCACACCGAGCCGAAGTGGCACGCGCGCACGCGGCCGCCCGAGACCGAGGGCGAGGCGACGAACCGGGCCATCCAGCTCGCGCGCGTCGCCGGCTGTCCGCTCTTCGTCGTCCACGTCTCCTGCCAGGAGTCGATTGAGCCGATCGCGCTCGCGCGCGAGAAGGGGTGGGACGTCTGGGGCGAGACCTGCACCCAGTACCTGTTCATCGACGAGTCGGCGCTCGACCAGCCCGGCTTCGAGGGCGCGAAGTACATCTACACGCCGCCGCCGCGGCCGAAGGAGAACCAGGAGCACCTGTGGCACGCGCTCCAGCGGGACATCCTCTCCTCGGTCTCGACCGACCACTGCCCCTTCAAATGGCCGGATCAGAAGGGCGTCAACGGCCAGGAATTCCAGCTCGTGCCGAACGGCGGCCCCGGGATCGAGAACCGGCTGCACATGCTCTGGACGTACGGCGTCCGCGAGGGCCGGCTCTCGCCGAACCGCTTCGTCGAGCTCGTCTCGACGGCGAACGCGAAGACCTTCGGCCTCTATCCGCGCAAGGGCACGATTGCGCCCGGCTCGGACGCGGACATCGTCGTGTGGGATCCCGAAAAGCAGCTGACGATCTCGGCCTCCACGCACCACTCGAACGTCAACTACAACCTGTTCGAGGGCACGAAGGTCACCGGCGCGCCCGAGGTCGTGCTCGTCCGCGGCCAGGTGATCGTCGAGAACGACGAGCTCGTCGCGCAGCCCGGCGCGGGGCAGTTCGTCAAGCGGGCCCGCTTCGGCGAGGAGCTGCTGCCGGCGCAGAAGGTATCGGCGTGAGCGACGAGCAGGCCCGCGAGGTCTACGAGAAGGCGGGGCTCGGGCACACGGTGACACGCGGGCAGAGCCCCGCCGTCCTCGTCGTCGACTTCTCGTGCGGCTTCACCGATCCGGGGTGCGCGCTGGGCGCGGACATGACAGCCGAGGTCGAGGCGACGCGCCGCTTGCTGGATGCCGCTCGTGACAAGGGCTTGCCGGTCGTCTTCACGACGATCGGCTTCGAGCCGTCCGGGAAGGACGGCGGTCTGTGGCTGCAGAAGGCGCCCGCGCTCCGCGACCTCGAGCTCGGCGGCCACTGGGTCGACCTCGATCCGCGGCTCGAGCGCCGCGAAGACGAGCCGATCGTCGTCAAGAAGGGCGCATCGGGCTTCTTCGGCACGAACCTCGCCTCGATCCTCGTCTCGCAGGGCGTCGACACGGTGATCCTGTGCGGCGCGACCACGAGCGGCTGCGTGCGGGCGACGGCGATCGACCTGCTCCAGTACGGCTGGCCGACGCTCGTCCCGCGCGAGTGCGTCGGCGACCGCGCGCAGGCGCCGCACGACGCGAATCTGTTCGACATCCAGGCGAAGTACGCGGACGTGGTGCCGCTCGAGGAGGCGCTCGCGTACGTCGTGAGCGTGCCGGGGCGCGTGGGCGCAGCGGTTTGAGCCACCGCGTCGCCGTCCTGGCGGGCGACGGGGTCGGGCCGGAGGTCGTTGGGGAGGCCCGGAAGGCGCTCGACGCGCTGGGGCTCCCGATCGACTGGGCCGAGCTGCCCTGGGGCTCTGCCTGGTACCACGAGCACGGGCGGATGATGCCGGAGGACTGGGAGGGGGAGCTCGACGGCTTCCAGGCGGTGCTGCTCGGGGCGATCGGCGACCCGTCGGTGCCGGATCACGTCTCGCTGTGGGGCTCGATCCTCGAGCTCAGGCAGCGGCTCGACCTGTGGGCGAACCTGCGGCCCTGCCGCCTCCTGCCGGGGATCCCGGGGCCGCTCGCGGGTCGTGGGCCGGACGACTTCGACATCCTGTTCGTCCGCGAGAACACCGAGGGCGAGTACGCCGGCGTGGGGGGCCGGGCGCACCGCGGGCTTCCGACGGAGGTGGCGCTCGAGACGTCGGTGTTCACGCGCGCGGGGGTCGAGCGGGTGGTGAGGCTCGCCTTCGAGTGTGCGGCGCAGCGGCGCGGGCTCTTGACCAGCGCGACCAAGTCGAACGCGTCGCGGTTCGGCTACGTGCTCTGGGACGAGGTCGTCGTCGAGATCGCGGGCGACTTCCCCGGCGTGCGCGTGGAGCGGGTGCTCGTCGACGCGCTCGCGGCGCGGATGGTGCGATCGCCGGACTCGCTCGACGTCGTCGTCGCGTCGAACCTCTTCGCGGACATCCTCACCGACCTGGGCGCGGCGATCCAGGGCGGGATGGGCATGGCCGCCTCGGCCAACATCGCGCCGGGGACGAGCGAGCTCGGCATCTTCGAGCCCGTGCACGGCTCGGCGCCGGACATCGCCGGCCAGGGCGTGGCCAACCCGGCGGGCGCGATCTGGAGCGCCGTGTTGATGCTCGAGCACCTGGACGAGGCCGACGCCGCGGCCCGGTTGCTCGGCGCGCTCGAGGACGTGTGCCGCGACGGCCCGCGCACGCGCGACGTCGGCGGCAGCGCGACGACGCGCGAGGTCGGCGACGCCGTGGCCGCCAGGGTCGCAGCCGGCTAGCGGGTCGCGCCGATCAGGGCGCCGCCCGCGACGACGAGCAGGCCTGCGAGCACGGTCCGGCGGCCGATCATCTCGCTCCGGCCGACGACCAGCGCCGCGAAGATCACGCCCCAGAGCGACTGCGTCGCGTTCAGCGGCGAGACGACCGTGACACGGCCGTGGGCGAGCGCCTCGATCAGGCAGATGTACGCCGCGCCGAGCGTCAGGCCCGACGGGGAGAACGCGGCAAGGGCAGGCCGGAAATGCGCGCGCAGCTCGCGCCGGCGCACGACCAGGAGGTAGGCGAGCACGATCGCGCTCGCGCCCAGCAGCGAGGCCGCCGTGGCCAGCAGGGGCGGTGGATGCGCGTGGCGCGCGGCGTCGCGGACGAGGTTGTCGCGAATGCCGAACATGAGCGCGCACAGGAGGGCGGCGGCCGCCCCGAGGGCACGGAAATGCGCCGGCCGTGCGCGCTCGCCCGCAAGCGCCGCGCCGCCGGCGACGACGATCACCGTTCCGATGATCAGCCCCGCGCGTGCCGGCTCGCCGAGGAACAGGATCGCGAGCAGCGCCGAGACGAGCGGCGCGACGCCGATCAGAATTGCCGCCCGCGAGGGGCCGGCGAGCCGGATCGACTGGATGAACACGATCTGCGACGCACCCGGCACGAGCAGGCCGATCAGTGCGAACTGCCACAGGTCGCCCGGGTGGACGTGGCCGAAGTCGCCGTGCGCCGCGGCGGCGACGAGCGCGACGAGAAAGGCCACGGGAGCGAGCACGATCGCCCCGACCTCCGGATCGCCTCCGCGCCCGAGCGCGGAGCGGATCGTGACCGCGAGCAGACCGAAGCCGAGACCGGCCAGGGCAGCGAAGAGGACGGCGAGCACGTCTTAGGCTCTCACGATCTAGGCTCTCACGATGCCCGGACGACTGCAGGCGTGAACGTCCGTCTCGCCGTCGCGGGCGGCTGTGCGGCCGGCCTCGCCTCGGGCTGGAACATCTCGAACACCGGCGCCGTCGCGCAGCAGCTCGCGAAGAGCTACGGAATCGGGCTGGCCACGGTCGGCCTGTTCACGACGGCCTTGTTCGTCATGCACCTGCTGCTGCAGGTTCCGGCTGGAAAGGCGAGCGACCGCTTCGGCGAGCGCCGGGTCTCGCTGGTCGGGCTGGTGCTGATCGTCTGCTTCAACGTGCTGGCGCTCGCTTCGCCGGACACGGCGCTCGCGCTCGTCGCCCGCGCGCTGACCGGCGTCGGCACCGGGCTCGCGTTCGTCTCCGGGAGCGCCTACGTCCGCGTCCAGGGCGGCTCGCCGTTCGCGCAGGGGCTGTTCGGCGGGGTCGCGCTCGCGGGCGGCGGCCTCGCGCTCGCGATCGTGCCCCCGGTCGACGATGCGATCGGCTGGCGGGCGCCGTTCGTGACCGCGATCGTGGTCGGTGCCGTCGGGCTCGTCGCGCTCGCCGCGGCCCCGCGCGACGTCGAGCGAACGAGGCACGCCCGCGCGGAGCACGCGCCGGCGGGGATCTTCCGCGACGCGCGCCTTTACCGGCTCGCCGCGCTCTATGCCGCCTCGCTCGGCCTCAGCATCGTGATCGGCAACTGGGTCGTGACGCTGCTCCACCGGCACGGCGGGCTCTCGAAGGGCTCGGCCGGGCTCGTCGGCGCGCTGACGCTGACGCTCGGGATCGTCACCCGGCCACTCGGGGGCTGGATTCTGCGCGAGCGGCCCGAGCGGATGCGGGTCGCCGTCGCCGGGAGCCTTGCCGCCGGCGCGGTCGGCACGGTCGCGCTGGCCGTCGCGCAGCCGGTCCCGCTCGCGATTCTCGGCGCGGCGCTGATCGGGCTCGCCGCGGGGATCCCGTTCGCGCCCTCGTTCACCGGCGCCGCGCTCACCCGCCCCGACGCGCCGGCGACGGCGGTCGGCTTCGTCAACGGCGCCGCGGCGCTCGTGACGCTGGTCGGCACGCCGCTGATCGGGCTCACCTTCTCCGGGCCGGGCGACGGGCGGCTCGGCTTCGGCATCCTGGCCGCCGCCTGGGTGGGCGCGCTGCTGCTGCTCCCGAGCGCGACCCAGCTCGGGGCCAGGGGCGCTACTGCAGCGAGCGAATCGCGTTCAGGATGATCTCGGCCGCGAGGGCGGCGTCCGCGGGGCTCGCGGCCTCGAGCGGCGAGTGGCTGATCCCGTCCTTGCAGGGAACGAAGACCATCGCGCTCGGCACGCGCTCGGCCACGCACATCGTGTCGTGCGCGGCGCCCGAGGGCATGAGCATGAACGGCTCGCCCGTCTCGATCGCGGCAGCCTCGAGCGCCGAGACCGTCCGCCCGTCGAGCGGCGTCGCGGCCAGCGTCTGACGCTGCTCGAACACGGCCGTCATCCCGCGCCGCTCGGCGGCCTGGGATGCGAACGCGGCGATATCGCGGGCGACGCCGCGGAACGCGTCCTCGTCGACGCCGCGGATGTCGAGCGAGAAGCGGGCGCGGGCCGGCACGACGTTGATCAGCCCGGGCTCGAAAGCGATCTCGCCAACGGTGGCGACGGTGCCCTTGCCGGCCGCGCGGGCGAGCCGCTCGAGCTCGAGGATGCACTCGGCCGCGACGACGCCGGGGTCGCGCCGGAAGTCCATCGGCGTCGCGCCGGCATGGTCGGCCCGGCCCGCGGCCGTGATGTCCGCGTGCACGTAGCCGGCGATCGCGGTCACCACGCCGATCCGGTTGCCCGTGTCCTGGAGCACGCGCGCCTGCTCGATGTGCATCTCGATCCAGCCGGAGAGATCGTCCAGTACATGCGCCGACTCGCGCCAGCGCTCGGGCTCGTACCCCGCTTCGGCCGCGTGCTCCCAGAACGAGCGTCCGTCGTCCACGGCGCGGAACGAGTCGCGGAGCTCCTCCTCCGTGACGCGCTGGAGCATGATCCGGCTCCCGAGCAGCATCTGGCCGAAGCCGGAGCCCTCCTCCTCGAGGAAGGAGACGAGCTGGAGCGGGAGGCTGTAGCCGAGCTCCTCGTTCAGCCGGCAGACCTCGAGGGCCGTGACGACGCCCATCGTGCCGTCGTACTTGCCGCCGTTGCGGTTCGAGTCGCAGTGCGAGCCGACGCCGAAGACCGGTTCGCCGGCCGGGCGGTTGCGCGCGACGAGCGTGCCGACCGGGTCCTCCGAGACCTCGAAGCCGAGCTCGCGGAGCGCCGCCGTGAAGTAGTCGAGCGTCGCGCGGTAGACGGGCGTGTAGGCGTAACGGCGGATCGCCTCGTCGGAGAGCGTGTAGCCGGGGCCGGCGAGCGTCTCGATGTCGAGCTCGATCCGCGCTGCGCTCCGCTCTCTGTCGACCATGCGGCTCGACTTTACAGCGCTCCTCGCGGTTGTCGCGAAGGGCGTCGAGCCGTAGAGTCGTGCCGTGGCGGAGAGCTGGCGACATCGCAAGACGCTCATCCTCGGGCGAACGGACATGGTCGGTCTCCTCACGCCAGGCGAGTACAACGACTGCGTCGAGCACGCGTACCGCATGCACGGGCTCGGCCGGGTCTACATGGAGCCGAAAGGCCACATCGTCCTCGACCGCTACAAGGGCGAGTGGGAGGTGATGCCGTCCTGGATCGAGGAGCCCGAGGCGGCGGCGTGCAAGTGGGTCTCGATCCGCGAGGACAACTCGCAGTACGAGCTGCCGGCCGTGTTCTCGATCCTCGTCTACACGCACCCCGAGACCGGCTTTCCGCTCGCGATCTGCGACGGCTCGCACCACACGCTGATGCGGACGGGCGCCTCGGCGGCGGTGTCGGCGAAGTGGCTGGCGCGCAAGGACTCGAAGGTACTCGCGATCCTCGGCTCGGGCAGCGTTGGCAAGGGCACGCTCGCGACGTGCGACGCCGTGTTCGACTGGGACGAGGTGCGGATCTGGAGCCGGACGCAGGAGTCCCTCGACCGCTTCGTCGCCGCGGAGCAGCCCTCCTATCCGCACCTCGAGCTGCGACCGACGACCGATGTCGAGCAAGCCGTGCGCGGCGCCGACGTCATCGTCACGGGCACGCACGCGCGCGAGTACCTCGTCGAGGACGACTGGGTCTCGCCGGGGACGCACATCGCGGCGCTCGGGGCCGACCTCGCCGGGGAGCAGGAGCTCGACCCGCGGACGCTGAAGCAGGCCCGCGTCTTCGTCGACGACATCCGCCAGTGCCGCGAGGACGGCGAGATCAACGTCGCGCTGCGTGAGGGGCTGATCACGGAGGGCGACGTAGCCGGCGAGATCGGCAAGGTGATCTGCGGCGAGCTCGAGGGGCGGCAGTCCGACGATCAGATCACGGTCTTCGACTCGACCGGCATCGCCCTGCAGGACTCGGCGACGGTGCCGCTCGAGTACGAGCGCGCGGTCGCCGCCGGCGTCGGCATCGAGAAGAAGATGATCAGCACCTAGGAAGGAGGGCTCTGATGGGCCACGTTAGCGTCTCTGGCGTTACGGTTCAGATGGTTCAGGCCAAGGTTCATGTTGCGCAGGACGGGGTCTGGGGGCCGATGACGGAGGCAGCGGTCAGGGCTTTTCAGAAGGACAACGGACTCGCGGTAGACGGCATCGTCGGACCGGCAACGTGGAAGGCGATGGAGCAGTCGCCGCCGGCCCCACACCGACCGCCCGGTCATGCGCTCGAGGGAGTCGACTATTCGTTCTCTGGGCCGATGTCCGGCGCGCAGGCGAAGGCCAACGGAATCAGCTTCGTCTGTAGGTACGTTTCGTCACCGGGTAATCCCAAGAATCTCAGGCATGAGGAGGTTGCCGATTTCAAGGCGCATGGCATCGGGATCGTCGTCGTGTTCGAAGGAGCTGAGACCAATGCGATGGGCGGGCGACACCAGGGCGTGATCGATGCCCAGGCGGCCGACGCGCAAGTGAAGGAGCTCGGAATCGCCGGTTGCCCCATCTACTTCGCTGTGGATTTCGAACCCTCGCAGAGCCAACTGCCGATGGTTGGCGAATACCTCCAGGGGGCCTCGGCCACGATCGGCCTCCATCGCGCTGGCGTGTACGGCGGGTACGCGGTGGTCGAGCACGCACTCGACAACAAGCTGGTCACGTACGCATGGCAGACACTGGCCTGGTCAGGGGGCAACGTCCATCCGCACTGCCATATCTATCAATACGACTGCAGCACCTCCGACCACAAAGTCGTGGTCGCCGGCGTAGAGGTCGACAGGAATAGAACGGTGGCGAGTAGCGCCGACTACGGACAGGCCGGCGGGCCCGGAGCACCGAATCCCACCTAGGTCGCCGCCGAGCCGGTTCAGAAGACGATGATCAGTACCTAGTAGCCGTCAAGTCGAGATCCCTCATCGGGCGCTCGAGCCCGACAGTCATAGTTCCCGGCGTGAAGTCGGGGCGGTTTCTCTTCGTCATGGACCATCTGCTGGGTCATGCCACGCCCGAGCTGGTGCTTGCGAAGCGGCTCGTGCGCAGGGGACACGAGGTGACGGTGCACGCGCCGTCGAGCCTCGCAGAGCAGGTCGCGGCAGCGGGATGCGACCTTGTCCCGCACGAGTCGGTCGAGCCGTGGATTCAGCCGGAGGGAGTGCCGTTCATGGAGGTCGTCGGTGAGGCAAGTCGGCACCTCGGCTCGCCGGTGCTCGCCGAGGAGGTGAAGCGAGCGCTGGACGAGCGGCGACCCGACGCAGCCGTGGTCGACGTTGCTCTCTCGGCTGGCTTCGCAGCCGCCGAGGCCGCGAAGGTGCGCACGGCGTGCGTGCTCCCGCTCCTGTACCAGCCCTGGTATTTCTGGTACGGCAGCATCCTGCAGCAGGTCAACCCGGCCCGCGCGCGTCTCGGCCTGCGGACGCTTCCCAGGCAGACCCCGGAGGCGGTGCTGGCGCACGTGAGGCTCATCCTCGTGCTCTCGGCGGCGGTCTTCGACTTCCCGCCCTCTCGACGGCTCGACAGGAGGGTGAAGTACGTCGGCCGGATGAGCGATCCCGATCCAGTCGTCTGGCATTCACCGTGGCCCGCTGACGATCGCCGACCGCTCGTGCTCGTCACGCTGAGCAGTCTCTTCCGGTTCCAACGCGATCAGGTCCAGCAGGTACTCGACGTACTCGGCGAGCTCACGGTGCGAGTCCTCGTCCTACGAGGGCTGACGATCGGCGCCGACACCGTTCCCCTTCCTGCAAACGCCGTCGGCGAGCGCTGGGTGCCGCACGAGGCGGTCTTGCCGGAAGCGACGATTGTCGTGACGCACGGAGGCCACAACACGGTTCTGGCAGCCCTCGAGCATGGAGTCCCGGTGCTCGTCTCCCCGTTGATGCGCGAACAGGCATGGAACGGCGAACGCGCCGAGGCGCTCGGCGCCGGCCTGACGCTCGAGTCGGACGCGAGTCGGGGCGAAATCCATACTGCGCTCGACCGGCTGCTCGCCGACCCGAGTTTCAGCGCGAACGCCCGGCAGGCGGCGGAGGCGTTCGCCAGCGACGGCGGCGACCGCGCAGTCGACGAGCTGGAACGCCTACGCCGAAAACGGTGGTTTCGCTAGCCGAGCGGTGGTGCGGTCGACAGACGGGCGTGGCCATGGTGTGCGAGGGACGGCGATCCTGGACGGCGAGGGTTCCTCGACGGATCGCCGTCCCCGCACGTGTTCTTCGTCGCGAGCGCGCGTTCGGATTGCCATGAAGCCCGCGAGCGGGAATGATGCGACCGTGGTCGCCGCGATCTTCGAAGCCGAGATGAGCCGCGAGCAGGCCGAGGAGCTCGCCCGGCTGATGCACGATGGCCGCGAGACTCGGCCCGACGGCGTGCTCACGGCAGCGCTGACGTTCGACGACGGCTTCGCCCGGCTGACTGCCTACTGGAAGGACCGAGACACGCTCGATCGGTACTTCGCTGCCGCCTCCGTTCCCCGGGGTGTCGAGCTGATGCGGAAGGTCGGCGTCGAGCCGCAGGTCACGATCGTCGAGGTGCTCGAGCTCGGATGATCCGGCACATCTTCCTCTGGAACGTCAAGCCGGAGGCCGGTGCCGACGCCGGGCAACGGATCCTGGACGCGCTGAACCGGATCAAGGACGAGCCGGTGCCGGCGGTCTCCTGGTCACTCGGCCCGGACGCGCCCGCACCGGGCAGCGAGGACTCCGGCGGCCGGTGGCAGTACGGCCTCGTCTGCGACTACCGCGACCAGGAGCACCTGCAGGAGTACTACTCGAGCCCGGAGCACGCGGCGGTGGTCGACGAGATCGTGCCGCTGATCGCCGACCGCGCCGTCTGCGACTTCGAGATCTGAGCCCGAGAGCCTCTAGCTGCCCGTCCACTCGGGCGGGCGCTTCTCCAGGAAGGCGCTCATGCCCTCCTGGGCGTCGCCGGCCTCGGCGTTCGCGGACATGACGCGCCGGGTCAGCTCGTACGCGCCGTGCTCGTCCAGGTCGACCTGACGGTAGAAGGCCTCCTTGCCGATCCCGACCGTGAGCGGGCTCGAGCGCGCGATCTTCTCCACGAGGCCGGCGACTGCCGCGTCCAGCTCGGATGCCGGAACGACGAGGTTGACGAGCCCCCAGTCGGCTGCCGTCTGCGCGTCGATCGGGTCGCCGGTCAAGAGCATCTGCAGCGCCCGCTTACGGCCGACGGCGCGTGAGAGCGGCACCATCGGCGTGGAGCAGAACAGCCCGATCTTGACCCCGGGCGTCGCGAACCTCGCCTCCTCGGCGGCGACGACCAGGTCGCACGAGGCGACGAGCTGGCAGCCGGCCGCGGTCGCCATCGCGTGCACCTTCGCGATCACCGGCTGCGGCACGCGGTGGATCGTCTCCATCATCACCGTGCAGACGTCGAACAGCCGCTCGTAGAACGCGGCGTCGCGGGCGACCATCTCGGCCAGGTCGTGACCGGCCGAGAAGACCGGGCCTGCGCCCTCGACCACGATCGCGCGCACGTCGCGCTCGGCGCCCAGCCGCTCGAACGCCGCGATCAGCTCCTGCATCAGCTCGAGCGACAGCGCATTCCGCTTCTCGGGCCGGTTCAGCGTGATCGTCGCGGCGGCGCCGTCGCGCCTGACGAGCAGGTTCCGGAACTCCGTGTCGCTTGCCGCCAGAGCCACGATCACCCTAGGGTACGCCATCGGAGAGCAGGTTCACCTCTCGCCGTTGACCCCGCTTGCCTTCCTCGAGCGGACGGCCGCGGTGTTCCCGGACACGATCGGCGTGGTCGACGAGGACCGCCGGCTCACCTGGGCCGAGCTGCGCGAGCGGGCGCGGCGGCTGGCCGTGGCGCTCCAGGAGGCGGGGATCGCGGCCGGCGACCGCGTCGCCTTTCTCGCCCTGAACACGACCGAGCTGCTCGAGGCCCACTTCGGCGTGCCTGCCTCGGGCGCTGTGCTGGTCGCCGTCAACACGCGCCTGCTCGCGGACGAGATCGCCTACATCCTCGGCCACTCGGGCTCGCGCATCGTCGTCGTCGATCCCTCGCTCGCGCACCTCGTCGAGGGAGCACAGGGTCAGGGCAAGCATCTCGAGCGGGTGATCGTCCTCGGCGAGGATTACGAGGCGTTTCTGGCAGGCGCCGGAGACGGCGAGCCCGAGAACCGGCTCGTCAGCGAGGACGACACGATCTCGATCAACTACACGAGCGGCACGACCGGCCGGCCGAAGGGCGTCATGTACACGCACCGCGGCGCGTACCTCAACGCGCTCGCCGAGGCGCACCACTCCCGGCTCGACTCCCGTTCGATCTTTCTGTGGACACTGCCGATGTTCCACTGCAACGGCTGGTGCTTCCCCTGGGCCGTGACCGCTGTCGGCGCGCGGCACGTCTGTCTGCGCAGGGTCGATCCGCCACTCGTCTGGAAGCTGATCGCCGACGAGCAGGTCACGCACCTGAACGGCGCGCCGACTGTGCTTGTGATGCTCGGCGCGGACGAGGCCGCGCATCCGCTCGAGCGACCGGTGCAGGTGACGACCGCGGGCGCTCCTCCACCGCCGGCCGTGATCTCGCGGACGGAGGCGCTCGGCTTCCGCATCAACCACGTCTACGGCCTGACCGAGACGTACGGCCCGATCACCGTCTGCGAGTGGCATGCCGAGTGGGACGAGGCCGACGACGAGGAGCGTGCGCGGCTCAAGGCGCGGCAGGGCGTCGCGGTCGTCACGTCGGATCGCGTGCGCGTCGTCGACGTGGACATGCGCGACGTGCCCGCCGACGGCGAGACGATGGGCGAGGTCGTGATGCGCGGCAACAACGTGATGAAGGGCTACTTCGCAGACGAGGCCGCGACGGCCGAGGCATTCCGCGGCGGCTGGTTCCACTCCGGCGACCTCGCCGTCATGCACCCCGACGGCTACATCGAGGTCCGCGACCGCGCCAAGGACATCATCATCTCGGGCGGCGAGAACATCTCCACGATCGAGGTGGAGCGGGCGCTCGTGCGGCATCCCGACGTGCTCGAGGCCGCGGTGGTGGCGATCCCGGACGAGAAGTGGGGCGAGCGCCCGAAGGGCTACGTGACGCTTCGGCCGGGCTCGACGCTCACCGCCGAGGAGCTGATCGCGTTCTCGCGTGAGACGCTGCCCGGCTTCAAGGCCCCGAGCGAGATCGAGTTCGGCGAGCTGCCGAAGACGTCGACCGGCAAGGTGAAGAAGTACGAGTTGCGCGCGCGGGCACGCGCCGGATCGTGAGCGCGCCTTCCTACGCCCACGGCGCGAGCGACCTGCCGCTGCTCGGCGACACGATCGGCGAGCGGCTGCGGGCCACGGTCGAGCGCTTCGGCGAGCGCGAGGCGCTCGTCGTCCGGCACCAGGGCTACCGGGCGACCTACCGCGAGCTGTGGGCGGAGTCCGGCCGCGCGGCGCGGGGCCTGCTCGCGCGCGGCGTCGAGAAGGGCGATCGCGTCGGGATCTGGTCGCCGAACCGCGCCGAGTGGGTGGTCAGCCAGTACGCGACGGCCCGCATCGGCGCGATCCTCGTCAACGTCAACCCGGCCTACAAGCGGAGCGAGCTCGAGTACGCGCTCACCCGGTCGGGGATCAGCCTGCTGCTCCTCGCGCGCGGCTTCCGGGAGGCGGACTACACGGCCATGCTGGACGACGTTCGCGGCCGCTGCCCCGCGCTGCGGGAAGCAATCGTCCTCGAGGACGGCTGGGACGCGCTGCTCGCCGACGGCGACGGCGTGGCCGACGAGGAGCTCGCCGCGCGGGAGGCCGGGCTCCAGTTCGACGACCCGATCAACATCCAGTACACGTCCGGGACGACCGGGTTTCCGAAGGGCGCGACCCTCTCGCACCACAACATCCTCAACAACGGCCACTTCATCGCCGAGACGCTGCGCTACTCGGAGGCCGACCGGGTCTGCGTGCCGGTGCCGTTCTACCACTGCTTCGGCATGGTGATCGGCAATCTCGCCTGCATGACCCGCGGCGCCTGCGTGGTCGTGCCGGGTGAGTCGTTCGACCCGCTCGCCGTGCTCGAGGCCGTCGAGGTGGAGCGGTGCACGTCGCTCTACGGCGTGCCGACGATGTTCGTCGCCGAGCTGGAGCACCCGCGGTTCGCGGACTTCGATCTTTCCTCGCTGCGGACCGGTGTGATGGCCGGCTCGCCGTGCCCGATCGAGACGATGAAGCGGGTGCGCTCCTCGATGCACATGGAGGAGGTGACTATCTGCTGCGGCATGACCGAGACGTCGCCGGTCTCGACCCAGACCTCGGCCGACGACTCGCTCGACAAGCGCGTGACCACGGTCGGGCGTGTCCATCCCCATCTCGAGATCAAGGTCGTCGACCCCGCGACCGGCCGGATCGTGCCGCGAGGCACGCCGGGTGAGCAGTGCACGCGCGGCTACAGCGTCATGCTCGGCTACTGGGACGACGAGGAGGCGACGCGACAGGCGATCGACGGCGCCTGCTGGATGCACACCGGCGACCTGGCCGTGATGGACGACGACGGCTACCTGAGCATCGTCGGGCGGATCAAGGACATGATCATCCGCGGCGGCGAGAACGTCTATCCGCGCGAGCTGGAGGAGTTCCTGCTGACGCTGCCCGACGTGGTCGAGGCGTACGTGATCGGCGTGCCGAGCGAGCGCTACGGCGAGGAGGTCATGGCCTGGGTGAAGCTGCGCGAGGGCGCGACGACCGGCGAGGACGAGCTGGCAGGGGCCTGTCGGGGTGAGATCGCGACGTTCAAGATCCCGCGCTACTGGAAGCTCGTCGACTCGTTCCCGATGACGGTGACCGGCAAGGTCCAGAAGTTCCGCATGCGCGAGGCGGCGATCGAGGAGCTCGGCCTCCAGGCTGCGGCGGAGATCGCGACGGCCTGAGCCCGGTGTCTGACACCGCCGTTAGGACGGTGCCCGGATGGACGCGGCTGGATGGGCCGGGTCAGCGCCGCGGAACGAGTGGCTCGCCCGCGAGGAGGCGTTCCAGGCCGCCCATGCCCCAGTGGGACTCGCCTTCGTCCGTCAGGAGCGACGGGACGCCGCGGACGCCCGCTGTCTCGGCCTCGCGGCGCACGGCGGCGAGCTGCGCGATCCGCTCGGGCGAGTACGCGGCGGCGATCGCGGCGTCCGGATCGAGGCAGGCGCGCTCTGCCCCGCGCCGGATCTCGGCGTCGGTCGCGATGTCCTTGTCCTCGCAGAAGAACGCCTCGTACAGCGCGTGCTTGAACGCGCGCAAGCGTCCCCCGTCCCCGGCCCACAGGCACGCGGCGAGGATCAGCGTCGAGCGCGGCTGGTAGCGCGGCAGGTGGATCTCGATCCCGAGCGAGAGCGCGCGGCGGTAGACGTGCTGTGTCCAGTCGACGCGCAGGTGGTCGCCGCGCGGTTCGAGCAGCGGCCTCGGCGCCGGCCGCAGCTCGAACGGCAGCCACTCGACCTCGACCTGTCCGGCGTCCTCGGCGGCCTCCACCGCACGCGACTCCATGTACGAGTACGGGCAGACGATGTCGTAGTAGAAGCCGATCTTCCGCATTTGGATGTCAGGCTAGCGGTCACCAAGCGCGCAGATCGCTCCGCTGTGGGGGTGAAAAGCAAGCGTCGCAAGGACGCAGGGAGCGTTCGTAGCCGGTGGCTACGGGCGCGACTGAGGACGCGGCGAGGCGCCGCTTTGCAGCCGCCACGGCCATCGGGCTGCGCGTTTGGGGGCCGCCAAACTAGAATCGGGACGCGGATGCGTGTCGCGGTCGCCCAGATCGACCCGAAGATCGCCGAGAAGGAGCGGAATCTCGACGCGTGCCTCGCGCGGCTCGACGAGGCGGTCGCGGCCGGGGCCGAACTGCTCGTCCTCCCCGAGTGCGCGATCCCCGGCTACATGTTCGAGAGCCTCGAGGAGGCGCTGCCGTATGCGGAGGAGATCCCGGGCCCGGCCACCGAGGCGTTCGAGGACGCGTGCCGCCGGCTCGGTGCTCACGTCGTCTTCGGCCTGCTCGAGCGCGACGGAGACCGGCTCCACAACGCGGCCGTCCTCGTCGGCCCGGACGGGCTCATCGGCACCTACCGCAAGACCCATCTGCCCTTCCTCGGCGTCGACCGCTTCGTCGTACCGGGCGACGAGCTCCCCGTCTGGGACACGCCGCTCGGGCGGATCGGCGTCGAGATCTGCTACGACCTCCGCTTTCCGGAGGTGACGCGGACGCTCGCGCTCGAGGGTGCCGACATCGTCTGCCACCCGACGAACTTCCCGATGGCGGCGCGGGTGCAGACCGAGCTGATCACGGTGGCGCGGGCGGCGGAGAACCGCATCTTCCTGCTGACCGCGAACCGGTGCGGGAAGGAGCGCTGGGCCGAGTTCTGCGGCCACAGCCAGATCGTCGACCCGTACGGCGTGCGTCTGTCCGAGACGGGCGTGGCGGGCGAGGCCCTGCTCGTCGCGGACGTGGAGATCGAGCAGGCGCGCGACAAGGATTACGTGGTTCCGGGCGAGTACGAGCTCTATCTGTTCGGCCATCGGCGGCCCGAGCTCTACGGCGCCCTCGTCGAGGAGACCCAGAGCGTCACGACCTAGAAGGAGGCGCAGTGACTGTCACCCAGCACGATCACGAGCTCGTCCCCGAGGCGATCATCGACAAGGACGGGCTGAAGGTCTCGAAGAGCCCCTGGGGGCCGGACGACGAGATCGGCCGGCTGAACTGGATCACGCCGGAGTCGAACCGCGCCATCCTCGAGCACCTGAGCGGCGGCCACGTCTTCGACATGAACGTCGAGTACTTCATCGGCATGCCCTCGTGGGTCGCGGCCGGTGACCCGCCGTACGGGATCTGGATGACGCACACGCCGCAGGGCTCGGTGAACGACAACCTGTCGGGTGTCGGCTCGGCCGTGCACGAGAAGTACACGTACTGCGGCGACTCGATCCACATGTACACGCACTGCGGGACGCACGTCGACACGCTCAACCACCTCGGCCACCACGGCACGTTCTGGAACGGCTGGACGGCCGACAAGGAGCTGGGCAGCCGCCTCTGGAACAAGGGCGGTCTCGACAAGTACCCGCCGATCATCGCGCGCGGCGTCCTCCTGGACGTGGCCGGGATGCACGGCGTCGACGAGCTCGACGCGGGCTACGGCATCACGCCGCAGGATCTCCAGGACACGATCGCCAAGCAGGGCGTGGAGCTGCGGAAGAAGGACGTCGTGCTCATCCGGACGGGGCGGATGCGGGCCTGGCCGGACTTCGACGGCTACCTGCAGAAGCCGCCCGGGATCACGCTGCCCTCGGCCAAGTGGCTGTGCGAGGAGGCCGGGGCGATGTGCCTGGCCGGCGACTCGATCGGGCTCGAGGTGATGCCGTGGGACGAGCCGGACGCTTTCCTGCCCGTCCATGCGTACATGTTCTCGACGGCCGGTGCGCAGATCATCGAGGTCGTGAACATGGAGGAGATCGCGGCCGAGAAGCAGTACGAGTTCGCCTTCCTCGGCTTTCCGCTCAAGCTTCGCGGCGCGACGGGGGCACCGATGCCCTCGTACGCCGTGCCGCTCCGCGACTAGGGCGTTTCCGACCTGGCCGGGGGCCAGACCCCCGGCCAGGTCCTACTCGAACACGTCCAGCGGGAGCAGGGCAGAGACGAGCGGATAGGGCACGTCCACGACCTCCGAGATGCGGAGGTCGACGCAGGCCGAGCACAGCGCGTAGGCGGCAGGACGCTCGAAGCCGTACCGGCGTTCGAGGTGGCCGATCATCTCGAGCAGCGCCGCCCGTGCTGCGGCGTTCAGGTCCATGCCCACCTCCACGGGGATCCCGACGGTCGCGAACGAGCGTCGTGCTGGGCTCCCCGGGGTCTCGTACGCGGGAAACGCCGGCGCCGGCACGTCGTGCACCGCGAAGCGCACCGTCACCGTTCCGGCCACCTCGATCGCCGTCCCGCACACCTCGCCGTCGCCCTGCGCGAAGTGGAGGTCGCCGATCGAGAACAGCGCGCCGGGAACGTCCACGGGCAGCCAGAGCTTCGACCCGGCCACGAGTTGGCGCACGTCGAGGTTGCCGCCTGTCTCGCGCGGCGGGATCGTGCGGAGCCCGTCTGCTGCGGCCCCGGGCTGGGCCGCCTCGGGGAGCGCATCGGCCACCGGCTGCCCGCGGTCACGCAGCGCCTCCTCGCGTGCCCGGTAGCGCTCCATCCGCTCGGGCGAGGGAGCCACGCCGACGACGCCCGCGAACATGTCCTGGGGCACCGCGACGCCGGGCAGCTCCTCCGACCGCGCCAGACTGCCGGCGATCTCCCACTTGACGAGGTGCGGCTCCGGGAAGAGGTCCGCGAGAAAACCGAAGCCGGGAATGATCGCCGTCGTGCCGAAGTCGTCCGGCTCGTAGGACACGAACTCGACCTCGAGCGTCTGCCCGGGCTCGGCTCCCTCCACGTAGACCGGCCCGGTCAGCGGATGGCCGAGGCCCAGGTTGAGGCGGCCCGCGTCCTCGTGTGTGCTCGCGCGCGTGAGCTGCCCGTCGAGGCCGTCGCGCGCCTCGAACGTGACGTCTTCGCCCGGCTCAACCGCCGCCACCGGATCGAGGTCGGGGTGCCAACGGTTGTGGATGCGCTCGGCCGTGAGCCTCACAGCAGCTCACCTACCCGTGCTGCGGTCGCGCGTGCAGCCCCGACCTCGTCCTCGCTCCAGCGCCGCGTCCGGCCGAGCTGGTGCAGCGAGACGATCGCCGCCACGCGACCGTCGCGCACGATCGGCGTGACGATCTGGGCGCGCAGTCCGCCGTAGAGCTCGAGCATCTCCCGGAAGTGCGGCTCGGAGGACGCCGCGAGGCAGTCGTCCTGCACGACCTGGCGGCCCTGCTGGATCTCGAGCACGACCGGCTGACGGTGCATGTCCGGCGTGGCCACGCCCTTGATCGGCGGCGTCCCGCCGGTCAGCGCCTCGTGCGTGACCGGAAACACGTCGCCGGTCACATCCTCCCGCAGCGTGACGCGGCTGGCCCTTGTGGTGGAGAGCAGCTCCTCCAGGATCGCGTCGATCTCGGCCATCCGATTCGGTGTGGATTATCGACGCCATGACCAAGACGCGCATCGAGGCCTTCAGCGACGGGGTGTTCGCGATCGCGATCACGCTGCTCGTGCTCGACCTCCATGCCGACCTATCCGTGATCCACCAGTGGCCTGCCTACGCGGCGTTCGTGTTCGGCTTCCTGACGATCGGCGTCATGTGGGTCAACCACCACCATCTCATGCACCAGTTCGGGCACGTCGACCGGGTGCTGCTGTTCCTGAACCTGCTCCTGCTGATGGGGATCGTGTTCATCCCCTTCCCGACGGCCCTGATCGCCGAGCGCATCCGCGGCGGCGACGCGCGCGCGGCCACGCTCGCCTACGGCTGCACCGGCATCTTCCTGGCGATCTTCTTCAACGCGCTCTGGCACTACGGGGCTCAGGGGCGGCGGCTGCTGCGCGCGGACGCGCGCGTGCGGGAGATCAGCGGCATCACGCGCAGCTATCTGCCGGGCGTGCCGCTCTATCTCACCGGCACGCTCCTTTCCTTCGCGAGCCCGGTCGCGAGCGCGTGCGTGTACGCGGCCATCGCCGTCTTCTACGCGGTCTCGAACACGTTCTTCGGGAAGGAGCCGTCCGGGTGACGCGGGTCGCGTTCGTCGGGCTCGGGACGATGGGGCTGCCGATGGCGCGGAATCTGATCGCGGCCGGGCACGAGGTCGTGGGGAGCGACCTCGATCCGGCCAGGGTGGACGCCCTCGGCGGCGCTGACGCCGGTGCGCCCGCCGAGGTCGTGATCGCGTCGCTGCCGTCGGCCGCGGCCGTCGAGGAGGTCGCGCACGGCCTGCCGGGCTCGGGCGCCGAGGTCTTCGTGGACATGTCGACCGGTCCACCGTCGCTCGCGCGGCAGCTGGCCGACGAGCTCGGGGCCGCTGGAATCGCTTCGCTCGACGCGCCGGTCAGCGGCGGGCCGCGTGGAGCCGAGACGGCCACGCTGAGCATCTTCGTCGGCGGCTCGCCGGAGACGTTCGCGCGCGTCGAGCCGCTGCTCGGCGCGCTCGGCTCGGTCGTCGCGCTGGTCGGCGGCCCGGGGGCGGGCCAGGTCGTCAAGCTCTGCAACAACCTCATGGCCGGCGTGAACATGGTCGCGATCGCCGAAGCTTGCGCTGTCGCGGAGCGGGCCGGGATCGACGCGGCGACGCTCTACGGGCTGATCACGCGCTCGACGGGCGACTCGCGGGTGCTGCGGACGCGCTTCCCGTTGGCCGGTGCCGACGAATCGCACCCCTCGAACCGCGGCTTCGAGCCCATGTTCATGCTCGACCTGATCGCCAAGGACCTGTCGCTCGCCTGCGAGCTGGCCGGGGAGGAGGGCGTCGAGCCCGCGGTCGCCCGAACGGCGCTGGCCGCCTACCGCGCGGCCCAGGAGCGCGGCCTCGGCCGGCTGGACTACTCCGCCGTGTACCTGTCCAGCGCGGCCACGGCCAAGTGACTGTCCCATGGCTCACACCCGGGATCATCAGCCGTGAGCGAAACGACGACAAGGAGGAGCGATGAGCGACGAGATCCGCGAGGCGCTGGAGAAGATCTTCTCCGCCGACTCCGACGTCTACCGGCAGCGGGGCTTCCAGCGACGCGTCGGCTTCGGCGAGCGGCCGGCACAGATCCACATCGACCTCGCCAACGCATGGACGCGCCCCGGCAACCCGTTCACCTGCGACGGGATGGGCACGATCATCCCGGGCGTCCAGCGGCTGCTCGCAGCCGGGCGTGCGAAAGGGATCCCGATCGTCTACACGACCACCGCCTACGCCGTCACGGACGGGCCCAGCCCGGACATGGGCCTCTGGCACCACAAGATCCCGGTCGAGGTGCTGAAGCTCGGCACCGACGCTGTGGCGATCGACGAGCGGATCGCACCGGAGCCGGGCGAGCACGTGATCGTCAAGAAGCACGCGAGCGCTTTCTTCGGCACCAACCTCGCCAGCATGCTCCGTGCCGCCGGCGTCGACACGGTGATCGTCACCGGCGTGACCATGGCCGGGTGTGTGCGGCACACGGTCGAGGACGCGATCGGCTACGGCTTCCGGCCGATCGTCGTGCGCGAGTGCGTCGGAGACCGGGTGGCCGGCGTCGTCGAGTGGAACCTCTTCGACATCGACGCCAAGTTCGGCGACGTCGAGCCGCTCGAGACCGTGCTCGACTACCTCGAGGGGATCGAGCCATTCAGCGCTTCTCCTGCGCTCAGCGCCGAAACGACGGGAGCAGCGGCCGAAACCGGTCGGGGCTGAGCGGCGCGAGGTCGAGGCTCGGCGGCTCGCCGGCCAGCAGCTCGGCGACGAGCCGGCCCGTGATCGGCGAGAGCGAGAGCCCCTTGCGGGCATGGCCGGTCGCGAGCACGAGCGGCTCGACGCCGTAGGGCCGCCCGATCACCGGCAGGCCGTCCGGCGTGCACGGCCGCAGCCCCGCCCAGGCCTCGAGCTCGACCCGCTCGCCGTCGATCGCGAGCACGCGAGCGGCGGCGCGACGGATCGCTTCGACCCGGGTGCGGCTGATTGACGTGTCCAGGCCGGCCAGCTCGAGCGTCCCCGACAGGCGCAACCGACCGGGGAGCGGCGTCGCGATCACGTGGGCCTCGTCCAGCGAGATCGGGATCTTCGGGTCACCCGGCGCGGGCTCGAGGTCGAGGTGGTAGCCCTTGCCGCCCTCCTGCGGGAGGAAGACGCCGAGCGGTGCCGCGAGCTGCGACGTCCACGCACCGGCCGCGAGCACCACCGTCCCGGCGTGGATGGTCCCACGGCTCGTGTCGACCGCGAGCCCGCCGTTCGAGCGCCGTAGCCCGCTCACCGCGACGGCGGTCTCGATCGTCGCACCGGCCTCCCGTGCCGCCCGCCCGACCGCGTAGACGAAGGCGAGCGGATCGCAGTGCGCCTCGTCGGGGAAGTAGACGCCGCCGGCGACGCGCTCGCCGACCGCCGGTTCGAGCTCCCGCGTCTCCCCGCGGCCCAGCACCTCGGCCGGGACGCCGAGCGTGTCGGCGTGCGCGCGGGCGAGGGCGAAGCCGGCCTCGGTCTCGTAGACGTTGAGGATGCCGCGCCGCTCGAAGCCCGTGCTCAGGCCCTCGCCGGCGAGCTGCGCGTGCAGTTCCAGGCCCGCGACGGACAGCTCGCGGATGATCCTCGTGCCCTCGGCGGCTCGAGCCGGGGTCGAGGCCTTGACGAAGCGGGCGAGCCAGGAAGCCACGCCGGGTCTCGGCCGGAGGTAGAACGGGCTGTCCGGCTTCAGCATCCAGCGCAGGCCGTTCCGGACCGAAGCCGGGTTCGCGATCGGCGCGGAATGGCTCGGACACAGCAGGCCGGCGTTTCCGGACGAGGCCCCGGAGGCGAGCTCCTCGCCGCGCTCGAGCAGCGTGACCTCGGTGCCGCGCCGCGCGAGCTCGAGCGCGCAGCAGACGCCGATCGCACCGCCTCCGACGACCACGACCTCGGACTTCACCAGTCCACTATTAGTCTTCGGTCGTGCCGCTGCAACCGGACCGCACCATCGCCGAGCTTCGTGAGCTGCAGGAGCTGACCGGGGACGAGAACGGCGCGCAGCGTGTGGCCTGGACGGACACGTGGGAGCGGGCGCGCGAGTGGCTGCGCGGCAAGGTCGCCGGGCTGCCGGTCGAGGAGGAGATCGACCAGGCCGGGAATCAGTGGTTCACGCTGCGGGGCGCGTCCGAGCGCACGCTGCTGATCGGCGGGCACATGGACTCGGTTCCGAACGGCGGCTGGCTCGACGGCTGTCTGAACGTGATGGCCGGCGTCGAGGTGCTGCGCCGCCTGGCCGCCGACGGGACGCCGGCGGTGACCGTCCGGCTCGTGAACTGGGCCGACGAGGAGGGGGCGCGGTTCGGGCGCAGCCTGTTCGGGTCGAGCGCCGCCGCGGGCTCGATGCGCGACCAGGACGAGCTCCGGCTGCTCGCCGACCGCGACGGCGTCTCGCTGCCTCACGCGCTCGCCGAGCACGGCGTCGACCTCGACCACGCCACCGACGCGAGGAGCCAGCTCGAGAGCGCCGGGGCCTACCTCGAGCTGCACATCGAGCAAGGGCCCGTCCTCGAGGATCTCGACCTGCCGCTCGGCGCGGTGCTCGGCACCTTCGGGGTCGAGCGGCACCGGATCACGTGGACGGGACAGGCCGCGCACGCAGGCTCGACGCCGATGGACCGCCGCCGAGACGCGCTCGCGGGCGCGGCGAAGCTGGCGCTCGAGATCCGCGGCATCGCTGCGCGGGCCGGCGACGGCGCGGTCTGCACGTCGGGCGGAGTCGTCTGCAGGCCGGGCATCGTCACCTCGGTGGTCGAGACGGCCGAGCAGCTGCTCGACCAGCGCCACCTCGACGCCGGCAGGCTCGCCGCGATGCTGGCCGAGGCGAAGGAGGCGTCGGAGCGCTTCGCCGCGGAAGAGAACCTCGAGGTCTCGTGGGATCGGATCTGGTCGATCGAGCCGATCCTGTTCCACCCGGAGCTGGTCGACATGTGCGACGCGTCGATCGAGGACGTGGCCGGCGCTTCCCACCGGCTCCCGAGCGGCCCGCTGCACGACGCGGCCGAGGTGGCCCGGGCGGGGATCCCGACCGTGATGATGTTCGTCCAGAGCCTGCGTGGCCTCTCCCACACGAAGCTCGAAGACACGAAGCCGGAGCACCTCGAGCTCGCCGTCGAGGCGCTCGATCACCTCACGACCGAGGCGCTCGCCTGGGTCGCGTCCCTGGCGTGACGGCCGGCAAGACGCTGCTCGTCTTCGGCGCGCGCCACCTCGGGCGGACCCTCGCCCGGGAGCTCGCGGCGGAGGGCTGGAACGTCGCCGCCGTCGCCCGCAGCGAGGAGACGATCGCCGCGCTCCGCGAGGCGCTGCCCGGCGTGCTCGCGATCGTCGGCGACGCCGGGAACGCCGACGACGTCGAGCACGCGTTCGCGGAGACGCAGAAGCGGTTCGGGCCGATCGACCTCGTCGTCAACGCGATCACGGCCCGGCCGCGGGGATCTTTCGGCGGCGGAACCCTGGCCGAGGCAGCGCCCGACGCGATGGAGCCGTACGTCGACGAGCTGCTGCCGGCGACCTTCAACGTGCTCCGCACCGGCTGCCGCGTGCTGGGCGGGCAGGGCCGAGGCACGATCGTCCAGGTCACCGGCGGCTCGGCCCGGCGCGGCATGGCCGGCCGTGGCGCGTGGGCGGCCGCGGCCTTCGCCACTCGTGCGCTCACGCAGGCCGCGGCGCTCGAGTCACGCGAGCAGGGCGTTCACGTCGCGCTGCTGATCGTGGACGCGACGATCGACAGCGAGAAGACCCGCGATCGCCTCCAGGGCCCGCCAGAAGCCTCGACGTCGGAGGAGGACGTCGTCTCTGCGGTCGCCTACCTCGAGTCCCAGTCGCCCCGCGCCTGGACGCACGAGCTCCAGATCACGCCGCGGCTCGACCGCTGGGTGCCGTAAAGCCTGCTCTCAGCCCCAGCGGATGACGCTGAGGATGTTCGAGTACTGATCCGTCCAGACGGGGTCGCCGGAGCCTTCCTCGAGCGGCTGCCATTTGCCCGAGCGGATGAGCGGCGCGAGCCGGCCCGGGTCGCGCGACACGACCACCCACTGCGAGTACGCCGCTCCCGCGCTGCGGGCGGCCGCCGAAGGCATGTGCGCCTGGTAGAGGCCAACCAGGTGCAGCGAGCGCGCGATGCCGCCGATCACGGGCTCGAGGTCGAAGTACCGGTTCGAGATGTGGAAGGCGATCAGCCCGCCCGGCCGCAGCTTCGACAGGTACAGGCTTCCGGCTTCCTTCGTCAGCAGGTGCACGGGCACGGAGTCCGAGCTGAACGCGTCCAGGACGATCAGGTCGAAGGAATGCGGCGGAGCCTTCATCAGCTCGAGCCGCCCGTCGCCGATCACGATCCGCACCCGCGCCTTCGAGTCGTGGACGAAGGTGAAGTAGCGTGGGTCGGACGCGATCCTGGCCATGGCCGGATCGATCTCGTAGAAGGTGAACCGCTCGCCCGGCCGTCCGTACGCCGCCAGGGCGCCCGACCCGAGCCCGACCGCGGCGACGCGACGGAAGCTCGGCCCGTAGGCCGCGAAGACCTGTCCGATCGGGCCCGGCCGCGTGTAGTAGGCGAGCGGCACGTCGAGCTGTCCCGGCGCGTAGCTCTCGACGCCGTGAACGGTCGTGCCGTGGAAGAGCACGTGGCGCGGCCCGTCCTGGATCACTCGCATCACGCCGAAGAAGCTCCGGTCGGAGACGAGCGATGCTTTCGGGATCGCCGTGATCAGCAGCAGCGCCGCGACGCCGAGCGCGAACCGCATCGGCCGGCGGGCGAACAGCGCCACGACGCCGACGGCCCCGAGCAGCGCGAGGCGGCCGTTTCCGTCCTCCGGCAGGGCCTTCGCCGCAGCCAGGATGCCGACCAGCACGGCAAACGGCAGCAGGATGTCCGCGTAGCGGCGCAGCGCGCCGGGCCGGGCGCGGAACGGCCCGGGCCGGAGCAGGAGCGCGAGCACGATCGCGAGCGGGTACTCGGCGACGGTGGAGAAGATCTGCGGCGCGAGGAGCGCGCTGAAGGCTCCACCGATCACGCCACCGACCGAAAGCAGGAGGTAGAACTCGGTCAGCCGCTCGGCCGGAGGGCGCTCGGTGGCGAGCCGGCGGTGCACGAGCAGCGCGATGAAGAACAGGTTCGCGCCGTGCACGAGGACGAGCAGCCAGATCGGCAGCTGCAGTTCCGGCGCCAGCGCGATCACGAGGAGCGCGCCGGCGACCGCGAGCGACGTCGCGACCGTCGAGCGGCTGATCGCCTCGAGCGAGAGCCGCGAGCGGCGCCCGAACGCGACCACGAAGCTGAGCAGGTAGAGCGCGAGCGGGATCACCCAGAGCAGCGGCACGGCGGCCACGTCCGTCGACAGGTACGTGCTCGTCCCGATCATCAGGGCAGACGGGATCGCCGCCATGCCGATCCACCGGAGCTTGACCCGCCACGCGATGGGCGCAGCCGCAACCGGGGCGGCGCGCTCCGGGACGAGAGCCGCCGGCGTCGCGAGCACGCGCATGGCGCAGAGCGCCGCGAGGACGACGAACACGGCGTAGGCGATCGTCCACATCTGCGCCTGCTCGGTCAGTGTCAGCCGCGGCTCGATCAGGGTCGGGTAGGCGAGCAGGCCGAGCAGGCTGCCCACGTTTCCGGCCGCGTACAGGAAGTACGGGTCGCGAGAGGCCGAGTGGCCGCTGGCCGAGAACCAGCGCTGGAGAACCGGGCTCGCCGTCGTGATCACGAAGAACGGCAGCCCGGCCGCGATGGCGAGCACCCAGAGCAGCCAGAGATTCGGATCGTGCCCCGCTCCGGGAGCCGCGTTCGCGGGCAGGCCGATCGGCAGCGCGATCAGCGGCAGGAGCAGCAGGACGAGCTGGACGAACGGCTGCCGCCGGACGCCGAAGAGGCGGATCGAGACGTGGGCGAACGAGTAGCCCGCGAGCAGGACGCCCTGGAAGAAGACCAGCGAGATCGCCCAGACGGCCGGTGTGCCGCCGAACGACGGGAGCAGCATCTTCGCCACCATCGGCTGGATGACGAAGACGAGCGACGCGCCGGTGAAGATTGCCGCTCCGTAGAGCCAAAGCGTCAGGCTGCCGGCGCCGCCGATCGCCGCGCCCGCGCGGGCAGCGGCCAGGTTCCGGCTTCCGGCCTCCATCGAGGACTCATCGGCCGCGCCGGGCTCAGGGTTGAGGGCGCGGAGCGCCGGTCCACAGCTCCACCCTCGGGTGGGGAGTCAGTGCGCGCGGAGCTGCTCGGCTGCCGCCTGGAGGTTGACGCGGCCGGCGCCGTGCGTCGCGATGTAGCCGGCGGACGGCGGTCGCCAGGACGTCAGCCCGGTCTCGACCACGATCGCGTCCGGCGCCGCCGCGAGCAGGCGCTCGGTTGCGCTCCGTGCCCACTCGTACCGGTGGGCGTCGCGCAGGACGACGACGAGCCGGCGGCCGTCCGCCCGCGCGACGGCCTCGTCCGCCCCGACGGCCTCGACGCCGAGCAGCCCGGCGAGCGAGTGCCCCGGCGGGCCGGCGGCGATGTTCGGCTCGGGAAGGAGCTCGACGACGAGCGGTGGCCCCGCCGGCCGCACGTCTCCCTCGACCCGGAGCGCCCGGCGCGCGGCCTCGAGGCCGATTCCGGGAGCCACGTCGACCGGTCGCGGCCTCGACGCCCAGCCGGCAACGCGGGCGATGCGGTCGCACGACTCGGTTAGCCGATCGAGGGTCAGTCGGCCGGTGCCGACCGCGCCGGTGATCGCGCGGCAGACGCTCTCGACCGCGTCGTCGGCCAGGTCGTGTCCGAGGCAGAGCGCGTCCGCACCCGCCTCGAGCGCCCGCACCGCGCCCTCCTCGACGCCGACGGTGTCCGCCAGGCCGCGCATCTCGAGCGCATCCGTGACCACGAGCCCGTCGAAGCCGAGCTCGCCGCGCAGCACGCCTGTGAGCAGCCTGGAGCTCACCGTCGCCGGGAGCTCGTCGAACGACGGCACGACGATATGTGCCGTCATGATCGCCTTTACGCCCGCATCGATCGCGGCCCGGAACGGCAGCAGCGCAGTCTCGATGTCGCCCTCGGCGCGCGGCAGCTCGAGATGCGAGTCCTGCGCCGTGTCGCCGTGGCCCGGGAAGTGCTTCGCACACGCCGCGACGTGGCAACGTTGCAGCCCCTGGACGAACGCGGCCACGTGTCGTGAGACCAGCTCCGGAGCCGCGCCGAACGAGCGGATGCCGATGACCGGGTTCGCGGGGTTCGAGTTCACGTCCGCGCAGGGCGCGAGGTCGAGGTTTACGCCGGCGCGTGCGCAGAGCGAGCCGATGGCGGTCGCGACCTCGGCCGTCAGAGCGACGTCGTCCACGACGCCGAGCGCCCAGTTCCCGGGATACGAGCTCCCCGTCGAGAGCTCGAGGCGGGTGACGTCGCCGCCCTCCTCGTCCGTCGACACGAGCACCGGCGGGTACTCGGCGCGAAGCGCGGCCGTCAGCTCGGCGACCTGCTCGACGTCGCGGACGTTCCAGCCGAAGAGGCAGACGCCGCCGAGCCCCTCGGTGAGCCGCCGCCGCACCCACTCCGGCGCCTCGTAGCCCGGAAACCCCGGCCAGATGCACGCCAGTGCCAGCCGCTCTAGCTCCGAGCTCATGGATCGACCGCGAGCCGGGAAGGGGGAAAGGGGGAACCGGCGGTTCCTCCGAGAAAAGGAGGGGGAACGCGGGGGAACCATGGGTTTCCCCGCGTTATCAACCCTTGACCGCGCCCGCCGTCAGCCCGAACGCGATCTTGCGCTGCACGAGCACGAAGAAGATCACGACGGGAATCGCGGTCAGCGTCGAGGCCGCCATCAGCGCGCCCCAGTCGGTGTGGCGGGCCGTGCCGGTGAAGTAGGAGAGCCAGACCGTGACGGTCTGCTTCGAGTTGTCGTTCAGCAGCACGTTGGCGAAGATGAACTCGTTCCAGCTCGTGATGAAGGCGAAGACGGACGTCGCGACGAGCCCGGGGGCGACCAGCGGCAGCAGGATCCTGACGAACGCGCCCACGCGGCTCGAGCCGTCCACCATCGCCGCTTCCTCGAGGTCGCGCGGGATGCCGATGATGAACCCGCGCAGCGTCCAGACCGAGAACGGCAGCACGAACGTCATGTACGTGATGATCACGCCCGTCAACGTCCCCGTCTGGCCGTACTGCCTGAGCACCAGGTAGAGCGGGATGATCAGCCCCGCCTGCGGCAGCATCTGGATGCCGATCATCAGCACGATGAAGACCTTCCGCCCGGTGAACCGGAACTTCGCCAGCGCGACGGCGGCGAAGAACGCGATCACCATCGACAGCGCGACCGTGACGCAGACGACGATCAGCGAGTTCGCGACCGAGTTCCAGAAGTACGGATGGTCGGCGCCCGCCATCGCCGAGCGGAAGTGCTGCAGCGTCGGCTGCAGCGGGAACCACGAGCCGCTCGTGATCTCGCCGTCCGACTTGAAGGCGGTCGAGATCATCCAGTAGACGGGGAAGACCATGACGACGATGACGGCGATGCCGACGAGGTTCCAGCCCGTCTGCGTGGCCAGCTTCCGCCGTCCTCTGCGCGCTCGCCGGGGTTGCGGCGCGCCGGCGGGCGTCGCGGCAGACGCGCTCACTGCACGTCTCCGATCTTGACCATCTTGCGCACGTAGAAGATGCTGAGGATCGCGACGATCAGCAGCATCAGGATGGAGATCGCGGCGCCCTGCCCGTAGTCGTTGCCGGAGTAGGCCTTGATGTAGACGTAGACGCCCATGAGGTAGTTCGAGGCGTACTGGTGCTCGCGCCCGATCAGCAGGTAGGGCTGCGTGAAGACGCCGAAGTCCCAGATGATCGAGAGGCTGGTCAGGATCAGGAAGATCGGCTTCAGGACCGGGAAGGTGACGTCACGGAAGACGCGCAACGGGCCGGCCCCGTCGATCTCGGCAGCCTCGACCAGCTCGTGCGGGACCTGCGCCAGGCCGGCGTACAGGGTGATCACGACGAACGGCAGCGCGCCCCAGACGATCAGCGCCGTGACCAGGCCGAGCTGCGAGAAGGTCGTCGCGTACCAGTCGTGCTGGCCCAGCCCGAGGATCGAGTTGAAGACGCCGTTCTCGAAGTTCGTCATCCAGTAGAAGACCTGGACGGCGACGACGGCCGGCATCGACCACACGAGCACGAGGCCGGCGGTCAGCGGGAGGCGCACGAACCTGCTGACGCGGACGAGCAGCAGGGCGATCATCGTTCCCAGGCCGATCGTGAGGCTGACGTTGGCGGCCGTGAAGATCACGGTTCGCCGGAGCGTGTCCCAGAAGACGGAGTCGTGGAGAACGAGCCAGTAGTTGTGCAGGCCGATGTAGTGGCCCGCGTGCTGGATCAGCTCCGGCAGCCCGTAACGCTGGAACGAGAGGTTGACGAGGTAGCCGACCGGGTAGCCGAGGACGGCGCCGGTCGCTCCGAGCACCGGCAGGATCAGAAGGTAGGGAACGGACGCGCGCCCGACGCGCGCCCAGGTGAGACGCCGCCGAGCCGGGCGGTGGCCCGACTCGGCGGCGATCTGCGAGTCAGCCGGGAAGGAGGTCACGTCCCAGCCGGATTGTCGCCTACGGCGCGTTCAGGATCGAGGCGATGTTGTCGCTTGCCGCCTGCGCCGCCTGCTTGACGGTGAGCTTGCCCGTGAGCAGCTCGGCCAGCATGTTGCGCAGGATGTTCTCGTTCTCGACGTTGACCCAGTTCTTGGCCGTCGGGACGAACCAGCTGCGCGCGGCAGCCCGCTCGTTGATCTTCGAGTTGTCGAACAGGGACGTCGTGTTCGGGATGTTGCCGATCGCCTCGAGGGCCTTCTCGGAGGCGTTCGACGTGTAGTCGCGGATCCAGTCCTCTCCGAGCGCCTTGTCGGCGCCGACGGGAACGGCGAGGTCGGAGCCACCCAGGAAGCCCGGCATGACCTGGCCCTTGGTGTGGCTCGGCATCGTGAACTGGGCCGTGACGGGCGTGTAGACCTTTCCGAGGCAGCAGGTGTACCAGGCCGGGCCGACGATCGAGGCGGCGTCGCCCGCGGCATAGACGTCATACGGGTTCGGATGCGCCTCGTCGGTCGTCTTGCTAGCGCGGGAGACGGCGTTGAAGAAGTTCTTGAACGCGGTCAGGCCGGCGATCGACTTCTTCGTGTCCAGCGCTCCCTTCCACTTGCCGCTCACGCGGGTGGCGATGTTGCCGCCGTAGTCGAACACGAAGCTCATGGCGAAGTACCAGTCGGTTCCCGCGATGTAGACGGGCGAGAAGCCCTTCTTGCCGAACTTCTGGAGCAGCGTCTGTCCCTCGGTCGTGAACTGCGAGAGACTGGTCGGGACCTTCAGCCCGGCCTTCTTGAACAGGTCGGTGCGGTACGTGACCACACGCGAGCCGGCGTAGTAGGGCACGCCGTAGAGCTTCCCGTTGTAGCGCCCGGAGGCTGCCAGGCCGGCGAGCCAGGTGCTCGAGTTCGCGAACGAGCCCTTGTCGGCGGTGAGGTCCTGGAACGCCCCGGCTGCCATGTACTTCGTCATCTCGGTGTTCCCCATCTCGATGACGTCGGGGCTGTTGCCACCGGCGAGCGTCGCATCGAACTTCTGCAGGTGGGTGCCCCAGCTCTGGTACTGGACGTTCACGCCGACGCCGGCGTGGTCCTTCTGGAACTGCGCGTTGGCCGCCGCAACGATCGGCGTCCAGTTCGTGGCCTGAGCGTCAGTCTGCAGCCAGACGGTGATGCTCTTGGCCTTGGTGGCGCCGGAGACGCCGCCCGCGGCGATCGCAAACACGAGCGCGGCGAGAGCGACGAAGCCGACGGCGATGAGCTTCCGTCTCTTCATTGACTTGCCCTCCATTGCTCTGGCCGGCCTACTGCTTGCGCCCTGCCGGCGCGTCGCCTCGGCTCGGCGGATTGGTTAGTACCACTCGCCATCCCGCGCGAAGGCTCTCACAGGTTCGACTCGATGTCAAGACCACTTTTTCACATTCGTCAGGCCAGACGCCATTCCAAGCCGAACGGCCTGGGACGAGATGGTACTGACCACCGGCTCTCAGGTGCCGAGACCGTCGTCGTACATCGCGATCGGAACGCCCGTCCGCCGGGGTGTGGGGCGGACGCTGAGCTCGGTGATGAGCCGGTAACGGTCGCCGCGGTAGATCGAGCTGACGAACTCGACGATCTCGCCGCTCTCGGAGCGGGTGACCCGCTCGAACAGGAACGCCGGCGAGTGCAAGGGCACCCCGAGGGCGGCCGACTCCTCCTCGTTGGTGACGGTCGGCTCGATCGTCTGGTGCCCGCCGACGATCACGATGCCGTACCGGTTCCGGAGCAGCTCATAGAAGGAGCCGTCCTCGAGGTCGTGCTTGGACAGGCCCGGGATCAGCGACTCCCGCACGTGCAGCGTCTCGATTGCCATCGTCTCGCGGTCGGCGAGCCGCAGCCGTCTGGCCACGACGACCGGCTCGGACGGCGACACGTGCAGCACCCGGCCGAGCCTGGCTCCGGCCTGGACGATCTCCAGCTCGAGAGTGCGGCTGCTTGGCGTCATCCCGCGGGCGCGGATGTCGTCGGTGAACGAGCTCATCGTCAGCTCCTGCGCGATCTTCGGCTCGCTCACGAACGTGCCCGCGCCGCGGCGCCGGACGAGGTGGCCCTCCCGGACGAGCTCGTCGAGGGCTGCCCTGACCGTGAGCCGCGAGACGCCGAGATCGAGGGTCAGCTGACGCTCGGACGGGATCGCGTCGCCGACGGCGAGCTGCTCGATCAGGTCGCGGACCTGCTCGCGGGCGTCGCTCTGCTTGGTCATGCGGGCACCGGTGTCCCCGGAGCCCCGGTCGCTCGCGCGGGCTCGGCCGGTTGGAGCAGGCTGGCCCCGGTGTCCGGGTCGAAGAAGTGGAAGCGCTGCGGGTCCACCGCCAGCTGGAGCCGCTCGCCCACGCGGGCGCGCGTCCGCGCGTCCACGCGCGCGGTGAACAGCGCCTTCTCGAGGGCCAGCAGCGTCGCCTCCTCCTCGCTCGCTTCCAGCGTCTCGGCCGTGATGCGCGGCGCGTCGACGAGGAAGAACACGTGCGCGTCGGAGCCGAGCTCCTCCAGCACCTCGACCTGGACCTCGATCCGGGGCAGGTCGCCGGACGCGAAGGCGGTGTCCTCGAAGCTCTCCGGCCGGATGCCGAGCACGACCCGGCCGCCGGTGTCGCGCAGCGGTCGGCGACCGGCGGCGAGCGGGATGCGGAACTGGCCGAACGTGACGTCACCGCCGTCGATCGTCGCCTCGACGAGGTTCATCGCCGGCGAGCCGATGAAGGCGGCCACGAACAGGTCGCGCGGCTCCTGGTAGAGCTTCTGCGGCTCGTCGGCCTGCAGGATCCGGCCCTCGCGCATCACCGCGACGCGCTGCCCGAGCGTCATCGCCTCGATCTGGTCGTGCGTGACGTAGATGGTCGTGACGCCGAGGCGCGAGTGCAGCTGCTGCAGCGAGGCGCGCATGCCGACCCGGAGCTTGGCGTCGAGGTTCGAGAGCGGCTCGTCCATCAGGAACGCCTTCGGCTCGCGCGCGATCGCACGGCCCATGGCCACGCGCTGGCGCTGCCCGCCCGAGAGCTGCCCCGGTCGGCGGTCGAGCAGGTCGGAGAGGCCGAGCAGCTTGGCCACCTCGTCGACCCGCCTGGCGATCTGCGCCTTGGGCGTGCGCCTCACCTTGAGGCCGTAGGCGAGGTTCTGCCGCACGCTCATGTGCGGGTAGAGGGCATAGCTCTGGAACACCATGGCGATGTCGCGGCGGCGTGGCGCCAGCTCCGTGACGTCCGTGCCTGCGATCGAGATCTGCCCGTCGGTGACCTCCTCGAGGCCGGCGATCATGCGGAGCAGCGTGGACTTGCCGCAGCCCGACGGGCCGACGAGGACGAGGAACTCGCCGTCCGCGATGTCGAGCGTGATGTCGTTCACGGCGACCACATCACCGGCGAAGAGCTTGCTCACGTTCTCGAGCCGGATCTCGGCCATTTCGCGATCGTACAGCCCAATGGCGGCGGATGACAAGACCAAAGTGCCGATTTCCCGTAAATGGTATTGACCACTTCGGGCCCGATGCGTAGACTGCAGCCACCGATGGGGCTCGACGACCTGATCACGGAGGCCCGGAGCGCGGAGACCCGCGACCTCGACCTCCGCTCCACGGAGGAGCTCGTCGAGCTGATGAACCAGCAGGACGCGGCGGTGCCTGCGGCCGTAGCCTCCTCGGCCGCAGACATCGCCGCCGTCATCGACACGGTGGTCGACCGCCTGCAGGCGGGCGGCCGTCTCGTCTACGTCGGCGCCGGTTCCTCCGGCCGGCTCGCGGCCGTCGACGCGTCCGAGTGCGAGTCGACGTTCTCCGCGACTCCAGGCCAGGTGGTCGCCCTTCTCGCCGGCGCCGACGCACCCTCTTCGCTCGAGCAGGAGGCGGCCGAGGACGACGCGGAGGCCGGGCGGCGCGATGTGCACTCGCTCGGCGTCGGCGCCACCGACGCGGTGATCGCCGTCAGCGCCAGCGGCCGGACGCCGTACGTGCTCGGCGCGATCGAGGCGGCGTCGGCCGCCGGTGCCGCGACCGCGTGCATCGTCTCCGCGCCCGGCTCCGAGCTCGGCCGGCGCGTCGAGCGTGAGATCGCCGTCGTCGTCGGCCCGGAGCTGCTCGCCGGCTCGACGCGGCTGAAGGCGGGCACCGCCCAGAAGCTCGTCCTCAACATGATCTCGACGATCGCCATGATCCGGCTCGGCAAGACGTTCGACAACCTGATGGTCGACGTCAACGCCACGAACGAGAAGCTGCGCGCGCGCATCCAGCGGATCGTGATGACCGCCACCGGCGCGCCGCGGGAGCGGGTCGACGAGGCGCTCGCCGCGGCGGACGGAAGCGCCAAGGTCGCGATCGTGACGCTGCTCGCCGGCGTCGGCGTCCACACGGCCCGCTCGCGCCTCGCCGCTGCGAACGGGAACATCCGGCAGGCGCTCGAGCAGTGAAGCTCGGCGTCGAAGCTGCGCTCGTCGGCGGGAGCCTCGTCCCCGGCGACGTCGAGATCCTCGACGGGCGGATCGCGCGGGTGGGCATGTCGTCGCCGAACGGCCGCGGGACCGCGGTGCCGGGCTTCATCGACCTGCAGGTGAACGGGTTCGGCGGGGTCGACTTCCTCGAGGCCGACGCAGAGGGCTACCGGAGGGCGGGCGAGGCGCTGCTCGAGACCGGCGTCACCGGCTACCTGCCCACGCTGATCACGACTCCGGAGGACGAGCTCGTCGCCGCCATGCGTGAGATCCCGATCGTGGCCGAGGGGCCGCGGATCCTCGGGATCCACCTCGAGGGGCCGTTCCTGTCGCAGCGCCGGCTCGGCACGCACCCGCCGTCCGCGCGGCGTGACCCCGACCTCGAGCTGCTCGAGCGTCTGCTCGCCGCAGGCCCGGTGCGGATCATGACGCTCGCCCCCGAGCTGCCCGGCGCCGACGCCCTGATCGAGGCGCTGCAGGCCCGGGGTGTCACCGTCTCCTGCGGCCATTCGGACGCGACGGCCGAGCAGGCGAATGCGGCCTTCGACCTCGGCGTCCGCACGGTCACCCACCTCTTCAACGCGATGCGGCCCTTCGAGCACCGCGATCCGGGCATCGCCGGCGCGGCCCTGGCGAGGGAAGACGTGATCGTCCAGATCATCAACGACGGCGTCCACCTGGCGCCCGACACCGTCGGCCTGGTGTGGCGCGCAGCCGCGGGGCGGGTGGCGCTGGTCACCGACGCGATGGCCGGCGCGGGTGTGCCCGACGGCGCGTACAGCCTGGGCAGCCTCGAGGTGGTCGTGCGCGACGGCGCCGTCCGCGGGCCGAACGGCGTGCTCGCCGGCAGCGTGCTGACGATGATCGACGCCGTGCGGAACCTCCACGCGCTCGGCGTCGGGCTCGAGGACGCGATCGGCGCGGCCACGTCCGTTCCGGCCGACGTGCTCGGGCTCCCGACGCTCGGCCGGCTGGACGTCGACCTTCCGGCCGACCTCGTCGTGCTCGGCGACGGGCTCGAGATCGAGAGCGTGTTCGTCGGAGGCGAGGCGCGTGTCGTCGCTTGAGGCGCGTGACGCGCCGCCCGGGCCGGCCGGCGAGCTCGGGAGCCAGTTCCTCGCCGAGATCCGCGAGCAGCCGCGCGCGCTCGAGGGCCTGCTCGAGCACGAGGACGAGTTCGCCCGCGTCGCCGCGGCGGCGGTCGAGCGGGGCACGAGCCTCGTGCGCATGGTGGGACACGGCTCCTCGGACAACGCGGCGTCGTACGGCGTCTACGCGTTCGGGATCCTCTCCCGGCTGACCGCGCTCCGCGACTCGATCTCGCTGACCGTCTACTACGGCACGGAGCTGGACATGACCGGGTCGCTGGTGATCGGCCTGTCCCAGTCCGGCCGCACCCCCGACGTGGTCGAGTACGTCACGCGGGCCCGGCGGGCAGGCGCGTTCACGGTCGCGATCACGAACGACCCGGCGTCCGACCTGGCCAGGTCGGCCGAGGCGGTATTGCCGCTCGGGGCCGGCCAGGAGCGGGCCGTCGCGGCCACCAAGACCTACCTCAACACGCTGGCCGCGCTGGTCCTGCTCGCGGCGCACATGGCCGGCCAGGGCAGGCGCTGCGCAGACGACCTGCGCGCCGTGATCGGGCAGCTCGACACGGTCATCCCCGAGCTCGAGCAGCGCATCCCGGAGGTCGCGCTCCCGTTCGCCTTCGTCGGGCGGATGTTCGTGGTCGGCCGCGGCGTCGAGCTGGCGACCGCCCGGGAGATCGCGCTCAAGCTCCTGGAGACCTGCCGCGTGGCGGCGGAGCCGCTGACGGCGACCGACCTGGCGCACGGGCCCGTTGCCGCCCTCGACCCGTTCTTCCCCGTCTGGGCGATCGCCTCGCACGACGAGACGCTGCCCGCCGTGCTCGAGGCAGCCGCCCGCGTCCGGGAGACCGGGGCCACGCTCGTCGCGAGCGGCTCGGCGGCCGAGTGGATCGTCGATCCCGACTACCTCCTGCCGGTGCCGAAGCCCCCGGTGCCGCTCCTCTCGCCGCTCCTCTCGGTGATCCCGGGCCAGCTCTTCGCGTGGGCGCTCGCGCGCGCGAAGCGCCTCGACCCCGACCGGCCGAGCGGCCTCAGCAAAGTCACCTTCGCCCGCTGACGTCATGCCCTCGCGGGACAAGCGCCACGTCCCGCCCGGCCATGACCGGGGGTCAGACCCCGGGCCGTGTCCGAGTAGGCTATTCGGCCTGCTGAGAACGATGGACAACGGCCCGGTCGGCCTCGTCGTCCGTAGACGATCCGGGCCATGTCCCGGGGTCAGACCCCGGGCCGTGGCGGCCGGGATCATGGCGGCGGCTGTCGTGGCTGCTGGGGTAGTGGCCGGACAGGCCCGGCCGGGGGTGGCGCCGGTGCTGTTCGACGACTTCTCGTACTCGAGCGTCGCGCAGCTGTCGGCGCACGGCTGGATCGTCCGGACGAAGGCGGGCTGGCCGGGCGTTCCGGGCGCGACCTGGAGGCAGGCCAACGTCTCGTTCACGGACGGCGTGCTGCGGATGACGTCCTCGACCGACGGCACCTACGCGGGCACGACGCAGACGCAGATCTGCCAGCAGCGGAAGTTCCGCGAGGGCACGTACGCCTCGCACGTCCGCTTCCGGGACGCGCCCGTCTCCGGCCCGTCCGGCGACCAGCCGGTCGAGAGCTTCTACACGATCAGCCCTCTGAAGCGGCCGCTCGACCCGAATTACAGCGAGATCGACTTCGAGTACCTCCCGCACGGCGGCTGGGGGCTGCCGCAAAGCGTCGGCTACGCCGCCTGGGAGACCTACAGCCCGCCGCCGCACTGGATCGCCGTCAGCTCGGCACGCCGCGCGGACCGCAGCCTGAACGGCTGGCGCACGCTCGTCCTGCAGGTCGCGCACGGGACGATGACCTTCTACGTCGACGGGACCGAGGTCGCCCGCCTCGGCGGCAAGTACTACCCCGAGGTGCCGATGTCGATCAACTACAACCTCTGGTTCATCCCGAGCGGCCTCGCCCGGACGCATCGCCTGCGCAGCTACTCCGAGGACGTGGACTGGGTCTACCACGCGGCGGGCGCCGTGCTCTCGCCGACGCAGGTTCAGGCGGCAGTGACGAGCCTGAAGCGCGACGGGGTCGCCTTCACCGACACGGTTCCGGCTTCCGGGCTCGCCTCGCCCTGCAATCTGTAGAGAGAGGTCGGTGGTGAAGACCGAGCTTGTCGGGCGGGACGAGGAGCTCGCGGCGCTGAACGCGTTCGTCGCCGGTGCTGATCCCGGCGCGCGGGCGTTGCTGCTCGAGGGTGAGGCGGGGATCGGGAAGACGTCGCTCCTGGAGGCGGCGGTGGAGGAGGGGCGCCGTGCCGGCTACCGCGTGTTCCTTTGTCGTCCGTCCGGGGCCGAGGTTCAGCTCGGGTTCGCCTCACTCGGCGACGTACTCGCCGGAGCGCGGCCCGAGATCGACGATCTGCCGGCACCGCAGTGCCATGCGTTGCGGGTCGCTCTGTTGCTGGAGGAGCAGGAGGGGCCGCCGCCGGACGAGCGGGCAATCGGGCTGGCCGTGGCCGGCGTGTTCAAGGCGGCGGCGCCTCTGGTGCTCGCCGTCGACGACGCGCAATGGCTGGACGCGGCCTCGGCGGCTGCACTCGGGTTCGCGTTGCGGCGCCTGGAGGGTGAGGTGGCCGTGATCGTTGCTTGCCGTTCCCTGGGTGGGGAGCCGGCGCCGCTCGATCTGGAGAGGACGTTCGACGCGCTGCAGCGCGTGTCTGTCGGGCCTCTGAGCCTTGGCGCGCTTCACCGCCTGCTGCAGGAGCGGCTCGGGCGCGCCTACCCGCGTCCGCTGCTTCGCCGGATTCATGCGACTTCCGGCGGAAATCCGTTCTATGCGCTCGAGCTCGCGCGCGCTGCCGCGAGAGGCGAGTCGTCGCTGCCGGAGAGCCTGACCGGGCTGGTCGCGGACAGGATCGGATCGCTGCCGGCCTCGACACGAGCGCTGGTGCTTGCAGCGGCTGCGCTGGCCGAACCGACGACGTCGGTGCTGCTCGCCATCGGGCGGGAGGCAGATCTGGAGCGTGCCGAGCAGGAGGAGATCCTCCGAGTCGACGGCGGCAGAGTCGAGTTCGTGCACCCGTTGATTGCAGCGGCGTCCTATGACGGAGCGTCAAGCGGCGAGCGGCGGCGTGTTCACCGGAAGCTCGCAGAGCTCGTCGGAAGCCGTGAGGAGCGAGCCCGGCAATTCGCGCTCGCTGCAGACGCGCCATCGGAGGAGATCGCGGCCGAGCTCGAGGCCGCCGCGATCGCTGCTTCTGCCCGGGGAGCGCTCGCAGCCGGGTTGCTTGCGGAGGAGGCTGTCCGGCTGACGCCGCCTGAAGACGCCGATGCGGTGGGCCGACGTTCGACCCTTGCAGCTCGCCTCCGCTTTGCCGCCGGCGACACGACCGGCGCTCGCAAGCATGCCGAGACGGCCGCCCTTCGTGTCCCGCCGGGCGAGGAGCGGGCCCGCGCGCTGCTCCTGCTCGGCGAGATCCTGAGGGACGGAGACGCCGGGCAGCTTGCGGCCGTCGACGTCTGCGAGCAGGCCCTGCTCGAGACGAACGATCCTGCCTTGCTCGCCGAGGCTCACGCTGCCCTCGCCTTCGCGCTCGACAACGATCTCGCGCGCGGGGCAGATCATGCCCGAAGCGCTCTGGAGCTGCTGCAGCGGGTGCAGGCTCCCGAGCCGCGGCTCGAGGCGCACGTTCTCAAGGTCTTCGCCTTCTCCGAGTACTACCGGGGAGGCGGCGTCCGGGTCGACCTGCTCGAACGCGCCGCGACCATCGAGCGTGATGCGCCTCCGGTCCACGTTGCGTACCGCGCGCGTGCGTGGCTCGGCCAGATGCTCAAGTACACCGACGACTATGCGGGGGCGCGCTCCCACCTCGAGTGGGCGTATCAGGCGGCGAGGGACGAGAGTGCCGAGGGCTCCCAGCCCGACACGATCTCACACCTCGTCGAGCTCGAGCTCTGGACGGGCGACTGGGCTCTGGCGGACAGGTACGCCGATGAGGGACTCGAGCTGGCCGAGCGAACGGAGCAGGAGCTGCAGATCGCTCTCAACCACTACACCCGCGCGCTCGTCGACGCCCACCTCGGCCGGGTCGAGGCAGCGCGGTCGCACGCCGAGGCGACGCTCGCGGCGGGCGGGGACAACCCGTGGCTGCTCGGTATCGGTCTCTGGGTGCTCGGCTTCCTCGAGCTCTCGCTCGGGGATCTCGCCGCGGTCGATCGGCTGCTCACGCGAGCAGACGAGATCGGCGAGCGCATCGGGCTGGTCGAGCCCGGGCAGTGGCGATTTCATGGAGATCACATCGAGGCGCTCGTCGGACTCGGGGACCTCGAACGGGCTGACCGGTTGTGTGCGAGGCTCGAGGCGCGCGGAGAGGCGTTCGATCGGACGTGGGCTCTGGGGACGGCAGCGCGCGGGCGAGGCCTTCTCGAGGCCGCGCGAGGGGATCTGCCCGCCGCGCTGGCCGCGCTCGAGGCGTCGCTCGTTCATTTCGAGGGGATTCCGCTTCCGTTCGACCGAGGCCGAACGATGCTCGCGTACGGGTCGGTGCTGCGGCGGGCAGCGCGCCGGAAAGAGGCGCGGGGAGTTCTCGAGCAGGCAGGCGCGATCTTCGAGGAGCTGGGCGCTCGCCTGTGGGCCGAGCGAGTGCGTGACGAGCTCGCGCGGGTCAGCGGCCGCGGGCCCGCGTCGAGTGAGCTGACGGCGACGGAGCAGCGTGTGGCGGAGCTCGTCGCGGCGGGGAAGACGAACCGGGAGGCCGCCGCCGAGCTGTTCGTGACCGTGCGCACGATCGAGGCGAATCTCTCCCGCGTGTACCGGAAGCTCGGCATTCGCTCGCGGACCGAGTTGGCGCGGACGCTGTCGCGGCGTTCGTAGCCGCGCAGACGCCCGTTCGATCACCTGCCGGCCCAAAGTGTGTGGATTCCCACCTACCGGGCTCGCTCGGCTCGCTCTAGCGTCGAGGAATGACGCATTACCTGGTCGAGCTCTACCTTTCGCGTGTTGCAGCCGGCGATCTGTCCGCGGTCGCGGGCCGGGCACGTGAGGCAGTGGAGGGAACGGAACTGCGCTATCTGCGGACGATCTACCTGCCCGAGGACGAGGTCTGCTTCCACCACTTCGACGGGGAGAGCGAGCCGGCGCTGGTCGGTTCGCTGGAGGCTGGCTCTGTTCGGTTCGAGCGGGTCATGAGGGCGGTTGTCCGGCCGTGAAGTGCAGCTAACCAGCAAGGGAGGAAGAGGATGAACAGCTTTCGACACTGGGCCGGCTTTCGCCGTGCCCGTTGGGTGTTCGGTGCGGCGATCGCCGTGGCCGTGGTCGGCTCCGGGGTTGCGTACGCGACGATCCCGGACGCGAACGGTTTGATCCACACCTGCTACGCGAAGACCTCGAAGGGTCAGCAGCCTGCGGGGTCGTTGAGGGTCATCGACAGCGGCCTGGGCCAGACCTGCCAGTCGAACGAAAAGAGCCTGAACTGGAACCAGATCGGGCAGGCCGGGCCGGCCGGACCACAAGGAGCGAAAGGTGACACCGGAGCTCCCGGCGCGGCAGGACCGGCCGGTGCGAAGGGCGACACCGGAGCCCCCGGCTCGTCGGGACCAGCCGGCGCGAAGGGTGACACCGGAGCCACTGGCTCGCCGGG